>NZ_CP087198.1:5432500-5800000 GCF_024749325.1 Pseudomonas sp. B21-010 | reverse complement strand
CACGTAAGTGATGCGGTAGAGGAGCGTTCTGTAAGCCTGTGAAGGTGAGTTGAGAAGCTTGCTGGAGGTATCAGAAGTGCGAATGCTGACATGAGTAACGACAATGGGTGTGAAAAACACCCACGCCGAAAGACCAAGGTTTCCTGCGCAACGTTAATCGACGCAGGGTTAGTCGGTCCCTAAGGCGAGGCTGAAAAGCGTAGTCGATGGAAAACAGGTTAATATTCCTGTACTTCTGGTTATTGCGATGGAGGGACGGAGAAGGCTAGGCCAGCTTGGCGTTGGTTGTCCAAGTTTAAGGTGGTAGGCTGGAATCTTAGGTAAATCCGGGATTCTAAGGCCGAGAGCTGATGACGAGTTACCCTTTGGGTGACGAAGTGGTTGATGCCATGCTTCCAAGAAAAGCTTCTAAGCTTCAGGTAACCAGGAACCGTACCCCAAACCGACACAGGTGGTTGGGTAGAGAATACCAAGGCGCTTGAGAGAACTCGGGTGAAGGAACTAGGCAAAATGGCACCGTAACTTCGGGAGAAGGTGCGCCGGTGAGGGTGAAGCACTTGCTGCGTAAGCCCACGCCGGTCGAAGATACCAGGCCGCTGCGACTGTTTATTAAAAACACAGCACTCTGCAAACACGAAAGTGGACGTATAGGGTGTGACGCCTGCCCGGTGCCGGAAGGTTAATTGATGGGGTTAGCTAACGCGAAGCTCTTGATCGAAGCCCCGGTAAACGGCGGCCGTAACTATAACGGTCCTAAGGTAGCGAAATTCCTTGTCGGGTAAGTTCCGACCTGCACGAATGGCGTAACGATGGCGGCGCTGTCTCCACCCGAGACTCAGTGAAATTGAAATCGCTGTGAAGATGCAGTGTATCCGCGGCTAGACGGAAAGACCCCGTGAACCTTTACTATAGCTTTGCACTGGACTTTGAATTTGCTTGTGTAGGATAGGTGGGAGGCTTTGAAGCGTGGACGCCAGTTCGCGTGGAGCCATCCTTGAAATACCACCCTGGCAACTTTGAGGTTCTAACTCAGGTCCGTTATCCGGATCGAGGACAGTGTATGGTGGGTAGTTTGACTGGGGCGGTCTCCTCCTAAAGAGTAACGGAGGAGTACGAAGGTGCGCTCAGACCGGTCGGAAATCGGTCGTAGAGTATAAAGGCAAAAGCGCGCTTGACTGCGAGACAGACACGTCGAGCAGGTACGAAAGTAGGTCTTAGTGATCCGGTGGTTCTGTATGGAAGGGCCATCGCTCAACGGATAAAAGGTACTCCGGGGATAACAGGCTGATACCGCCCAAGAGTTCATATCGACGGCGGTGTTTGGCACCTCGATGTCGGCTCATCACATCCTGGGGCTGAAGCCGGTCCCAAGGGTATGGCTGTTCGCCATTTAAAGTGGTACGCGAGCTGGGTTTAGAACGTCGTGAGACAGTTCGGTCCCTATCTGCCGTGGACGTTTGAGATTTGAGAGGGGCTGCTCCTAGTACGAGAGGACCGGAGTGGACGAACCTCTGGTGTTCCGGTTGTCACGCCAGTGGCATTGCCGGGTAGCTATGTTCGGAAAAGATAACCGCTGAAAGCATCTAAGCGGGAAACTTGCCTCAAGATGAGATCTCACTGGGACCTTGAGTCCCCTGAAGGGCCGTCGAAGACTACGACGTTGATAGGCAGGGTGTGTAAGCGCTGTGAGGCGTTGAGCTAACCTGTACTAATTGCCCGTGAGGCTTGACCATATAACACCCAAGCAATTTGTAACTCCAAGCCAACGGCGAAGAGACCAGATTGCGGTGTGTGAAGACGAAACGAACCGAAAGTTCGAATCTCACAAAACACCGACGCTATCACATACCCAATTTGCTGAAGCGAGGCCAACTGGCCACGACTCAGTACCCGAATTTCTTGACGACCATAGAGCATTGGAACCACCTGATCCCATCCCGAACTCAGCAGTGAAACGATGCATCGCCGATGGTAGTGTGGGGTTTCCCCATGTGAGAGTAGGTCATCGTCAAGATTAAATTCCGAAACCCCTATCTGCTGATGCAGGTAGGGGTTTTGTTTTGCCCGCAGGAAAGTCATTTTGTGTTTCTATGCAACTGTCTTGTGCATGGCTATCATGCGGGCCTCATTATCAGGGCGCACTCCGCATGCTCACGTTGCTAAAACTTCTGAAGGATGGTCGCTTTCATTCAGGGCAGGCGCTGGGTGCTGCTTTGGGTATCAGTCGTAGTGCTGTATGGAAGCAATTGCAGCACTTGGAAGCAGAAATAGGGCTGTCTGTTCATAAGGTTCGAGGTAGGGGGTATCAGTTGGCTAAGCCTCTGGTGCTTTTGGATGCTGCAGAGATTTACGCAAAGGGCCTTCATGAGTGGCCTGTCCATATCTTCGACGCTATCGATTCGACCAACGCCGAGGCGTTGCGTTTGATCGAGCCGGGAGCGGCGGCGCCGTTCATGGTTTTGGCCGAGCGACAGACCGCTGGGCGCGGTCGTCGTGGTCGTAAGTGGGTCAGTCCGTTTGCCGAAAACCTCTATCACAGCCTGGTTCTGCGCATTGACGGTGGCATGCGGCAGATCGAAGGGCTGAGCCTGGTCGTCGGACTTGCTGTCATGCATGCCCTGCGTGATATGGGGATCGCTGAGGCGGGGCTGAAATGGCCTAATGATGTCCTGGTGGGAGAGAAAAAGATCGCCGGCATCTTGCTTGAGTTGGTGGGGGATCCTGCGGACGTTTGCCATGTTGTCCTTGGCGTGGGGATTAATGTGAATATGCAATCGACTGATGAGGTCGACCAGCAGTGGACATCCATGTGCCTTGAGGCTGGAAGGGATTTTGATCGAAATGAGCTGGTGGCACGATTGGGTGCGAAGCTTCAGCACTATCTGAGGCTTCATCACGCATCGGGGTTTGCCGCAATACAGTCGGAGTGGGAGCAATACCATCTTTGGCAGGGCAGGGCTGTCTCCTTGATTGCCGGTGTTAATAAGATTGACGGTATTGTGCTGGGCATTGATCACCAGGGTGCGCTGCGTTTGAAGGTAGACGGTGTGGAAAAAAACTTTAGCGGTGGTGAGCTCAGCCTGAGGTTGCGTGATGATTCTTGAGCTTGACTGCGGCAATAGCTTTATCAAATGGCGTGTTCTTCGTGCCGATGGGGTGACGCCGGTCGAAGGTGGCGTGGTCAGCTCTGACAGCGATTTGCTGGTGAGCCTGAGTAATGCCGAGAAGTTCCAACTCAAGAAATGTCGTCTTGTTAGTGTAAGGACCCCGGAGGAGACGGATTCATTGGTCGCCTCTCTCGTTGATGTGTTTGGGGTGTCGGTGACTCGCGCTGTGCCTGCCCGAGAAATGGCAGGGGTGAAAAACGGCTATCAGGATTACGAGCGGTTGGGGCTTGATCGATGGTTGGCCTTGCTTGGTGGGTACCATCTTGCTTCAGGTGCGTGCCTGGTCCTTGATTTTGGTACTGCCATTACGGCTGATTTTGTAGCGGCGGACGGTGAGCATCTCGGCGGATTCATTTGTCCGGGCATGCCTTTGATGCGTAACCAATTGCGTACTCATACGCGAAGAATTCGCTATGACGATATGGCCGCCGAGCGAGCCCATGAGAGTCTCGCTCCAGGTCGGACAACTGTCGAAGCGGTCGAGCGCGGTTGCATGTTGATGCTCAGAGGGTTTGTCCTGACTCAGCTTGAATTGGCGCAGCAATATTGGGGAAAGGATTTCGTGGTGTTTCTCACGGGTGGGGATGCCAATCTGGTTTCCGGGGTTGTTCCTGATGCCAAGGTGGTGCCCGACCTGGTTTTTGTCGGTTTGGCGATGGCCTGTCCTTTGTCTTGAGGTTTCTATGCGGTGGTTGTTTCTGTTGTTGCTGGTTTTGAATGTCTTCTACTACATCTGGCATCAACAGGAGGCCCCACTTCGCGCCAAGGATGTGACCCCACTCAGTTTATACCGTGGTTCGCAGCAGGATATTCACCTGTTGAGCGAGACGGCGGATGCACTTGTCAGGCGCGACCTGGGTAAACCCGGTGAGGCGCAAAAAACTTGTGTTTACTTGGGTGGTTTTGTTCGTCCGGAGCTGGCCAGGCAGCTGGAGCAGCGATTGGCTGCCTCGGGCGTCGCGGGTCGTTCTGCAGCGCCAAATGTCCCTGAGGGTGGGGGATTCTGGGTTCAGGTTTCCCAGGAAAGCGCAGGAAAGGTGAATGAAACGTTGCTTCAAAACCTTTCTAAAGAATTCAATGAGTTAAAACATAAAATAATGCCATGCGAGGGGGTTGCACCCGCTGGGTAGTTTGCATAGAATGGCGCCCGCTTCGCAGCGAAGACCTTTAAAGGTTAGCGGTACGAAGCGACGTCAACGCAGCTAACCTCAGGTTTTTAATGAGAAAATGCTTGACAGAAGGCTGGCATGATATAGAATGCCGGCTCGCTTAGGAGGGGTTCCCGAGCGGCCAAAGGGATCAGACTGTAAATCTGACGTCTACGACTTCGAAGGTTCGAATCCTTCCCCCTCCACCATTTTTAGCGTGAGCTGCAAGCTCCGCGGGTATAGTTTAGTGGTAGAACCTCAGCCTTCCAAGCTGATGATGCGGGTTCGATTCCCGCTACCCGCTCCAAGTTTGCAGGTTGTGCAAAGTGTTTCGCTCTTGTAGCTCAGTTGGTAGAGCACACCCTTGGTAAGGGTGAGGTCAGCGGTTCAAATCCGCTCAAGAGCTCCATATAACAAGGCAGATATGAAAATATCTGCCTTTGTTTTAATGGCTTGTGTGACTCGCTAAATTCTTCTCCTAGGGGTGATTTCGATGGCTAAGGAAAAGTTCGAACGTAATAAGCCGCACGTCAACGTTGGTACCATTGGTCATGTTGACCACGGTAAAACCACGCTGACCGCTGCTCTGACCCGTGTCTGCTCCGAAGTTTTCGGTTCGGCCAAGGTTGACTTCGACAAGATCGACAGCGCCCCGGAAGAAAAAGCTCGCGGTATCACCATCAACACCGCTCACGTTGAATACGATTCGGCCGTGCGTCACTACGCACACGTTGACTGCCCAGGTCACGCCGACTACGTAAAAAACATGATCACCGGTGCTGCCCAGATGGACGGCGCGATCCTGGTTTGCTCGGCCGCTGATGGTCCGATGCCGCAAACCCGTGAGCACATCCTGCTGTCCCGTCAGGTAGGCGTTCCGTACATCGTTGTCTTCCTGAACAAGGCTGACATGGTTGACGACGCTGAGCTGCTGGAACTGGTTGAGATGGAAGTGCGCGATCTGCTGAGCACTTACGATTTCCCAGGTGATGACACTCCAATCATCATCGGTTCGGCTCTGATGGCTCTGAACGGCCAAGACGACAACGAAATGGGCACCACTGCTGTCAAGAAGCTGGTGGAAACTCTGGACAGCTACATCCCAGAGCCGGAGCGTGCTATCGACAAGCCGTTCCTGATGCCGATCGAAGACGTATTCTCGATCTCCGGTCGCGGTACTGTTGTGACTGGTCGTGTTGAGCGTGGCATCGTCCGTATCCAGGAAGAAGTTGAGATCGTCGGTCTGCGCGATACTCAGAAAACTACCTGCACTGGCGTTGAAATGTTCCGCAAGCTGCTCGACGAAGGTCGTGCTGGCGAGAACTGCGGCGTGCTGCTGCGCGGCACCAAGCGTGACGACGTTGAGCGTGGCCAGGTTCTGGTCAAGCCGGGCACCGTCAAGCCGCACACCAAGTTCACCGCAGAAGTTTACGTTCTGAGCAAGGAAGAAGGCGGTCGTCATACTCCGTTCTTCAAAGGCTACCGTCCACAGTTCTACTTCCGTACAACTGACGTGACTGGTAACTGCGAGCTGCCAGAAGGCGTTGAAATGGTAATGCCAGGTGACAACATTCAGATGACTGTTACCTTGATCAAGACCATTGCGATGGAAGATGGTCTGCGTTTCGCTATCCGTGAAGGCGGTCGTACCGTCGGCGCTGGCGTCGTAGCCAAAGTCATCGAGTAAACAGTTGTAATGTCTTTTTCGGGCCGGCATAATGGTCGGCCTGATTTTGTTTTAGGTCAGTAGCTCAATTGGCAGAGCGACGGTCTCCAAAACCGTAGGTTGGGGGTTCGATTCCCTCCTGACCTGCCAGATTCACTCAGTGTGTCTGGCTTTCTTTTCACAGGATCTTCATAGATGACTCCTAAAGCTGAAGCTCAAGGCTCTCGCTTCGATCTGCTCAAGTGGCTAGTGGTAGTTGCTTTGGTGGTTATTGGCGTTGTTGGCAATCAGTATTATTCTGCTTCGCCGATCCTGTACCGCGTACTTGCATTGCTCGCCATTGCTGCTGTTGCTGCCTTTGTAGGCCTGCAGACAGCCAAGGGCAAGTCTTTCTTTGTACTCGCTAAGGAAGCTCGCACTGAGATTCGTAAAGTCGTATGGCCGACTCGCCAAGAAACCACGCAGACCACGTTGATCGTTGTGGCTGTTGTTCTGGTAATGGCGTTGCTGTTGTGGGGGCTCGATTCCCTGCTCGGCTGGCTTGTTTCCTTGATTGTTGGCTAAGGGTGTCCCGTGGCTAAGCGTTGGTACGTTGTGCATGCTTACTCGGGTTACGAGAAGCATGTTATGCGCTCGCTGGTAGAGCGCGTAAAGCTGGCTGGCATGGAAGATGGCTTTGGCGAGATTCTGGTCCCCACTGAAGAAGTGGTTGAGATGCGTAATGGCCAGAAGCGCAAAAGTGAACGTAAGTTCTTTCCGGGCTACGTGCTGGTACAGATGGATATGAACGAAGGGACTTGGCACTTGGTCAAGGATACCCCTCGGGTGATGGGCTTCATTGGCGGTACCGCCGACAAGCCTGCACCGATCACGGATAAAGAGGCAGAAGCGATTCTGCGTCGCGTCGCTGATGGTAGCGACAAGCCGAAGCCGAAGACACTGTTTGAGCCAGGTGAGGTTGTACGCGTCACCGACGGTCCATTCGCTGATTTCAACGGCACGGTTGAAGAAGTTAACTACGAAAAGAGCCGGATCCAAGTGGCAGTGCTCATTTTCGGTCGCTCTACTCCGGTAGAGCTAGAGTTCAGTCAGGTCGAAAAGGTCTGATTGAACAGGCATCCCAACCCCGCAGCCCAAGGCTGTGGGGTTTTGTCGTCACTGGGATAAACGCGCAAGTAACCGGGGAGCCTTTCGAGGCGTTCGAACCCGTAATTGGAGTGCCTCATGGCCAAGAAAATTACCGCTTACATCAAGCTGCAAGTGAAGGCCGCTCAGGCTAACCCAAGCCCACCTGTTGGTCCTGCCCTGGGTCAGCACGGCGTGAACATCATGGAATTCTGCAAGGCCTTCAACGCCCGTACTCAGGGTCTTGAGCCAGGTCTGCCGACTCCAGTGATCATCACTGTCTACAGCGACCGTAGCTTCACTTTCGAAACAAAAAGCACCCCAGCTTCGGTTCTGCTGAAGAAGGCTGCAGGTTTGACCAGCGGTTCCGCTCGTCCAAACACCGTTAAGGTTGGCACCGTTACCCGTGCTCAGCTGGAAGAAATCGCGAAAACCAAAAACGCGGATCTGACTGCAGCTGATATGGATGCAGCCGTGCGTACTATCGCCGGTTCTGCTCGTAGCATGGGCCTTAACGTGGAGGGTGTGTAATGGCTAAGCTGACCAAGCGTCAAAAGGCTATCGCCGGCAAAATCGAAGCAGGCAAGGCCTACAACTTTGTAGACGCCGCCGCTCTGCTGGCTGAGCTGTCGACTGTCAAGTTCAGCGAGTCGTTCGACGTTGCTGTAAACCTGGGCGTTGACCCACGTAAATCCGACCAGGTCGTTCGTAGCGCTACCGTGCTGCCACACGGCACTGGCAAGACCGTTCGTGTAGCTGTCTTCACCCAGGGCCCAGCAGCTGAAGCTGCTCTGGCTGCTGGTGCTGATCGCGTAGGCATGGACGATCTGGCTGCTGAAATGAAGGGCGGCGACCTGAACTATGACGTAGTGATCGCATCTCCGGATGCCATGCGCGTTGTAGGTCAGTTGGGTCAGATCCTCGGTCCACGTGGTCTGATGCCTAACCCTAAAGTCGGCACCGTAACCCCAGACGTAGCCACCGCGGTTAAAAACGCCAAGGCTGGTCAGGTTCGTTATCGCACCGACAAAAACGGCATCATCCACACTTCCGTTGGCAAGATCGGCTTCGACGCCGTCAAGCTGAAGGAAAACGTTGAAGCCCTGATCGCTGATCTGAAGCGTATCAAGCCAGCTTCTTCGAAAGGTATCTACGTCAAGCGCGTTACCCTGAGCACCACTATGGGCCCAGGTCTGGTCATCGATCAGAGCTCGCTCGACGCGTAAGACTCAGATTGGCGCAAGTAATTGCGCCAATCAAAAAATTGGGGTCCCTGCCTGGCGGGGGCTGTCCAAGACCGTAGGCGGCGCAAGTCTTAAACCACAAGCCTACGCAGATGGTGCTCCCGGTTCCTTACCGAATCAGACACCAAAACGACATTCGGTTTCGACTGAATGAAACGGTAACAAGCAGGAGTTAAACCCGTGGCAATTAATCTCGAAGACAAGAAGGCCATCGTCGCTGAAGTCAACGAGGCTGCCAAAGTCGCTCTGTCCGCTGTCGTGGCTGATGCCCGTGGCGTAACAGTAGGCGCAATGACCGGACTCCGTAAAGAGGCTCGTGAAGCTGGCGTTTACGTACGTGTCGTACGTAACACCCTGCTCAAGCGCGCTGTTGCTGGCACTGAATACAGTGTTCTCAACGACGTGTTCACCGGCCCGACCCTGATCGCGTTCTCCAAAGATCATCCAGGCGCTGCTGCCCGTTTGTTCAAGGAATTCGCCAAGGGTCAGGATAAGTTCGAGATCAAGGCAGCTGCGTTCGAGGGCAAGTTCCTCGCAGCTAATCAGATCGATGTACTGGCAACACTGCCGACCCGCGACGAAGCCATTTCGCAGCTGATGAGCGTGATTCAAGGCGCTACCAGCAAGCTGGCTCGTACTCTGGCTGCAGTTCGCGAGCAAAAAGAAGCTGCCGCAGCCTAAGGCTGAGCACTTCCTCTCGCGCTTTTTTGTTTATTTCGATGGCCGCGTAGGCCGTCCCCCAATTCAGGAAATACAGTAATGTCTATCTCCCAAGACGATATCCTCAACGCCGTAGCTGAAATGTCGGTTCTGCAGGTTGTTGAGCTGATCAAAGCTTTCGAAGAGAAATTCGGCGTTTCCGCTGCCGCTGCTTCCGCTGGCCCAGCTGCTGCTGCCGCCGTTGTTGAAGAGCAAACCGAATTCAACGTCATGCTGACCGAAGCTGGCGAGAAGAAAGTAAACGTGATCAAGGCAGTACGTGAACTGACCGGTCTGGGCCTGAAAGAAGCCAAGGCTGTAGTTGACGGCGCTCCTGCCATGGTTCTGGAAGCTGTTGCCAAAGACGCAGCTGACAAAGCCAAAGCAGTTCTGGAAGAAGCAGGCGCTAAAGTCGAGCTGAAGTAAGCATCGACTTTGCGTCTCCAGCCCGAGCGTTAAGCGACAGGCTGATGGCTGGTGGCTCTTGCCACCGGCCTTTTTCCGTTATTGGCAGCCGACTGGGTCGGTGCTGATCGCGAGCTGTAACCACCCGATGTGGTGGCGCAAACCATGGGGTTTGCACGATTTTCTGGCTGCTCCCGTCGGGAGGGGCCAAACAAGCAGGTGACCAAGCTGGGGAACGCTGATGGCTTACTCATATACTGAGAAAAAACGTATCCGCAAGGACTTTAGCAAGTTGCCGGACGTCATGGATGTGCCGTACCTCCTGGCCATCCAGCTGGATTCGTATCGTGAATTCTTGCAAGCGGGAGCGACTAAAGATCAGTTCCGCGACGTGGGCCTGCATGCGGCCTTCAAATCCGTTTTCCCGATCATCAGCTACTCCGGCAATGCTGCGCTGGAGTACGTCGGTTATCGCCTGGGCGAACCGGCATTTGATGTCAAAGAATGCGTATTGCGCGGTGTTACTTACGCCGTACCTTTGCGGGTAAAAGTGCGCCTGATCATTTTCGACAAAGAATCGTCGAACAAAGCGATCAAGGACATCAAAGAGCAAGAAGTCTACATGGGTGAAATCCCCCTGATGACTGAGAACGGTACCTTCGTAATCAACGGTACCGAGCGTGTAATCGTTTCCCAGCTGCACCGTTCTCCGGGCGTGTTCTTCGACCACGACCGTGGCAAGACGCACAGCTCCGGCAAACTGCTTTACTCCGCGCGCATCATTCCTTACCGCGGTTCGTGGTTGGACTTCGAGTTCGACCCGAAAGACTGCGTATTCGTGCGTATCGACCGTCGTCGCAAGCTGCCTGCATCGGTACTGCTGCGCGCGCTCGGCTATACCACCGAAGAAGTGCTGGACGCGTTCTACACCACCAACGTTTTCCATGTGCAAGGTGAAAACCTCAGCCTGGAACTGGTGCCTCAGCGCCTGCGCGGTGAAATCGCTGTCCTCGATATCCAGGATGACAAAGGCAAGGTTATTGTCGAGCAGGGTCGTCGTATCACCGCTCGCCACATCAACCAGCTGGAAAAAGCCGGGATCAAAGAGCTGCAGGTGCCTCTGGACTACGTCCTGGGTCGCACCACGGCCAAGGTCATCGTGCATCCGGCCACCGGCGAAATCCTGGCGGAGTGCAACACCGAGCTGAACACCGAGATCCTGGCAAAAATCGCCAAGGCCCAGGTCGTTCGCATCGAGACGCTGTACACCAACGACATCGACTGCGGCCCGTTCATCTCCGACACGCTGAAGATCGACTCCACCGGCAACCAACTGGAAGCCCTGGTCGAGATCTATCGCATGATGCGTCCTGGCGAGCCGCCAACCAAGGATGCAGCCGAGACCCTGTTCAACAACCTGTTCTTCAGCCCTGAGCGTTATGACCTGTCTGCGGTCGGCCGGATGAAGTTCAACCGTCGTATCGGTCGTACCGAAATCGAAGGTTCGGGTGTACTGAACAAGGACGACATCGTTGCTGTCCTCAAGACCCTGGTCGACATCCGTAACGGCAAGGGCATCGTCGATGACATCGACCACCTGGGTAACCGTCGTGTTCGCTGTGTAGGCGAGATGGCCGAGAACCAGTTCCGTGTTGGCCTGGTGCGCGTAGAGCGTGCGGTCAAGGAACGTCTGTCGATGGCTGAAAGCGAAGGCCTGATGCCGCAAGACCTGATCAACGCCAAGCCTGTGGCTGCGGCGGTGAAGGAGTTCTTCGGTTCGAGCCAGCTGTCCCAGTTCATGGACCAGAACAACCCGCTGTCCGAGATCACCCACAAGCGTCGTGTCTCCGCACTCGGCCCGGGCGGTCTGACCCGTGAGCGTGCAGGCTTCGAGGTTCGTGACGTACACCCGACGCACTACGGTCGTGTATGCCCGATCGAAACGCCGGAAGGTCCGAACATCGGTCTGATCAACTCCCTGGCTGCCTATGCGCGCACCAACCAGTACGGCTTCCTCGAGAGCCCGTACCGTGTGGTGAAAGACGCCCTGGTGACCGACGAGATCGTGTTCCTGTCCGCCATCGAAGAAGCAGATCACGTGATCGCTCAGGCTTCGGCCACGATGAACGACAAGAAAGTCCTGATCGACGAGCTGGTAGCTGTTCGTCACTTGAACGAGTTCACCGTCAAGGCGCCGGAAGACGTCACCTTGATGGACGTATCGCCGAAGCAGGTAGTTTCGGTTGCAGCGTCGCTGATCCCGTTCCTCGAGCACGACGACGCCAACCGTGCGTTGATGGGTTCGAACATGCAGCGTCAAGCTGTACCCACCCTGCGTGCCGACAAGCCGCTGGTAGGTACCGGCATGGAGCGTAACGTTGCCCGTGACTCCGGCGTTTGCGTCGTGGCTCGTCGTGGTGGCGTGATCGACTCCGTCGACGCCAGCCGTATCGTGGTTCGTGTTGCCGATGACGAAGTTGAAACTGGCGAAGCCGGTGTCGACATCTACAACCTGACCAAATACACCCGCTCCAACCAGAACACCTGCATCAACCAGCGTCCGCTGGTGAGCAAGGGTGATCGGGTTCAGCGCAGCGACATCATGGCCGACGGTCCGTCCACCGATATGGGTGAACTGGCGTTGGGTCAGAACATGCGCATCGCGTTCATGGCATGGAACGGCTTCAACTTCGAAGACTCCATCTGCCTGTCCGAGCGTGTGGTTCAGGAAGACCGCTTCACCACGATCCACATCCAGGAACTGACCTGTGTGGCCCGTGACACCAAGCTTGGCCCAGAGGAAATCACTGCGGACATCCCGAACGTGGGTGAAGCTGCACTGAACAAGCTGGACGAAGCCGGTATCGTTTACGTAGGTGCTGAAGTAGGCGCAGGCGACATCCTGGTGGGCAAGGTCACTCCGAAAGGCGAGACCCAGCTGACTCCGGAAGAAAAACTGCTGCGTGCCATCTTCGGTGAAAAAGCCAGCGACGTTAAAGACACCTCCCTGCGCGTGCCTACCGGCACCAAGGGTACCGTCATCGACGTACAGGTCTTCACTCGCGACGGTGTTGAGCGTGATGCTCGTGCACTGTCCATTGAGAAGACTCAACTCGACGAGATCCGCAAGGACCTGAACGAAGAGTTCCGTATCGTCGAAGGCGCAACTTTCGAGCGTCTGCGCTCCGCTCTGGTCGGCCACAAAGCCGAAGGCGGCGCCGGCCTGAAGAAAGGTCAGGAAATCACCGACGAAGTTCTCGACGGTCTTGAGCATGGCCAGTGGTTCAAACTGCGCATGGCTGAAGATGCTCTGAACGAGCAGCTCGAGAAGGCTCAGGCCTACATCGTTGATCGCCGCCGTCTGCTGGACGACAAGTTCGAAGACAAGAAGCGCAAACTGCAGCAGGGCGATGACCTGGCTCCAGGCGTGCTGAAAATCGTCAAGGTTTACCTGGCAATCCGTCGCCGCATCCAGCCGGGCGACAAGATGGCCGGTCGTCACGGTAACAAGGGTGTGGTCTCCGTGATCATGCCGGTTGAAGACATGCCGCACGATGCCAATGGCACCCCGGTCGATGTGGTCCTCAACCCGTTGGGCGTACCTTCGCGTATGAACGTTGGTCAGATCCTTGAAACCCACCTGGGCCTCGCGGCCAAGGGCTTGGGCGAGAAGATCAACCGTATGATCGAAGAGCAGCGCAAGGTCGCTGACCTGCGTAAGTTCCTGCACGAGATCTACAACGAGATCGGCGGCCGCAACGAAGAGCTGGACACCTTCACCGACCAGGAAATCCTGGATCTGGCGAAGAACCTGCGCGGCGGCGTTCCAATGGCTACTCCGGTGTTCGACGGTGCCAAGGAAAGCGAAATCAAGGCCATGCTGAAACTGGCAGACTTGCCAGAAAGCGGCCAGATGCAGCTGTTCGACGGCCGTACCGGCAACAAGTTCGAGCGCCCGGTTACCGTTGGCTACATGTACATGCTGAAGCTGAACCACTTGGTAGACGACAAGATGCACGCTCGTTCTACCGGTTCTTACAGCCTGGTTACTCAGCAGCCGCTGGGTGGTAAGGCGCAGTTCGGTGGTCAGCGTTTCGGGGAGATGGAGGTCTGGGCACTGGAAGCGTACGGTGCTGCATACACTCTGCAAGAAATGCTCACAGTGAAGTCGGACGATGTGAACGGCCGGACCAAGATGTACAAAAACATCGTGGACGGCGATCACCGTATGGAGCCGGGCATGCCCGAGTCTTTCAACGTGTTGATCAAGGAAATTCGTTCCCTCGGCATCGATATCGATCTGGAAACCGAATAACACGTGACGCGAATCGAGAGCGGGGCTGTTTTGCCCGCTCTCTGCTCCGCCAGGAGGAAAGGCCTTGAAAGACCTACTGAATTTGCTGAAAAACCAGGGTCAAGTCGAAGAGTTCGACGCCATCCGTATTGGATTGGCATCGCCTGAGATGATCCGTTCGTGGTCGTTCGGTGAAGTTAAAAAGCCGGAAACCATTAACTACCGTACGTTCAAACCTGAGCGTGACGGCCTGTTCTGCGCCAAGATCTTTGGCCCGGTCAAGGATTACGAGTGCCTGTGCGGTAAGTACAAGCGCTTGAAGCACCGTGGTGTGATCTGCGAGAAGTGCGGCGTTGAAGTCGCGCTGGCAAAAGTTCGTCGTGAGCGCATGGCGCACATCGAACTGGCCTCGCCGGTTGCTCACATCTGGTTCCTGAAATCGCTGCCGTCCCGTATCGGCCTGCTGATGGACATGACCCTGCGTGATATCGAACGCGTTCTCTACTTCGAGAGCTATGTCGTTATCGATCCAGGCATGACCACCCTTGAAAAAGGTCAGCTGCTCAACGACGAGCAGTACTTCGAAGCGCTGGAAGAGTTCGGCGACGATTTCGATGCCCGCATGGGTGCCGAAGCTGTCCGCGAACTGCTGCACGCTATCGACCTGGAACACGAGATTGGCCGTCTGCGCGAAGAAATTCCGCAAACCAACTCCGAAACCAAGATCAAGAAGCTGTCCAAGCGTCTGAAGTTGATGGAAGCCTTCCAGGGTTCCGGCAACCTGCCAGAGTGGATGGTGCTGACCGTTCTGCCGGTTCTGCCGCCAGATCTGCGTCCACTGGTTCCGCTCGATGGCGGTCGTTTCGCGACTTCCGACCTCAACGATCTGTATCGTCGAGTGATCAACCGTAACAACCGCTTGAAGCGTCTGCTCGATCTGTCCGCTCCGGACATCATCGTGCGCAACGAAAAGCGTATGTTGCAGGAAGCGGTCGACGCACTGCTCGACAACGGTCGTCGTGGCCGCGCTATCACCGGTTCCAACAAGCGTCCTCTGAAATCCCTGGCTGACATGATCAAGGGTAAGCAGGGTCGTTTCCGTCAGAACTTGCTCGGTAAGCGTGTTGACTACTCCGGTCGTTCGGTAATTACCGTAGGTCCGACCCTGCGTCTGCACCAGTGCGGTCTGCCTAAGAAAATGGCTCTGGAGCTGTTCAAGCCGTTCATTTTCGGCAAGCTGGAAATGCGTGGTCTCGCGACTACCATCAAGGCCGCCAAGAAGATGGTCGAGCGCGAGCTGCCAGAGGTCTGGGACGTTCTCGCCGAAGTGATTCGCGAACACCCGGTTCTGCTCAACCGTGCACCGACCCTTCACCGTCTGGGTATCCAGGCGTTTGAACCGGTACTGATCGAAGGTAAGGCTATCCAGCTGCACCCGTTGGTCTGTGCTGCGTACAACGCCGACTTCGACGGCGACCAAATGGCCGTGCACGTACCGCTGACACTGGAAGCCCAGTTGGAAGCGCGTGCGTTGATGATGTCGACCAACAACATCCTGTCGCCAGCCAACGGTGAGCCAATCATCGTTCCGTCGCAGGACGTTGTATTGGGTCTGTACTACATGACGCGTGAAGCGATCAACGCCAAGGGCGAAGGTCGTGTGTTCGCGGATCTGCAAGAAGTTGACCGTGTGTTCCGTGCCGGCGAAGCCGCACTGCACGCCAAGGTCAAGGTGCGGATCAACGAAACCGTGAACGATCGTGACGGCGGCAGCGTGACCAACACTCGTATTGTCGACACTACCGTCGGCCGTGCGCTGTTGTTCCAGGTTGTGCCAAAAGGTCTGTCCTACGACGTCGTCAACCTGCCGATGAAGAAAAAGGCGATCTCCAAGCTGATCAACCAGTGCTACCGCGTGGTTGGTCTGAAAGAGACCGTGATCTTCGCTGACCAGTTGATGTACACCGGTTTTGCCTATTCGACCATTTCCGGCGTTTCCATCGGTGTTAACGACTTCGTTATCCCGGATGAAAAAGCCCGCATCATCGGTGCAGCTACCGAAGAAGTGAAAGAGATCGAAAGTCAGTACGCCTCCGGCCTGGTAACCCAGGGCGAGAAGTACAACAAAGTGATCGACCTCTGGTCCAAGGCGAACGACGAAGTTTCCAAGGCGATGATGGCCAACCTCTCGAAAGAGAAAGTCATCGACCGTCATGGCAACGAAGTCGACCAGGAGTCCTTCAACTCGATGTACATGATGGCCGACTCGGGCGCACGGGGTTCTGCTGCGCAGATCCGTCAGCTCGCCGGTATGCGTGGCCTGATGGCCAAGCCGGACGGTTCCATCATCGAGACCCCGATTACCGCGAACTTCCGTGAAGGTTTGAGCGTACTTCAGTACTTCATCTCCACTCACGGTGCTCGTAAGGGTCTTGCGGATACCGCCTTGAAAACGGCGAACTCCGGTTACCTGACTCGTCGTCTGGTAGACGTTGCCCAGGATCTGGTCGTGACCGAGATCGATTGCGGCACCGAACATGGCCTGGTAATGACTCCGCACATTGAAGGCGGTGACGTTGTAGAGCCGTTGGGTGAACGCGTATTGGGTCGTGTCATCGCCCGTGACGTATTCAAGCCGGGTACCGAGGACGTGATCGTTCCTGCGGGCACCCTGGTTGACGAGAAGTGGGTCGAGTTCATCGAACTCAACAGCATCGACGAAGTGATCGTACGTTCGCCGATCAGCTGCGAAACTCGCTACGGCATCTGCGCCAAGTGCTACGGTCGCGACCTGGCACGTGGTCACCAAGTGAACATCGGTGAAGCGGTCGGCGTTATCGCTGCCCAGTCCATCGGTGAGCCGGGTACCCAGCTGACGATGCGTACGTTCCACATCGGTGGTGCGGCAAGCCGGACCTCCGCGGCCGACAGCGTTCAGGTGAAGAATGGCGGTACCGTCCGTCTGCACAACCTGAAGCACGTTGAGCGAGTGGATGGTCACCTGGTTGCTGTGTCCCGTTCCGGTGAGCTGGCCATCGCTGACGACTTCGGTCGCGAGCGCGAGCGCTACAAGCTGCCGTACGGTGCTGTGATTTCGGTTAAAGAAGGTGACAAGGTCGACGCTGGCGCCATCGTGGCCAAGTGGGACCCGCACACTCACCCGATCGTTACCGAAATGAAAGGTACCGTGACCTACGTGGGCATGGAAGAAGGCATCACGATCAAGCGTCAGACCGACGAATTGACCGGTATGACCAACATTGAAGTACTCGATGCGAAAGATCGTCCAGCTGCCGGCAAGGACATCCGTCCTGCTGTGAAGATGGTCGACGACAACGGCAAGGATCTGTTGCTGCCAGGCACTGACGTTATCGCTCAGTACTTCCTGCCAGCCAACGCCCTGGTCGGTGTAGCGGATGGTGCGAAGATCGCGATCGGTGATGTTATCGCTCGTATTCCGCAAGAGACTTCGAAAACTCGCGACATCACCGGTGGTCTGCCGCGTGTTGCCGACTTGTTCGAAGCCCGTCGTCCGAAAGAAGCCTCGATTCTGGCTGAAGTCAGCGGCACCATCGCGTTCGGTAAAGAGACCAAAGGCAAACGCCGTCTGGTTATCACCCCGAACGACGGTACCGATCCGTACGAAGAGCTGATTCCGAAGTGGCGTCACCTGAACGTGTTCGAAGGCGAACAGGTAAACCGCGGCGAAGTTATCTCGGACGGTCCGAGCGATCCACACGACATCCTGCGTCTGCTGGGTGTGAGTGCGCTGGCCAAGTACATCGTGAACGAGATCCAGGACGTTTACCGTCTGCAAGGCGTGAAGATCAACGACAAGCACATCGAGACCATCCTGCGTCAGATGCTGCGTAAAGTTGAGATCGCTGAATCCGGCGATTCCAGTTTCATCAAGGGCGACCAGATGGAATTGACTCACGTACTGGTAGAGAACGAGCGTCTGAGCGGCGAAGACAAGTTTGTCTCCAAGTTCACTCGCGTTCTGCTGGGTATCACCAAGGCGTCGTTGTCCACCGAATCGTTCATCTCGGCGGCTTCCTTCCAGGAAACCACTCGCGTACTGACCGAAGCGGCGGTAACCGGCAAGCGCGATTACCTGCGCGGGCTGAAAGAAAACGTGGTCGTGGGTCGTCTGATCCCGGCCGGTACCGGTTTGGCCTATCACAGCGAACGCAAGCGTCGCCGTGAAGCTGACAAGCCGTTGCGCGTAAGCGCCAGTGAAGTGGAAGCTGCACTGACCGAAGCACTGAACTCGAGTGGTAACTGAGTTCTGCGGTAATTGAGTGCCTGGCCCTGGTCACCCCGTTCGGCGGATCGAGACAAATTGTCGAGATCCGGCGGGCGGGGAGGTCGGGGCCTTGCCTTGACTGGGGACAAGATCCTCTTTAGACTCTTGATCCCCTAAATTTGGCGGGAATTCGTTCCTGCCATTTTGCTTTTCTTGTAAGACAATAGCGTCGCAAGACAACAGTGGAGCTAGTAGATGGCAACTATCAACCAGCTGGTACGTCAGCCGCGTAAGCGTATCGTCGAGAAATCCGACGTGCCTGCGCTGCAGAACTGCCCGCAACGTCGTGGCGTATGCACCCGTGTGTATACCACCACGCCGAAAAAACCTAACTCGGCACTGCGTAAAGTATGCCGTGTGCGTCTGACCAACGGTTTCGAGGTTTCCTCGTACATCGGCGGTGAAGGCCACAACCTGCAAGAGCACAGCGTGGTACTGATCCGCGGCGGTCGTGTAAAAGACTTGCCAGGTGTTCGTTACCACACCGTTCGCGGCTCTTTGGATACTTCCGGCGTTAAAGGTCGTAACCAAGGTCGTTCGAAGTACGGTACCAAGCGTCCGAAATAATCGGCCGTTTTGCAGTTTTTAATTTTATTGAGTCGATAAGAGTAAGGTCGGGCACGCATCTGCTGTCCCGGGCTAACCTGAAGACCGTTTGAGGGCTTATCAATGCCAAGACGTCGCGTAGCAGCCAAACGTGAGATTCTGGACGATCCGAAATACGGAAGCCAGATTCTCGCCAAGTTCATGAACCACGTAATGGAAAGCGGCAAGAAAGCCGTTGCCGAGCGTATCGTTTATGGCGCACTGGACAAAGTTAAGGAACGCAAGAACAGCGATCCCCTGGAAATCTTCGAGAAAGCTCTCGACGCCATCGCTCCGCTGGTCGAAGTGAAGTCGCGCCGTGTAGGCGGTGCTACTTACCAGGTTCCGGTCGAAGTTCGTCCGTCCCGTCGTAACGCCCTGGCAATGCGCTGGTTGGTAGACTTCGCCCGCAAGCGCGGCGAGAAGTCCATGGCCCTGCGTTTGGCTGGCGAACTGTTGGACGCTGCTGAAGGTAAAGGTGCTGCAGTTAAGAAGCGTGAAGACGTGCACCGTATGGCTGAAGCCAACAAGGCTTTCTCGCACTACCGCTTCTAATTTTAGCGTCACTCAATTTGCGAGGGCTTTATGGCTCGTACTACACCGATTAACCGCTACCGTAACATCGGTATCGTTGCTCACGTGGATGCTGGTAAAACCACCACCACTGAGCGCGTCCTTTTTTACACCGGCAAAAGTCACAAGATGGGCGAGGTGCATGATGGCGCCGCGACCACCGACTGGATGGTGCAGGAGCAGGAGCGTGGTATTACCATTACTTCTGCTGCCATTACCGCTTTCTGGAAGGGTTCCGAGAAGCAGTACAAGGACGAGCACCGCTTCAACGTCATCGATACCCCGGGCCACGTTGACTTCACCATTGAAGTAGAACGTTCCCTGCGCGTACTCGACGGCGCTGTGGTTGTATTCTGCGGTACCTCGGGCGTTGAGCCTCAGTCGGAAACCGTATGGCGTCAAGCCAACAAATACGGCGTTCCGCGTCTTGTTTATGTAAACAAGATGGACCGTGCTGGTGCCAACTTCCTGCGCGTGATCGGTCAGATCAAGCAGCGTCTGGGCCACACTCCGGTGCCTATCCAGCTGGCTATCGGTTCCGAAGACAACTTCCAGGGTCAGATCGATCTGATCAACATGCAAGCTGTCTACTGGGACGATGCTGACAAGGGCATGGTCCCTGTTCGCAAGGATATTCCTGCTGAATTGCTGGAAGAAGCCGAGAAGTGGCGCGGCAACATGGTTGAGGCTGCGGCCGAAGCCAACGAAGAGCTGATGAACAAGTACCTCGAGGGTGAAGAACTCACCAACGAGGAAATCAAGGCCGCTCTGCGTCAGCGTACTATCGCTGGTGAAATCGTCCTGGCTGTTTGCGGTTCTTCCTTCAAGAACAAGGGTGTTCCCCTGGTTCTCGACGCCGTTATCGACTTCCTGCCTGCGCCAACCGATATTCCTGCCATCAAGGGTACCGACCCGGATGACGAGACTATCGAGCTGGAGCGTCATGCAGACGACAACGAGCCGTTCTCGGCTCTGGCGTTCAAGATCGCTACCGACCCATTCGTGGGTACCTTGACCTTTGTTCGAGTTTACTCGGGCGTGTTGAACTCCGGCGACGGCGTGATCAACTCTGTAAAAGGCAAGAAAGAGCGCGTAGGCCGTATGGTGCAAATGCACGCAAACGCCCGCGAAGAGATCAAGGAAGTGCGCGCTGGTGACATCGCGGCCTTGATCGGCATGAAGGACGTCACCACTGGTGAAACCTTGTGCAATGGCGACAAGCCAATCATCCTGGTTCGCATGGACTTCCCGGAGCCGGTTATTTCGGTTGCCGTTGAGCCTAAGACCAAGGACGACCAGGAAAAAATGGGTATCGCTCTGGGCAAGCTTGCTCAGGAAGACCCGTCTTTCCGCGTCAAGACTGATGAAGAGACTGGTCAGACGATCATCTCCGGCATGGGCGAGTTGCACCTGGACATCCTGGTTGACCGGATGCGCCGTGAGTTCAACGTCGAAGCCAACATCGGTAAGCCTCAGGTTTCCTATCGTGAGCGCATCACGAAGAACTGTGAAATCGAAGGCAAGTTCGTTCGCCAATCCGGCGGTCGTGGCCAGTTCGGTCACTGCTGGATCCGTTTTGCACCGGCTGACGAAGGTCAGGAAGGTCTGCAATTCGTGAACGAAGTCGTAGGTGGTGTGGTTCCTAAGGAATACATCCCGGCGATCCAGAAGGGTATCGAAGAGCAGATGAAGAACGGCGTTGTTGCCGGCTATCCGCTGATCGGCCTGAAGGCGACTGTGTTTGATGGTTCTTACCACGACGTCGACTCCAACGAGATGGCGTTCAAGGTGGCTGCTTCCATGGCAACCAAGCAACTGGCCCAGAAGGGCGGTGGTGAGTTGCTCGAGCCGATCATGGCAGTAGAAGTCGTTACGCCTGAAGACTACATGGGTGATGTCATGGGCGACCTTAACCGTCGTCGTGGCATGATTCTGGGTATGGAAGATACGGTTTCCGGCAAGGTTATTCGTGCCGAGGTTCCGTTGGGTGAAATGTTCGGTTACGCGACCGACGTTCGTTCCATGTCTCAGGGTCGCGCAAGCTACTCTATGGAATTCAAAAAATACAATACAGCTCCGTCGCATATCGTCGAGACTGTTACCAAAAAACAAGGCTGATTCAGCCCTTTAGGCAAGGAGTTAATTGTCGTGGCTAAAGAAAAATTTGATCGTTCCCTACCGCACGTCAACGTTGGCACCATTGGTCACGTTGACCACGGTAAAACCACTCTGACTGCTGCTCTGACTCGCGTCTGCTCCGAAGTTTTCGGTTCGGCCGTTGTTGCTTTCGACAAGATCGACAGCGCTCCGGAAGAAAAGGCTCGTGGTATCACCATCAACACCGCGCACGTTGAGTACAACTCTTCGATTCGTCACTACGCTCACGTTGACTGCCCAGGTCACGCTGACTATGTGAAGAACATGATCACTGGTGCTGCCCAGATGGACGGCGCGATCCTGGTTTGCTCGGCCGCTGATGGTCCGATGCCGCAAACCCGTGAGCACATCCTGCTGTCCCGTCAGGTAGGCGTTCCGTACATCGTTGTCTTCCTGAACAAGGCTGACATGGTTGACGACGCTGAGCTGCTGGAACTGGTTGAGATGGAAGTGCGCGATCTGCTGAGCACTTACGACTTCCCAGGTGATGACACTCCAATCATCATCGGTTCGGCTCTGATGGCTCTGAACGGCCAAGACGACAACGAAATGGGTACCACCGCTGTCAAGCGTCTGGTAGAAACTCTGGACAGCTACATCCCAGAACCAGTTCGTGTTATCGACAAGCCGTTCCTGATGCCAATCGAAGACGTATTCTCGATCTCCGGTCGCGGTACTGTTGTGACTGGTCGTATCGAGCGCGGTATCGTCAAGGTTCAGGATCCACTGGAAATCGTAGGTCTGCGTGACACCACCGTCACCACCTGCACCGGTGTTGAAATGTTCCGTAAACTGCTCGACGAAGGTCGTGCTGGCGAGAACTGCGGCGTTCTGCTGCGTGGTACCAAGCGTGACGACGTTGAGCGTGGCCAGGTTCTGGTTAAGCCGGGTTCGGTCAAGCCGCACACCAAGTTCGAAGCTGAAGTGTACGTTCTGAGCAAAGAAGAAGGCGGTCGTCACACTCCGTTCTTCAAAGGCTACCGTCCACAGTTCTACTTCCGGACCACTGACGTGACCGGTAACTGCGAACTGCCGGAAGGCGTTGAAATGGTAATGCCAGGCGACAACATCAAAATGGTTGTCACCCTGATCAAGACCATCGCAATGGAAGACGGTCTGCGTTTCGCTATTCGTGAAGGCGGTCGTACCGTCGGCGCTGGCGTCGTAGCCAAAATCATCGAGTAAGCTCTTTTTGAGTCAGCTTCGATGAGTTGAGAAAGCCCCCGCCCAGCGGGGGCTTTTTTATTGGGTTGACACCTATATGGGGCGTCTATAGAATTGCGCCTCCTTTTAACGGGCGTATTGCGCTCGGTGGGAATAGCAGCCGGAGTCTGAAATCCAATGCAAAATCAGCAAATCCGTATCAGGTTGAAGGCTTTTGACCATCGCCTGATCGACCAATCCACCCAGGAAATCGTGGAAACCGCGAAACGTACTGGTGCTCAAGTGCGTGGTCCAATTCCACTGCCTACCCGTAAAGAGCGGTTCACCGTTCTGGTCTCCCCGCACGTCAACAAAGACGCGCGTGACCAGTACGAGATCCGTACTCATAAGCGCGTTCTGGACATCGTCCAGCCAACGGATAAAACCGTTGATGCACTTATGAAGCTTGATCTTGCGGCCGGTGTGGAAGTGCAGATCAGCCTCGGCTAAGACTCGGTCTTAGTCGTGTAACGCTCTGAAATGGGCGGCCATAGCGGGTGAAAGCCCCGTACACTCATGAGGTTTACAACATGACTATTGGTGTAGTCGGTCGTAAATGCGGTATGACCCGTATTTTCACCGAAGAAGGTGTCTCCATTCCGGTCACGGTCATTGAGATCGAGCCGAATCGCGTCACCCAGTTCAAAACTGAAGAGACCGATGGCTATCGTGCAGTGCAAGTCACTGTCGGCGAGCGTCGCGCTTCGCGTGTAACAGCAGCTCAGGCTGGCCACTTCGCCAAGGCGAACGTTGCCGCTGGTCGTACCGTAATGGAATTCCGCCTTGAAGAAGGCGAGTACCAGGCCGGCGATCTGATCAACGCTGAAATCTTCGCCGCTGGTCAACTGGTTGATGTAACCGGTCAGTCCAAGGGTAAAGGCTTCCAGGGTACGATCAAGCGTTGGAACTTCCGCGGGCAAGATAATACCCACGGTAACTCCGTATCCCACCGCGTTCCAGGCTCTATCGGCCAGTGCCAGACTCCTGGTCGTGTATTCAAGGGCAAAAAAATGTCCGGTCATATGGGCGCTGAGCGCGTGACCGTGCAGTCCCTCGAAGTAGTGCGCGTGGACGCTGAACGCAATCTGTTGTTGGTCAAGGGCGCTGTTCCTGGCGCTACTGGCGGCAACTTGGTTGTACGTCCAGCAGCCAAGGCTCGCGGTTAAGGGGAAGCTGACATGCAATTAAATGTAAATGACGCTCAAGCGATCGAAGTTTCCGAACTGACATTTGGCGGCGAATTCAACGAGACGCTGGTTCACCAAGCAGTCGTGGCCTACATGGCCGGCGGCCGTCAAGGTAGCAAGCAGCAAAAGACCCGTTCCGACGTTTCCGGTGGCGGCAAGCGCCCATGGCGTCAGAAAGGTACTGGCCGTGCTCGTGCCGGTACTATCCGTAGCCCAATCTGGCGTGGCGGCGGTACCACTTTCGCAGCTCGTCCTCAGGATCACTCCCAGAAGCTGAACAAGAAGATGTATCGCGCAGCAATGCGTTCCATCCTTGCTGAGCTGGTGCGTACTGATCGTCTGGTCGTGGTTCAGGACTTCGCTGTTGAAGCACCGAAAACCAAAGATCTGCTGAACAAGCTGAACGGCATGGGCCTGACTGACGTCCTGATCGTGTCTGACGCTGTTGATCAGAACCTGTACCTGGCTGCTCGCAACCTGCCACACGTCGACGTTCGTGACGTGCAGGGTTCCGATCCGGTCAGTCTGATCGCATACGACAAGGTGTTGATCACCGTGTCGGCCGTGAAGAAATTCGAGGAGCTGCTGGGATGAACCAGGAACGCGTATTTAAAGTTCTGCTTGGCCCGCACGTTTCCGAGAAGGCTACGGTTCTGGCAGACAAGAAAGGCCAGTTCGTTTTCAAGGTTGCGACCGACGCAACCAAGCTGGAAATCAAGAAGGCCGTCGAAAGCCTGTTCAGCGTGAAAGTAGAGCGCGTGACTACCCTGAACGTTCTGGGTAAAAGCAAGCGCACTGCTCGCGGTCTGGGCAAGCGTAATGACTGGAAGAAGGCAGTTATCTCCCTTCAGCCAGGCCAAGATCTCGATTTCAGCAGCAGTGCTGAGTAAGGAAGGGGTGCATCATGGCAATCGTTAAATGCAAACCGACTTCCCCTGGCCGCCGTTTTGTGGTCAAGGTGGTCAACCAGGAGCTGCATAAAGGCGCTCCTCACGCACCGCTGCTCGAGAAAAAATCGAAGTCTGGTGGTCGTAACAACAATGGCCGTATTACCACTCGTCACATCGGTGGTGGTCATAAGCAGCATTATCGTCTGGTCGACTTCCGTCGCAACGACAAGGATGGCATCGCTGCCACCGTCGAGCGTATCGAATACGATCCAAACCGTACTGCTCACATCGCTCTGCTGCTGTACGCAGATGGCGAGCGTCGCTACATCATCGCCCCTAAAGGCGTGAGTGCTGGCGACCAGCTGATCGCAGGTGCCCTGGCACCGATCAAGCCGGGCAACGCTCTGCAACTGCGTAACATTCCAGTTGGTAGCACCGTACACGGCATCGAATTGAAGCCAGGTAAAGGCGCACAGATCGCTCGTTCCGCTGGTGCTTCGGCTCAGCTGATCGCTCGTGAAGGTGTCTACGTGACCCTGCGTCTGCGTTCTGGTGAGATGCGTAAAGTACTGGCTGAATGCCGTGCGACCCTGGGCGAAGTCTCGAACTCCGAGCACAGCCTGCGTTCGTTGGGTAAAGCTGGTGCCAAGCGCTGGCGTGGCGTTCGCCCAACCGTTCGTGGTGTTGCCATGAACCCGGTTGACCACCCACATGGTGGTGGTGAAGGTCGTACCTCTGGTGGTCGTCATCCGGTATCGCCATGGGGCTTCCCGACTAAGGGCGCGAAGACTCGTGGTAATAAGCGTACCGACAAAATGATCGTCCGTCGTCGCAAGTAAATAGAGGGATACGACAGTGCCACGTTCTCTGAAAAAAGGTCCTTTTATTGATCTTCACCTACTGAAGAAGATCGAAGTGGCGGCGGAAAAGAACGATCGCAAACCAGTTAAGACCTGGTCGCGTCGTTCGATGATCCTGCCACAAATGGTCGGTCTGACCATCGCAGTACACAACGGTCGTCAACACGTCCCAGTTCTCGTTAACGAAGACATGGTCGGCCACAAACTGGGCGAGTTCGCCGGTACCCGCACTTATCGCGGGCACGTGGCAGACAAGAAAGCCAAGCGTTAAGGGGTTAGGAAATGGAAGTAGCCGCTAAGTTGTCGGGCGCTCGAATCTCCGCCCAGAAAGCCCGCTTGGTCGCCGACCAGATCCGCGGGAAGAAGGTGGGCGAAGCGCTCAACCTGTTGGCTTTCAGCAGTAAGAAAGCCGCCGAGATCATGAAGAAAGTGCTGGAGTCGGCCGTAGCCAACGCCGAGCATAACGAAGGCGCAGACGTTGATGACCTGAAGGTCAGCACCGTTTTCGTCAACGAAGGGCGTTCGCTGAAGCGCATCATGCCACGTGCCAAAGGCCGTGCTGATCGCATCGTCAAGCGGTCTTGCCATATCACTGTCAAGGTTGCTGACAAGTAACGGAGTCGAAGAGATGGGTCAGAAAGTACATCCCATTGGCATTCGCCTGGGAATCGTCAAGGAGCACACCTCCGTCTGGTACGCAGACGGTCGGACTTATGCGGACTACTTGTTCGCTGATCTGAAGGTGCGTGAGTATCTCCAAGACAAACTAAAAAGCGCGTCCGTAAGCCGTATCGATATCCATCGTCCGGCGCAGACTGCACGTATCACCATCCACACCGCTCGTCCAGGTATCGTTATCGGGAAGAAAGGTGAAGATGTTGAGAAACTGCGTCAGGACCTGACCAAGCAAATGGGTGTGCCTGTGCACATCAATATCGAAGAGATCCGCAAGCCGGAGCTCGACGGTATGCTGGTTGCGCAGAGCGTAGCTCAGCAGCTGGAGCGTCGCGTAATGTTCCGTCGCGCTATGAAGCGCGCTGTACAGAACGCAATGCGCATTGGTGCCAAAGGCATCAAAATCCAAGTGAGCGGTCGTCTCGGCGGTGCTGAAATCGCACGTACTGAATGGTATCGCGAAGGTCGTGTGCCACTGCACACCCTGCGTGCCGACATCGACTATGCCAACTACGAAGCTCACACCACCTACGGTGTGATCGGTGTAAAGGTTTGGATCTTCAAAGGCGAAGTAATTGGTGGTCGCCAAGAAGAACTGAAGCCACAAGCACCAGCGCCTCGTAAAAAAGCTGCTAAGTAAGGGGTACGCCAAATGTTGCAACCAAAGCGTACGAAGTTCCGCAAGCAGATGACCGGTCACAACCGTGGCCTGGCATTGCGCGGTAGCAAAGTCAGCTTCGGCGAGTTCGCGCTGAAGTCTGTTGCTCGTGGTCGTCTCACCGCTCGTCAGATCGAGTCAGCGCGTCGTGCTCTGACCCGTCACGTAAAACGTGGCGGCAAGATCTGGATCCGTGTATTCCCGGACAAGCCTGTCACCAAGAAGCCACTCGAAGTTCGGATGGGTAAAGGTAAGGGTAACGTGGAGTACTGGGTTGCCCAGATTCAGCCAGGCAAAGTCCTGTATGAAATCGAGGGTGTTTCTGAAGAGCTGGCGCGTGAGGCTTTCGCCCTGGCTGCTGCAAAGCTGCCGCTCGCCACCTCCTTTGTTAAACGGACGGTGATGTGATGAAAGCGAATGAACTTCGTGAAAAATCAGCACAGCAGCTGAACGAGCAACTGCTCGGCCTGCTGCGCGACCAGTTCAATCTGCGTATGCAGAAAGCAACTGGCCAGTTGGGGCAGTCTCATCTGCTCTCGCAAGTTAAGCGTGACATCGCTCGCGTGAAAACTGTGCTCAACCAGCAGGCAGGTAAGTAATCATGGCTGAAGCCGAAAAAACTGTCCGTACGCTGACTGGCCGTGTTGTCAGCGACAAGATGGACAAAACCATCACCGTTCTGATCGAGCGTCGCGTTAAGCACCCGATCTACGGTAAATACGTTAAGCGTTCGACTAAGCTGCACGCGCACGACGAAACCAATCAGTGCCACATCGGCGACAAAGTCACTATTCGTGAAACTCGTCCTTTGGCCAAGACCAAGTCTTGGGCGCTGGTTGATGTTCTCGAACGCGCTGTGGAAGTCTAAGGACTAGGGGTCGGAGAAATTATATGATTCAGACTCAATCCATGCTCGATGTGGCCGATAACAGCGGCGCTCGCCGCGTTATGTGCATCAAGGTGCTGGGTGGCTCCCATCGTCGTTACGCTGGTATCGGTGACATCATCAAGGTTACCGTCAAGGAAGCAATTCCTCGCGGTAAAGTGAAAAAAGGCCAAGTGATGACTGCTGTTGTAGTCCGCACTCGTCACGGTGTTCGCCGTGCTGATGGCTCCATTATCCGCTTTGATGGCAACGCTGCTGTTCTGTTGAACAACAAGCAAGAGCCGATCGGCACCCGTATCTTTGGGCCAGTGACCCGTGAACTTCGTACTGAGAAGTTCATGAAGATCGTCTCGCTCGCCCCAGAAGTGCTGTAAGGAGATCCGACATGCAAAAGATTCGTCGTGACGACGAGATCATCGTGATCGCCGGCAAAGACAAAGGTAAGCGCGGTAAGGTGCTTAAGGTTCTCGCTGATGACCGTCTGGTCGTTGGTGGTCTGAACCTGGTCAAGCGCCATACCAAGCCAAACCCGATGTCGGGCGTACAAGGCGGTATCGTCGAGAAAGAAGCGCCACTGCACGCTTCCAACGTCGCCATCTTCAACGGCGAAACCAACAAGGCTGACCGCGTTGGTTTCAAAGTAGAAGACGGTAAGAAAATTCGTGTCTTCAAGTCGACCCAAAAAGCGGTTGATGCTTGAACACTGCTAGGTAGAAGACCATGGCACGACTAAAAGAGATTTACCGGAAGGAAATCGCACCGAAACTTAAGGAAGAACTTAAGCTTTCGAACGTGATGGAAGTTCCGCGCGTTACCAAAATCACCCTGAACATGGGTCTGGGCGAAGCGATCGGCGACAAAAAAGTCATCGAGCACGCTGTTGCCGACCTGGAAAAGATCACCGGTCAGAAAGTCGTTGTGACTTACGCTCGGAAATCCATCGCTGGCTTTAAAGTCCGTGAAGGTTGGCCGATCGGCGTCAAAGTGACCCTGCGCCGTGAGCGTATGTACGAGTTCCTGGATCGTCTGCTGTCGATCTCCCTGCCTCGGGTTCGCGACTTCCGCGGCCTGAATGCCAAGTCCTTCGATGGTCGTGGTAACTACAGCATGGGCGTTAAAGAGCAGATCATTTTCCCGGAAATCGATTACGACAAGATCGACGCTCTCCGCGGTCTGGACATTACCCTGACCACCACTGCTCGGACGGATGACGAAGGTCGCGCACTGCTGCGCGCTTTCAAATTCCCGTTCCGCAACTGATTGGAGTAGGAAAATGGCCAAGAAGAGCATGAAGAACCGTGAGCTGAAGCGTCAGCTCACCGTTGCCAAGTACGCCACCAAGCGTGCAGCGCTGAAAGCTATCATCGTTGATCTGAACGCAAGTCCAGAAGCGCGTTGGGAAGCTACCGTAGCCCTGCAGAAGCAGCCACGTGACGCAAGCGCCTCGCGCATGCGTAACCGCTGCCGCCTGACTGGTCGTCCGCACGGCGTGTACCGCAAGTTCGGCCTTGGCCGTAACATGCTGCGTCAAGCTGCAATGCGTGGTGACGTTCCAGGTCTGGTTAAAGCCAGCTGGTAAGCACTGTCAAAGTCGCGGCGTTCGGGATCGCAAGATCCTGACCGTCGGTGGCCTTGAACTTGAATCAAGCCCCTTTTGGGGCTTGATTCATTTGTGGGGTGTGTCTAGAATACCCGGCTCGCCTGAGCCCGTGTTTTTATTGCACGGATGAGCTCGGCGACACGTACTAGCCGAAAGGCTAATTTTTTGTGTATTAGGAGCGTCTAGCCCATGAGTATGCAGGACCCGTTAGCGGACATGCTAACTCGTATCCGTAATGCCCAGATGGCTGAAAAGTCCGTCGTAAGCATGCCATCTTCTACTTTGAAGGTAGCTGTTGCCAAAGTCCTGAAGGACGAAGGTTACATTGCGGGTTATCAGATCAGCAGCGAAATCAAGCCTCTGCTGTCCATCGAGCTGAAGTACTTCGAAGGCCGTCCGGTCATCGAGGAAGTGAAGCGCGTTAGCCGTCCAGGCCTGCGTCAGTACAAGTCCGTCGATGATCTGCCAAAAGTTCGTGGCGGTCTCGGTGTGTCTATCGTCTCCACCAACAAAGGTGTGATGACGGATCGTGCTGCGCGCGCTGCCGGTGTCGGCGGCGAAGTTCTTTGCACTGTGTTCTAAGGGGGGATAAGCATGTCACGCGTCGCTAAGAACCCCGTTAAGCTGCCAGCCGGTGTCGAAGTCAAATTCGCAGGCCAACAGCTTTCGGTGAAGGGTGCCAAGGGCACTCTGCAACTGAACATCCATTCGTCCGTTGAGATCGTTGAAGAAGCTGGTGAGCTGCGTTTTGCTGCTCGCAATGGCGATCAACAGACTCGCGCAATGGCTGGTACCACTCGTGCGTTGGTAAACAACATGGTCCAAGGCGTAAGCCAAGGCTTCGAGCGCAAGCTCCAGCTGGTCGGTGTTGGTTACAAAGCGCAAGCAAAAGGCACAGTGCTGAACCTGGCTCTTGGCTTCTCGCACCCAGTGGATTATGAACTGCCGGAAGGCATCACCGCTGAGACTCCTAGCCAGACCGATATCCTGATCAAGGGCATCGACAAGCAGCTGGTAGGTCAAGTGGCCGCCGAGATCCGCGACTTCCGTCCACCAGAGCCGTACAAAGGCAAAGGTGTGCGCTACGCGGACGAAGTCGTCCGTCGTAAAGAAGCCAAGAAGAAGTAGGGCATAGCAAATGACCGACAAAAAAGTTACTCGACTGCGTCGCGCTCGCAAAGCACGCCTGAAAATGCACGAACTCGAAGTCGTGCGTCTCTGCGTGTTCCGCTCGTCGCAGCACATCTACGCCCAGGTCATTTCGGCCGACGGCAACAAAGTCCTGGCAAGTGCCTCGACTTTGGATAAAGAACTGCGTGATGGCGCCACTGGCAACATCGACGCGGCCACTAAGGTTGGCCAGCTGGTCGCTACGCGTGCAAAAGCCGCTGGCGTCTCGCAGGTGGCTTTCGACCGCTCTGGCTTCAAGTACCACGGTCGCGTCAAGGCGCTGGCTGATGCTGCTCGTGAAGCTGGGCTGGAGTTCTAAGTTATGTCAAATAACGACCAAAAGCGCGACGAAGGCTACATCGAGAAGCTGGTTCAAGTTAACCGCGTAGCCAAAACCGTTAAAGGCGGCCGTATCTTCACTTTCACTGCGTTGACCGTAGTGGGTGATGGTAAAGGCCGTGTTGGCTTCGGCCGTGGCAAGTCGCGTGAAGTGCCTGCTGCGATCCAGAAGGCAATGGAAGCTGCTCGCCGCAACATGATCCAGGTTGATCTGAACGGCACCACTCTGCAGTACGCAATGAAGTCTGCCCATGGCGCTTCGAAGGTGTACATGCAGCCTGCTTCTGAAGGTACCGGTATCATCGCTGGCGGCGCTATGCGTGCTGTCCTCGAAGTTGCTGGCGTTCAGAACGTTCTGGCCAAGTGCTACGGCTCGACTAACCCAGTAAACGTGGTTCACGCCACTTTCAAGGGTTTGAAAGCAATGCAGTCTCCTGAATCCATTGCCGCCAAGCGTGGCAAAAGCGTCAAGGAGATCTTCTGATCATGGCTACCGTAAAAGTTACGCTGATCAAAAGCATGACCGGCCGCATCCCTAACCACAAACTGTGCGTTAAGGGTCTGGGTCTGCGTCGCATCGGTCACACTGTAGAAGTCCTGGATACTCCCGAGAATCGCGGGATGATCAACAAGGCTTACTACATGCTGCGTGTCGAGGGTTAATCGATGAAACTCAATGATCTGAGTCCAGCGCCGGGTTCCCGTCGCGAAAAGCATCGTCCGGGCCGTGGTATCGGTAGTGGTTTGGGCAAGACCGGTGGCCGTGGCCACAAAGGTCAGACCTCCCGCTCCGGTGGCACCATTGCTCCAGGCTTTGAAGGCGGTCAACAGCCGCTGCATCGTCGCCTGCCGAAGTTCGGTTTCGTTTCCCTGAAAGCCATGGACCGCGCAGAAGTGCGTCTGTCCGAGCTGGCCAAAGTGGAAGGCGACATCGTCACCGTGCAGTCCCTGAAGGATGCCAACGTGATCAACCAGAACGTTCAGCGTGTGAAAATCATGCTGTCGGGCGAAGTTGCTCGTGCTGTCACCATCGGAAAGGGAATCGGCGCCACCAAAGGTGCGCGTGCGGCTATCGAAGCAGCTGGCGGCAAGTTCGAGGAATAAATGGCTAAGCAAGGTGCTCTCTCTGCGCTCGGCAAAGGCGGTATGTCTGAACTCTGGGCTCGTCTGCGTTTTCTGTTCCTGGCGATTATCGTCTACCGAATAGGCGCACACATCCCGGTTCCAGGTATCAACCCGGACCGACTCGCGGACCTGTTTCGACAGAATGAGGGGACCATTCTTAGCTTGTTCAACATGTTTTCCGGCGGCGCGCTGGAGCGGATGAGCATCTTTGCACTGGGGATCATGCCGTACATTTCGGCATCGATCATCATGCAATTGATGAGCGCCGTTAGCCCGCAGCTGGAGCAGTTGAAGAAGGAAGGTGAAGCTGGCCGTCGCAAGATCAGCCAGTACACCCGCTACGGCACTGTCGTCCTCGCTCTCGTTCAAGCCATTGGCATGTCCATCGGCTTGGCGGGGCAGGGCGTTTCGTTCACTGCTGACTTCAGCTTTCATTTCGTTGCGGTAACCACTTTTGTGGCGGGCGCGATGTTCATGATGTGGCTGGGTGAGCAGATTACTGAGCGTGGTGTTGGCAACGGTATCTCGATGTTGATCTTCGCAGGTATCGTCGCCGGTCTTCCGAGAGCGATCGGGCAGTCTTTCGAGTCTGCGCGTCAGGGTGATATCAACATTTTCGCCCTGGTTGCCATCGGTCTGCTGGCAGTAGCGATTATCGGTTTCGTGGTGTTCATTGAGCGTGGTCAGCGTCGTATTGCTGTTCACTACGCCAAGCGTCAGCAGGGCCGCAAGGTATTTGCTGCGCAGACCAGCCACTTGCCGTTGAAGGTGAACATGGCCGGCGTAATTCCGGCTATTTTCGCGAGCAGCATCCTGCTGTTCCCGGCTTCGTTGGGTGCCTGGTTCGGCCAGTCTGAAGGTATGGGCTGGTTGCAGGACATCTCGCAGTCGATCGCTCCTGGTCAGCCGTTGAATATTCTGCTGTTTAGTGCAGGGATTATTTTCTTCTGCTTCTTCTATACGGCGTTGATGTTCAATCCGAAAGACGTAGCGGAAAACCTGAAGAAGTCCGGTGCCTTTATTCCGGGCATCCGTCCAGGTGAGCAGTCTGCGCGCTACATTGATGGCGTTCTGACTCGCTTGACCATGTTCGGTGCTCTTTACATGACGGCCGTCTGTCTGTTGCCCCAGTTCCTGGTGGTTGCGGCAAACGTACCGTTCTACCTTGGCGGGACCTCGTTGCTGATCGTGGTCGTGGTTGTGATGGACTTCATGTCCCAAGTACAATCGCACCTCGTTTCGCACCAGTACGAATCCCTGATGAAGAAAGCCAACCTGAAGGGCTACGGCAGCGGCATGTTGCGCTGAGTAGCGTCCATAAGGTTCGAGGAGTTGGTGATGAAAGTTCGTGCATCGGTGAAAAAGCTGTGCCGTAACTGCAAGATTATTCGCCGCGAAGGTGTTGTTCGGGTAATTTGCAGCGCGGAACCGCGTCACAAACAGCGCCAAGGCTGAGTGTGATTGTGCTTTAAGCCCGGCAGCTAGTGCGCTGCCGGGTTGATTATTTGTTATTACAGCGATATTATCTCGCGCCCTATTTCTTGGCTTCCGGGGCGTAGGTAGCTGTCAATTGGAGTCCCACTGAATGGCCCGTATTGCAGGCGTCAACATTCCAGATAACAAGCATACTGTTATCTCGCTGACCTACATCTATGGTGTTGGTCGCACTACTGCACAGAAAATTTGTGCAGTGACTGGGGTAAACCCAGCGGCAAAGATCAAAGATCTGAGCGACGAGCAGATTGAACAGCTGCGTGGCGAAGTGGCGAAGTTCACCACTGAAGGTGACCTGCGTCGCGAAATCAACATGAAAATCAAGCGCTTGATGGACCTCGGTTGCTATCGCGGTCTGCGTCATCGTCGTGGTCTGCCAGTACGCGGTCAGCGTACCAAGACCAACGCGCGTACCCGTAAAGGTCCGCGTAAGCCGATCCGCAAGTAATCGCCCCAGCGAATCGACAGGAATTTAATCATGGCAAAACCTGCTGCTCGTCCTCGTAAAAAAGTTAAAAAGACAGTGGTTGATGGCATCGCCCACATCCATGCTTCTTTTAACAACACCATCGTGACCATTACCGACCGTCAAGGTAACGCTCTTTCCTGGGCTACCTCCGGTGGTTCGGGTTTCCGCGGTTCCCGCAAGTCCACCCCGTTCGCTGCTCAAGTAGCTGCTGAACGTGCTGGTCAAGCTGCGCTGGAATACGGCCTGAAAAACCTCGACGTCAACGTCAAAGGTCCAGGTCCAGGTCGTGAATCCGCAGTCCGCGCTTTGAACGGCTGTGGCTACAAGATCGCCAGCATCACCGACGTGACGCCAATCCCGCACAACGGGTGCCGTCCGCCGAAGAAGCGCCGCGTGTAATCCAGGAGATTGTAAAGAATGGCTCGTTACATTGGTCCAAAATGCAAACTCGCTCGTCGCGAAGGCACCGATCTTTTTCTGAAGAGCGGCGTGCGCGCGATCGAATCGAAGTGCAACATTGAAGCAGCACCTGGTATCCACGGCCAACGCCGCGGTCGCCAGTCCGACTACGGCACCCAACTGCGTGAAAAGCAGAAGGTCCGTCGTATCTACGGCGTTCTCGAGCGTCAATTCAGCGGCTACTACAAAGAAGCTGCTGGCAAGAAAGGCGCAACCGGCGAAAACCTGTTGCAGCTGCTCGAATGCCGCCTGGACAACGTTGTATACCGTATGGGTTTCGGTTCTACTCGTGCCGAATCTCGTCAGCTGGTATCGCACAAGTCGATCAGCGTTAACGGTCAGACCGTAAACGTTCCGTCCTACCAGGTTCGTGCTGGTGACGTGGTTGCTGTTCGCGAGAAAGCAAAGAACCAACTTCGCATTGTCCAAGCTCTCGATCTGTGTGCCCAACGTGGCCGCGTAGAATGGGTAGAAGTAGACACTGAGAAGAAGTCGGGCGTTTTCAAGAACGTTCCTGCTCGCAGTGATCTGTCCGCCGACATCAACGAAAGCCTGATTGTCGAGCTCTACTCCAAGTAAGGGCTAGAAAATAGGTGCATCCATGCAGATTTCGGTAAATGAGTTCCTGACACCCCGCCATATTGATGTGCAGGTTGTCAGTCCAACCCGCGCCAAGATCACACTCGAGCCTCTCGAGCGTGGTTTCGGCCACACCCTGGGCAACGCGCTGCGCCGCATCCTGTTGTCCTCAATGCCCGGCTGTGCAGTAGTCGAGGCCGAGATTGACGGTGTGCTCCACGAGTACAGCGCCATCGAAGGCGTACAGGAAGACGTAATTGAAATCCTGTTGAACCTTAAAGGTCTGGCTATCAAGCTGCACGGTCGTGACGAAGTTACGCTGACCTTGTCGAAGAAGGGTTCGGGGGTGGTTACCGCTGCCGATATTCAGCTGGATCATGATGTCGAGATCGTTAACCCCGATCACGTAATCGCTAACCTGGCGTCTAACGGCGCCCTGAACATGAAGCTCACCGTAGCTCGTGGTCGTGGTTATGAACCGGCAGACTCGCGTCAGAGCGATGAAGACGAAAGCCGCAGCATCGGTCGCTTGCAGCTTGACTCTTCGTTCAGCCCAGTTCGCCGTATCGCATACGTGGTGGAAAACGCCCGTGTCGAACAGCGTACCAACCTGGACAAGCTGGTTATTGATCTGGAAACCAACGGTACCCTGGATCCTGAAGAGGCTATCCGCCGTGCTGCAACCATCCTGCAACAGCAGTTGGCTGCGTTCGTCGACCTCAAAGGTGACAGTGAGCCAGTGGTTGTCGAGCAGGAAGACGAGATCGATCCGATCCTGCTTCGCCCGGTTGACGATCTGGAACTGACTGTACGTTCGGCTAACTGCCTTAAGGCGGAAAACATCTACTACATCGGCGACCTGATTCAGCGTACCGAAGTAGAGCTGTTGAAGACTCCGAACCTTGGCAAGAAATCCTTGACTGAAATCAAGGACGTTCTGGCCTCCCGCGGTCTGTCCCTCGGCATGCGCCTCGACAACTGGCCGCCTGCAAGTCTTAAGAAGGACGACAAGGCGACTGCCTGATCGTCGTAATCACCGAACGTTGTGTTTGGTAAGGAATGAACCATGCGTCATCGTAAAAGTGGTCGTCACCTGAGCCGCACCAGCTCGCACCGCAAGGCCATGTTCCAAAACATGGCGGTGTCGCTGTTCGAGCACGAGCTGATCAAAACTACACTGCCGAAAGCCAAAGAACTGCGTCGCGTTGCTGAGCCGCTGATCACTCTGGCCAAGACAGATAGCCTGGCTAACCGCCGTCTGGCTTTCGACCGTACTCGTTCGAAAGCTATCGTTGGTAAGCTCTTCAACGACCTGGGCAAGCGTTACGCTACCCGTGAGGGTGGCTACCTGCGCATCCTCAAGTGCGGTTTCCGCGCTGGCGACAACGCGCCTATGGCGTACGTCGAGTTGGTTGATCGTGCTACCAGCGGTGAAGCTGTATCCGCTGAGTAAGTCGGCAACATACAAAAAACCGGGCCTTGTGCCCGGTTTTTTGTTGCCTGAAGGAAAAAGCCGGCAAGCCGCTTCGACCGGCTTGGTTATTGGCAAGTATTCAGTGTTAGATAATGACTATCGATGTCCATGATTTAATGAATTTGGATACTGTCATTAATATGATCAATACTCCTTTCCAGCCGATTAGCCGGCAGTTCGAAGACCGACCTAGGAAGATTGAGCATGAGCCAGACCAAAACGCTTACGACCGCCAGCGGCGCTCCTGTCGCCGATAACCAGAACTCTCGCTCCGCCGGCCCGCGCGGCCCGCTGCTGCTCGACGATTTCCACCTGATCGAGAAGCTTGCTCACTTCAATCGCGAGAACATTCCTGAGCGCCGTGTGCACGCCAAAGGCTCGGGCGCCTACGGCACATTCACCGTCACCCAGGACATTACCCCGTACACCAGCGCCAAGTTGTTCGAGTCGATCGGCAAGCAGACGCCCACCTTCCTGCGGTTCTCCACCGTGGGTGGCGAGCGTGGTTCGGCCGACACTGAACGCGACCCGCGCGGGTTCGCCCTGAAGTTCTACACCGAGGAAGGCAACTGGGACATCGTCGGCAACAACACCCCGGTATTTTTCATCCGTGATCCGTTGAAGTTTCCAGATTTCATCCACACCCAGAAACGTCTGCCGCAAAGCAACCTGAAAAGCGCCCAGGCGATGTGGGATTTCTGGTCACATTCGCCTGAGGCGTTGCACCAGGTCACCATTCTGTTTTCCGATCGCGGTATTCCGGATGGCTACCGCCACATGCACGGCTTCGGCAGTCACACCTACAGCCTGATCAACGCACAGGGTGAGCGCCACTGGGTGAAGTGGCACTACAAGACCCAGCAAGGGATCAAGAACCTCGCACCGGCAGAGGCAGCACGCCTGGCAGGTACCGACCCGGATTACGCCCAGCGTGATTTGTTCAGCGCCATCGAACGCGGTGACTTCCCGAAATGGAGCGTTTGCATCCAGGTCATGACCGAGGCCCAGGCCGCAGCCCATTACGAGAATCCGTTCGACGTCACCAAGACCTGGTCGCAGAAAGAGTTTCCGCTGATCGAAGTCGGTGTGCTCGAGCTCAACCGTAACCCGCTGAATTATTTTGCCGAAGTCGAGCAAGCGGCGTTTGGCCCTAGCAACATGGTGCCAGGGGTTGGCCTCTCGCCGGACCGTATGCTGCAGGGCCGTGTCTTCGCCTACGCTGATGCGCACCGCTACCGTGTGGGCACCAATCACCAGCAATTGCCGGTGAATGCGCCGCGCAGTCCGGTCAATACCTACCAGCGCGACGGTGCCATGGCGTTCGGCAGCAATGGCGGGGCGGCACCGAACTACGAGCCTAACAGCTACGTGGAAGCACCGAAGCAAGCCCCACGTTACGCAGAGCCAGCACAGGCCCTCAGTGGCGCGGCTGACCGCTACGATCATCGCGAAGACACCGACTACTACAGCCACGCCGGTGCGCTGTTCCGCTTGATGAGCGATGAGCAGAAGGCGCTGTTGATCAGCAACATCGCCGGTGCAATGGGAGGCGTGTCGGCAGATGTGGTTGACCGTCAGTTGCAGCATTTCTTCAAGGCCGATGTTGCCTATGGAGAGGGCATCGCAAAAGCCTTGGGTGTAGCGCTTAACTAAGTCTAAACGAGAAGCAGAACCGCCCTCATTAGGGCGGTTTTTGCGTTATTTAACCTGGTTTTCTCGGATTTTCTTTGCTTTTGTAGCGTTGAGACAGTGACCTTGCGGTCAGCTTGGTTCAAACTACAACCTTTAAAAGCTTGTGGAGATGTAGGGCGATGCAAGGTCACCCAGACGTAATCGATTACCTCAACACGTTGCTGACAGGCGAGCTGGCAGCCCGTGATCAATATTTCATCCATTCGCGGATGTACGAGGATTGGGGTTTTACCGAGCTCTACGAACGTATCAATCACGAGATGGAAGAAGAGACCCAGCACGCCGATGCGCTGATGCGCCGGATCCTGATGCTCGAAGGCACGCCACGCATGCGCGCCGATGATCTCGACGTCGGTACCACGGTGCCCGACATGCTCGCCGCCGACCTGCGCCTGGAATACAAAGTCCGCGCTGCATTGTGCAAAGGCATCGAGCTCTGCGAGCAGCACAACGACTATGTGACCCGCGAGATCCTGCGGATCCAGCTCAACGACACCGAAGAAGACCACACCTACTGGCTGGAGAAGCAGTTGGGTCTGATCAAGTTGATCGGGTTGGAGAACTACCTGCAATCGCAGTTCTGATGTATTGATTGCGGGAGCGAGCTTGCTCCGGGCGGCGATCCGACGATAGCGGTGGGTCAGTCAGCAGAAATGTGGCTGACATACTGATCGCGAGCAAGCTCGCTCCCACAGGGAAACAACAAAAAGCCCCTGCCATCGATGAGATGACAGGGGCTTTTTCGTGCTCGGGTGAAATCAGTCCCGATCACGTTCCAGCAGCGGCTTGAGGTAGTAGCCGGTGTAGGACTGCTTCATCTCGGCCACTTGTTCCGGCGTCCCTACGGCGATGATCTGGCCACCCTTGGAGCCGCCTTCCGGCCCCAGGTCCACCAGCCAGTCAGCGGTCTTGATCACGTCCAGGTTGTGTTCGATCACCACTACGGTGTTGCCGTGGTCGCGAAGGCGGTGCAGCACGTCGAGCAATTGCTGGATATCGGCGAAGTGCAGGCCTGTGGTCGGCTCGTCGAGGATATACAGGGTCTTGCCGGTGTCGCGCTTGGACAGCTCGCGGGACAACTTGACCCGCTGGGCTTCACCGCCGGACAACGTCGTCGCCGACTGCCCCAGCTTGATATACGACAGGCCGACATCCATCAGCGTCTGGAGCTTGCGCGCCAGGGCCGGCACCGCGTCGAAGAACACCCTGGCCTCCTCGATGGTCATCTCGAGGGTTTCGTGGATGTTCTTGCCCTTGTACTTGATCTCCAGGGTCTCGCGGTTGTAGCGCTTGCTCTTGCACACATCGCACGGCACGTAGATGTCTGGCAGGAAGTGCATTTCCACCTTGATCAGGCCATCGCCCTGGCAGGCTTCGCAGCGCCCGCCCTTGACGTTGAACGAGAAACGCCCCGGGCCGTAGCCACGCGAACGGGACTCCGGCACGCCGGCGAACAGTTCACGGATCGGTGTGAACAACCCGGTATAGGTCGCCGGGTTGGAGCGCGGGGTACGGCCAATCGGGCTCTGGTCGATGTCGACCACCTTGTCCAGGTGCTCCAGGCCCTTGATGCTGTCGTGGGCGGCCGCTTCCAGGGTGGTGGCGCCGTTCAGGGCCGTGGCGCTGAGGGGGAACAGGGTGTTGTTGATCAGCGTCGACTTGCCGGAGCCGGACACACCGGTAACGCAGGTCAGCAGGCCGATCGGGATTTCCAGGTCGACGTTGCGCAAGTTGTTGCCGCGAGCACCCTTGAGTGTCAGCGACAACTTCTTGTTGCGCGGCGTACGTTTGGCCGGGACCTTGATCTTGACCCGGCCCGACAGGTATTTGCCCGTCAGCGAGTCAGGGTGCGCCATGACTTCGGCGGCGGTGCCCTGGGCGACGATATGCCCGCCATGCACGCCCGCGCCCGGGCCGATGTCCACGACGTAGTCGGCCAGGCGAATGGCGTCCTCGTCGTGCTCGACCACGATCACCGTGTTGCCGATGTCCCGCAGGTGCTTCAGGGTTCCGAGCAGTCGGTCGTTATCCCGTTGGTGCAGGCCGATGGACGGCTCGTCGAGGATGTACATCACCCCCACCAGGCCGGCGCCGATCTGGCTGGCGAGGCGGATACGCTGGGCTTCGCCGCCGGACAGGGTGTCGGCGCTGCGATCGAGGGTCAGGTAATCCAGGCCGACGTTCACCAGGAACTGCAGGCGCTCGCGGATTTCCTTGAGGATCTTGTCAGCGATTTCGCCCCGACGACCGGTGAGCTTCAAGCCGCCGAAATACTCGGTGGCGTCGCCAATCGGCAGGTTGGTCACCGCCGGTAGGGTCTTCTCGCCGACCCACACATGCCGCGCTTCGCGACGCAGACGGGTGCCACGGCAATCCGGGCAGGGCTGGGTGCTGAGGAACTTGGCCAGTTCTTCGCGCACGCTGGCCGATTCGGTCTCGCGGTAGCGTCGCTCCAGGTTCGGTACGATGCCTTCGAACGGGTGGGAGCGCTTGACGATATCGCCACGGTCGTTGAGGTATTTGAAGTCGACATTCTGCGAGCCGCTGCCCTGCAGGATGAATTTCTGCTGGTCGGCGGGCAGCTCGTTGAACGGCTTGTCCAGGCTGAACTTGTAATGGGCCGCCAGCGAACCGAGCATCTGGAAGTAATAGACGTTGCGCCTGTCCCAGCCGCGAATCGCGCCTTCGGCCAGGGTCAGCTCGCCATTGACTAGCCGCTTGGTGTCGAAGAACTGTTTGACCCCCAGGCCGTCGCAGGTTGGGCAGGCGCCAGCTGGGTTGTTGAAGGAAAACAGCTTGGGTTCCAGCTCGCTGATGGCGTGGCCGCAGATCGGGCAGGCGAAGCGCGCGGAGAAAATGATTTCCTCGCCAGGCTCGTCGTCCATCGGTGCGACCAGGGCGATGCCGTCGGCCAGTTTCAGCGCCGTCTCGAAGGACTCGGCCAGCCGCTGTTGCAGGTCGGCCCGGACCTTGAAGCGGTCGACCACCACATCGATCGAATGCTTCTTCTGTTTATCCAGCTTCGGCAATTCGTCCAGTTCGCACAGCTTGCCGTTGACCCGGGCCCGCACGAAGCCCTGGGCGCGCAGTTCTTCGAAAACCATCAGGTGTTCGCCCTTGCGCTCGCGAATCACTGGCGCCAGCAGCATCAGCTTGCTGCCTTCCGGCTGGGCCAGCACCAGGTCGACCATCTGGCTGACGGTCTGGGCTTCCAGGGGAATGTCGTGATCGGGGCAACGGGGAATACCGACCCGCGCATACAGCAAGCGCAGGTAGTCGTAGATCTCGGTGATGGTGCCGACCGTCGACCGGGGGTTATGGGAGGTCGACTTCTGTTCGATGGAAATGGCCGGCGACAGGCCTTCGATGGTGTCGACGTCGGGTTTTTCCATCATCGACAGGAACTGCCGGGCGTAGGCCGACAGCGATTCGACATAGCGTCGCTGGCCTTCAGCGTACAACGTGTCGAAGGCCAGGGATGATTTGCCGGATCCGGACAGGCCGGTGATGACGATCAGCTTGTCCCGTGGCAGGGTCAGGTCGATGTTCTTCAGGTTGTGGGTACGGGCCCCACGAATCAGGATCTTGTCCAAAGTGGCCTCGCTCGGCGGGCGTCGAAAACGTAGGAGTATACGGGCAAATACTGGATGGATGCACACTATTGAAGGTGCGATTGCAGCCATACATGAAGACTGCGCGGCAAACGGTCGCCATATACCCTCTCAATCGATGGGACTGGTAGAATCGCCGCCGGTTCACATGAGGTTTTTCCATGCAAGATCCCCACAGCGAACGCATGAGTAGTGGCGAGACACGCGCAGCAAGCGGTCTGGCCCTGGTGTTCGCCTTCCGTATGCTGGGCATGTTCATGGTGTTGCCGGTGCTGGCGACCTATGGCATGGACCTGGCTGGCGCGACCCCGGCCCTCATCGGGTTGGCGATTGGCGCCTATGGCCTGACCCAGGCGATCTTCCAGATCCCGTTCGGGGTCATTTCCGACCGCATCGGCCGGCGTCCGGTCATCTACCTGGGGCTGATCGTCTTCGCCCTGGGCAGTGTGCTGGCGGCCAATGCCGACTCGATCTGGGGCGTGATCGCCGGACGCATCCTGCAGGGTGCCGGGGCTATTTCCGCGGCCGTCATGGCGCTGCTGTCAGACTTGACCCGCGAACAGCATCGGACCAAGGCCATGGCCATGATCGGCATGACCATTGGTCTGTCGTTTGCCGTGGCCATGGTGGTAGGTCCCTTGCTGACCCGTGCCTTTGGCTTGTCCGGCCTGTTCCTGGCAACCGGCGCCATGGCGCTGGTGGGGATCCTGATCGTGGCGTTCATGGTGCCGCACGCCACCGGGCCGTTGCAGCACCGGGAATCCGGGGTGGCGCGCCAGGCACTGATCCCGACGCTCAAGCACCCGGACCTGTTGCGCCTGGACCTAGGCATTTTCGTGCTCCACGCCATGCTGATGTCCAGCTTCGTAGCCTTGCCGCTGGCGCTGGTCGAGAAGGCCGGCCTGCCCAAGGAGCAGCACTGGTGGGTCTACCTGACGGCGCTGCTGATTTCGTTCTTCGCCATGATCCCGTTCATCATCTATGGCGAGAAACGACGCAAAATGAAACGAGTTTTGCTCGGTGCCGTCATGACGCTGATGCTCACTGAGCTATTCTTCTGGCAGTTCGGCGATAGCTTGCGGGCCCTGGTGATCGGCACGGTGGTGTTCTTCACCGCGTTCAATCTGCTGGAAGCATCGCTGCCGTCGTTGATCAGCAAGGTTTCACCGGCGGGCGGCAAGGGCACGGCGATGGGGGTCTATTCCACCAGCCAGTTCCTGGGTTCGGCGTTGGGCGGGATCCTCGGCGGCTGGCTGTTCCAGCATGGCGGTTTGTCGGTTGTGTTCCTGGGTTGTGCCGCGCTGGCTGCACTTTGGTTCGCCTTTGCTGTTACCATGCGCGAACCTCCCTATGTGACGAGCCTGCGCTTGCCCTTATCGCCCGAGGCGATTCGTGAGGCTGGCCTGACCGAGCGTCTGAAGGCCGTCGTTGGAGTAACCGATGCAGTGGTGGTCGCCGACGAAGCGGCCGTGTATATCAAACTCGACACCGAATTATTGGATCGCGCGACGCTCGAGCGCCTGGTGAACAACCCGGCCCCGACTACGTGCGAAGCCTAGGAGAACGTTATGGCCCGTGGGGTTAACAAAGTCATATTGGTCGGTACTTGCGGCCAGGATCCCGAAGTTCGCTACCTGCCGAACGGCAACGCCGTGACCAACCTGAGTCTGGCGACCAGCGAACAGTGGACCGACAAGCAGACCGGCCAGAAGGTCGAGAAGACCGAATGGCACCGCGTGTCGATGTTCGGCAAGGTGGCTGAGATCGCCGGCGAATACCTGCGCAAGGGTTCGCAGGTGTACATCGAGGGCAAGTTGCAGACCCGCGAGTGGGAAAAAGACGGTATCAAGCGTTACACCACCGAAATCGTGGTCGACATGCAAGGCACCATGCAACTGCTGGGCGGCCGTCCACAGGGCGACCAGCAACAAGGTGGCAACAACTACCAGCAGTCGGCTCCGGCCCCGCGTCAACAGGCGCCTCGTCCGCAGTCGGCGCCACAGCCACAGCGCGAACGCCCGGCCCCACAACAGGCCGCGCCGCAACCGGCTCCGGATTTCGACAGCTTTGATGACGATATTCCGTTCTGATTACTGGTTGAGACTACTCAGCCAATAGTTTGAAAAAAGGCCCCAAGCGCACTCTGCCCTTGGGGCTTTTTTATTTATTGGCGCAGGCCAGGTTCATGACTTGAGGACACCGGGCAATCCCGGTCATGCTCACAAATCCAGATCCAATACTTCCTGCATCCTCTCGCCAATCGACTGCCTCAACCACTCGGCATGGAACGCCATGTCCCGCACCGTTACATCCGAAAACCGAAGTTCGATCGGCTTGCCATTGGCCCCGGCGAAGCACACCACAAAGTGACAGAAGTGGGCGGAAGCGGTCGTTATGTAGGGCCTGATGGAGTGGATATCGCTGTACGGCACGCATTCTTCGGTGGTTTGCCGGGCAGGGCGGCGCTGGGTGAAGGTGAGGCGTTGCTGGCGTTCGTCGAAGCAGAAGCCAAGCACCGTGGGCCCGGAGGCGAGCCAGTTGATCACGCAGACGGCCGCGAATGCGCTGATGAACATGAGCGCTAGAACCAGCGGATCTTCGATCATTCTCATGTGAATGGACGACAGGCCTTCGACCTTGAACAGCATCATGGTAAACACTGCCAGCCCGTAGACGGGCAGGGCCAGCAACATCCCCGCAACGTAAATCATGGTGCCCAGGAATCCCGGCCTGGATACGTCGCTTGAGCAATCCCACGTGGGCGGGTGCCGTGACGCTGATGTAGCGGTCGGGAACGGGGATTCGACCAGGCGCGGCGGGCGTCTGCGTTTCATGCGGCTGGCTCTTGGGAAAAATACCCGGCCATTCTTATCGTTATTGCTCAAGTACGCCTAGTAAAAAACAGTTCGCCCGAGGTTGGGTTCTTCCTGGCCCCCGCCGCCCAGATTTCTTGCCTGCCGTGCTATCACCCTCACGGTCGGTAATTTGCCGGTAACTCATGCCGTGTCGGCGTCTTCTCTTCGTGATAGTGCGGTTTGCCCTGGGGGGAGTTCATCAAGGTCGAATTGGCCAGGATCGTCTCCGTCAGCAAACAGTCCTCGCCTTCCCAGAACCAGCAGGCCAGCGCCGAGTTTCGGTTGCCGTGCATGTCCACGACGGCCGGCCAGTTTTCGACGCCGTGGGCGTCACTGGAGGCAATGTCGGGGTAATGCTTGGGCGGCAGGACCAGTGCATCACCGGGCCGCAGCCACAGGTCAGCCAGATAAATTTCCCTGGCCGCAGGACGCCAGCGGGCGACGCTGATCACCAGCGGCAAGCGTCCGTAGCGGGAAAAGAACGCGTGGGGGAAGTCGTGGTATTCGAGGTCGGTCGGGTTGTAGGTCAGCAGCTCGCGCTGGCGCGCCGGGCCCAGGTAGGGCGATTGGTGGCCGGCCCATTTGCCGTAGGTGTATTGGCCCAGGATCAGTTGGTCGTACTCGAAACGCAGGCATTCGCCGTTGCCGAGCAGGGTCATGCCGAAGGCTTGCGCCGTTTCCCTGGTTGCCCAGATGGGGGCGTAGTGCACTTCGCTGGCGTGGAAGTCGAACGTCTTGATCCAGTAGGAGCCGCTGTTCGTTGGAACCTCACGGTCCCTCCAACTGATGCCGGAGTAGCGAGTGCCCAAGGACAGGGATGGATTCTCGGGGCTGAGCGGGATCAGGTTGCCGCGCACCTGGACACTCGGCTGCGCCAACCCATGGTCGTTGAACAGATAGGGAAAGCGGCGGGGATCGAGCGCTGTTTCCACGCCGTCGCCAATAAAGGGAACACTGTTGAAGACTTGCATCGTATGGGGACCACGCACGCAAGAGGGCTAGAGGGAATGGCAGTCAATCAAGCCACGAAACCTGTGGGAGCGAGCTTGCTCGCGATGGCGGCGGCACATTCAACATTGAAGCAAGCTGAACCAGCGCCATCGCGAGCAAGCTCGCTTCCACAGGGGGTAACTATCGGGTATCAACTATACGGACGATGTTGCTCGCGCAACCAATCCATGCCGTGAGGCTGGCGCCAAGCCCGGACGGCGGCGCGCTTTTCAACCTGGGTCAGGCACAAGGCGTCCATCCAGTAGTAGACCATCAACAGGTGAAACACCTCATCGCCGCGCCGGTCCCAAATGACGTCGTCCTGCTGGCGACCTGGTTCGATGGGCTTGAGCCGGCAGTCGCCCTGGTCATGCATGCCCTGCAGGCAGGTTCCCGTCTCGTAGTTGATCAGCAGTACCGGGTGGTTGATTTCCGGGTAGGGTTTTTCCAACTCGGGCATGTACCAGAATTGCCCTGGGTTGCACCTGTCCGGCGTCTGCATGGCGATACGGGTCCGGTTTTGCGGATCGACCGCCAGGGCCGGTTTGGCGTCGGTATTGTTGCGCACGATGTACAGCGCGGTGCGAGGGTCTTCTTCGGTCGTTGCGGTTTTTACCAACTTGACCTTGCCGAACGAGTCGTGGGAAAGCCGAGCCTTGATCTTCACCGTTGGGTTGAGGTCTTTGCCTGCCTGGCCGAAACCGGCAATGAGGCCATCGACACCAGGCACCTCGAAGTCATTCCCTGCCAGCACATAGGTCAGGCCGGACAACGGGTTGGGTTGCATGTGCTTGGTCAGCGTCTCCCAACGTGCGAGCGACACTTCGCTGGCGCCGTTGGCCAGCAGGGCCTCGCGCATGGCGTACCCCGGGTAGTAGCGTGAGTCGCGCGGCCAGCGTTCAGTGGCCATCAGCAGTTTCTGCCCGCTTTTTTGTCTCAGCAGCAGGGCCAGCCCATCCCAGAACTGTTCAAATTCCGTGGTCGATGCATTCGCGGCGGGAGGGTAGTGGAAGCTCTCGCTGGTTTCCTTGCTTTTGTTGTCGACGAACACCATTCGCAAGGCCGGGCCGGTTGCCGCTGCCTTGGGTGTGGTTTGCCGCCCGGAGCGACCGAGGACCACCACCGACTCCTGCCAATTGGCTTCGATTTCCGCCTTGTAGCTGGTGTACCACTGGTAGGCCTGCTCCAGTGCCGTACGGGCCTCGCCTTCCTTGACGAAACGATAGACCGGCGAGATTTTCAACTCCACGACCGTAGGGTCGTCCGACAGCGATTCACGCCATTTACCGAACTCCGCGTTGCAGTTGCTGGGGTCCACTGCATTGAACGCGATAGCGTGCGTACCGCCCTGGGTGGTCAGGTTGGCGTTGCGGTGGGCGATGTTTTTCTTGACCGTTTCCGAGATCGAGGTGGTCGCGCTACCGCTGACAAAGGCGCCGTATTCGGCCTTGACCATCGCATCGAGGGTGTTGGTCTGGCTGAGGAAGCTCTTGAGCGCGGTCATCGCATAGTTCAGCGAGCCGCCGACGGTCACTTCGCTGACGATATCGGCGCCAAAATCGACGAGGAAGTTGAAAAACGCTGTCGGATTGCCCGGATCGAACGCCTTGGGCAGGTCATCGACACGCTTCTTGAACGCTTCAGTCGCATTGGCCGGATTGACTTCGAAGGTCAGTTTCCATAACCGCACCGTGTGACTGTAGAGCGCGGCTTCGCGCTCTTCGAGCGTCTTGATGTCACTGCCGAAGGTGACTTTGAAACCGGCGGAAAAGGCGCCGTATTTACCGGAGGCTTCGACACTGGTCTGGGTATGTTTTTCGAACTCGTCGCGGGAGGAAAACGTCTCGGTTGAGAAATTTTCGGTGGCCACGACGGTGGACATGGTGACGTTTTTCCCTACGTTGTAGGCTGTTTTCCGGTACGGCACGGCACGTTTGCCCGACTCGGTATCACCGACCTTCTGACACTCCTTGCTGTCGCCGGCCCAATCGAGCCGGTTCAGTCCACGCCCCAGCAGTTGCGAACCGCCGATATCGCGTAAGTCGTCGCCTGCGGTGCCCTTCAGTCCATCGTTCATCGCCTTTCTCCCATCGTTCAGGTTGTATCAACTGGGTGCCAATTGATGGGAGTGAGTATCGGGAGGGCCGTGATAACCGGACAGTCCAGAGCAGTGTCAGTCCGGTATCAGTTTGGTATCAGGCCAAATGCCATCTTTTCATTAACCCGCAGAGAGGTGCTGGAGTACACTCGATCGGCTGCCGTTGTCCCAGGGTAGAAGGGTTATCGACATGGACTCCCGACACAATACCTTTGCTGCCCTGCCCAAGCGTGATGCCTCGATATCCGACGGTCGTGTGCTGCTGGACGCGGTGTCGTTGAAAGGACTGCGCAAACAGCATGGACTGAGTCAGGAAACCTTGGCCGAGGCCTGCCTGAACCGGCATTTGTGCGTCTCGATCGCCTCCATCAAGCGCGCTGAAACCGGCAAGCCAGTGCTTTATCGCACCGCTCGGCACCTGGCGACGGCCTTCGGGGTCGATGTGAGTGCGCTGCTGGGCGATCCCGCCTCGGCGGCTTTGGTGCACATCCAACAGACGATGACCGAACTGCACCAGGTGGCCTTTGCGCAACAGGCGCAGAAACAGGTCGATGACAGCGTCATTCGCTATGTACTTGAACTGTCCTTTCGTATCGATGGGTTGCCAGGGGCGACGTTCATGGATGAAGTCGAGCGTCTGGTGCGTCAGTTCGGTGGCGTTCCACTAGGGATGACGCAGGATGTTGTGATCGCCCAATTCGGCTCTCCGCAGGCGTATCGCAGCGATAGCGAACGAGGCCTGCTCTGCGCGTTGGCGCTGAGCCGCGAGCAATTCGTCACGCCCGGGCATGCCTTGGTGCTGAGGCTTGTGCGCTTGAGTGCTGAAGCGACATACCCCCATGTTGAGCCTGCTTTGCTCGCACAAAAGCCGTTGCTGGATCGTCATGGGAATGCGCCGGTGTATGTTGCGCAGAACCTGCTGGAACAACTCGCTGCCCGGTTTGAGTTTTCCGCCTCCGACGATGAGTTTCAGGCCTATCGCAAATGCCTGCGCCCGCGCAGCCTCGACGAAAACGCACCGCGTCCATTGGTGGGGCGAGCCATTGAGCTGTTGCAGTTCAAGGCAGTGATCGAAGCCACCCAGGAATGCCAGGACGGGCACGTCGTCTATGTGCGCGGCATGGCGGGCATCGGCAAGACCCGGTTGGTCAGCGAGTTTCTCGAAATGGCTCGGCAGCGTGGCTTTGCCTGCCATCGCGGCGATGTGCTGGATTTCGGCATGGACAACAGTCTGTGGCCCCTGGGGCAATTGGTGGCCAGCCTGCTCAACCTCGGTGGGGCGCCGCCCATCAGCGCATCGTTGTTGGACGCGGCCCTGTCCCGCCTGAAAGTGGCCGCCGAGCATCGCATGTTCCTGCAAGTGCTGACGGGCGTGTCGTCTGCCGAGCCGCCCATCCTGTATGGCGCAATGAGCAACCAGGCCCGTACCCAGGGGCTGTTCCAGGCTTTGCTCGACGTGTTGCTGCGCGTCGCGGTGCAACAACCCTTGGTGATCTGCTTCGAAGACCTGCACTGGGGCGACACCACGCTGTTTACGCTGTTGGGCAAGCTGCTCGATGCGACTGACGAAGCCCCGGTTGTCTGGCTGCTCACGTCCCGTCCCGAAGATGACCCGCTGGGCGGCGAAATCCGCTCGTATTCCTCCAGCCCCATGAGTCTGCTCGACATCGCGCCGATCCGGGCGCGGGAGGCCACGGTCCTGGCGGAGCAATTCATCGATGTCGATCCGCGCTACCGGGCTGAATGTGTTGCCCGCGCCCAGGGCAATCCGCTGTACTTGACGCAACTGCTGTCGAGCCAGGAAGGTATTTTCCCCGACAGTCTGCGCCATCTGGTCCAGACCCGCTTTGACAAGTTGGCCCCCGAGCAACGTCGTGCCCTGCATTACGCCGCGGTGCTGGGTAATCGTTTCGAGCTGACGCTGTGGCGCCAAGCGCTGGGGCAGCCCGGTTATCTGCCGACGGCGGACATGCGCCAGGGGCTGCTGCGGGAAGTCGAGCCAGGCAGCTATCTGTTTGTCCACGACCTGGTCATGCACTGCCTCTACGACGCGATGCCCACGTTGCTTCGCGAGCAGTTGCACGGTGAGGTGGCGAGCCTCTACCGCGAGCGCGACCGGGTGCTCTATGCCCAGCATTTGCTGCGGGCCAACGATCCGGCGGCGTTCGACGCGCTGTTGCTTGCCATGGGCGAAAAACGCCTGGCCTGCCAGTACGACGGTGTCCTTGCGCTGGCGCGGCAGTGCGCGGCGTTTGCCGAGCGTACGCAGGGCGATTTTTCCTTCGCGTTGCTGTGCGGCCAGGCGTGCTCGGGCCTGGGCCAGACCTTGGAGGCCCGGGCGCATTTCCAGCGGGCCTTGGTATTGGCCGAGCAGCCACGGGATCAGATCGAGGCTGCGCTGGGGCTGGCAGCGGTCCTCAATACCCTCGATTGCCTGGACGAGGAGGAGCGCCTGATCGAGGACATGCTGCCCATCGCCCGGGCCATGCAGGCGCATACGGCGCTGGCCCGGTTGAATCACTTGCACGGGAACATCTATTTTCCACGGGGCGATTACGCTGAGTGTCGCCGGCTCCATGAAGAGGCCTTGTCCTGTGCCCGCATCGGCCGGGATCTGGAAACCGAGGCCAAGGCCCTGAGTGGCATTGGCGACTCCTATTACGCACAAGGGCGCATGCAGACCGCCTACGAGGTGTTCGATCAATGCGTACGCCTGTGCGAGCGCAATGGGCTGGCGCACGTGGAGGCGGGCAATCGCAGCGCCCGTGGATCGGCGCAGCTGTACCTGGGCCAGCCGGAGCAGGCTTTGCGTGACGCCATGGAGGCCATCGAATGCAGCACCCGGCTGGGCAATCATCGGGCACAGGTTTTCTCGCGGCTCACGGCGGCCTGGGTGCTGGTGGCGGGCGGCGAGGATGCCTTGGCGGAGCAAGAGCTGACCTGCGCCCTGGCCTTGGCGCGCAACCTCGGCGCCAGCCGTTTCGAAGCGATCCTGCTGGAAGGGTTGGCGCGGGTGGCGTTGCGCCAGGGCGAGCGCGGACTGGCGCAGACCTTGATCATGGAGGCGGCGAGCCTGGTGGAGCGCTTCGAGCTGCAGCGCTACATCGGGCCGTGGGTCTACGGCAGCCTGGCGATGATCAGCGACGATGGGCCGCTCAGCCAGCAGGCCTTGGCGACGGGCGAAGCCCAGCTCACCCTGGCCTGCCTGGCCCACAACGCTTTGCGCTTTCGCGTGGCCGCCGCTGAAACCTGCCTGTTGGCGGGCAATACCGAACAGGCGATCTGGCATGGGCAACAGATGGCGGCATTGCCCGAGTCGGCGTCATGCGCCTGGATCACCCACCATGTGCGGTTGATCGACGTGGCGGGGCAGTGGCTGCGCAGCGCCGATCAAGCCAGCGGCGAGAAGTTGAAAGGGATGGCGCGCGAAGCGCAGCAGATGGGATTCGTGGCGACGATGCCGAGGTTGCTGCAAGTGCTGGATGTGTGAGCGCTTCCAGGCACAGCGTTGATGCTTGAGGCAAAACCGCACTTCGCCGACGAAGCGCGGTTTTTTTGCGGTTTTTTCGATGTGCCGTGTATTCAGCGATTGGCCGCCAGGAATTGCTCGGTGCTCACCGCACTCGCGTAGGCAAAAACCAGCGCGGCCATGAACGCCGCATGCACCTGGGCAGCAGGCACGACGACGCCGTTGAATTCCAGATCGAGGGTGGCGCAGGCATCATGGACCACCGTGACGCCGTAGCCCAGGTCCGCTGCCGCCCGCACCACGCCGTGAACGCACATGTGGCTCATGCTGCCGACCACCACCAGTTGTTCGATGCCGTGCTGGTCGAGGATGGCTTGCAGTTCGGTTTCGCGAAACGAATTGACGAAGTGCTTGAGCACTACCGGTTCATCGGCGCGGTTGAGCACCTTGGGGTGCAACTGTGCGCCTTCGGAGCCTGGGGTGAAGAAGGGCGCGTCGTCGGAGGTGGATTCGTGGCGGATATGCACCACGCTGTCGCCGGCCTGGCGAAAGGCTTCGATCAAGCGTGCGGCGTTATCGGCGGCGGCGTGGGCGCCGACCAACGGCCATTTGCCCTGGGGGAAGTAGTCGTTCTGGATATCGACTACGATGAGCGCTTGCTTGGACATGGGGGCTTCCTCGATCAGATTGGGTGTGAAGCCAGTATTGGCTTTTGCCGTCGCTTCGAGGATTGGCCGCAACGACAATAAGCGAGGGAAAACTGACAATGACGCAGCAAAGGGCAGTCGCCGAGCTTGGGGTGCTCATTTACCCTGGCGCGCAACTGGCGGCGGTGCATGGCTTGACCGATCTGTTTGCCGTGGCGCAGCGGATCGCGGCCGAGCATGCCAGCGTGCAGTTGCCAACGCTGCGGGTGAGTCACTGGCGGGCGGAGGAGGGCGAGGCTCCGCTGCGGGTGTTCGACAGCGAAACCGGCCCGGCGGGCAAGCTGGTGGCGTTGTTGATTCCACCGTCCCTTGCCGGTTTCAGTGCAGGCTTGGTCTCCCAGGCGCTGATGGATTGGCTGCGGGCGCAGCATGCCGACGGCACAGTGCTGGGCGGGGTTTGCGTGGGCTCGATCCTGCTGGCCGAAAGCGGCTTGCTCGACGGGCGCAGCGCCACCACCCACTGGACTTCGGCCAAGACCTTTGCCGCGCGTTACCCGAAGATCAAGCTCAACGCCGACAAACCCATCGTCGACGACGGTGACCTGATCACCACCGCCGGGCTGATGGCCTGGTCGGAACTGGGGCTGCGCCTGGTGGACCGCCTGCTCGGGCCCAGCATCGCCACGCGCACGGCGCAATTTCTGGTGATCGAGCACAGCGACAGCGCGAGCCAGTGCGGCAGTAATTTTGCGCCCATCCTCGGCCATGGCGACCCGGCGATTCTCAAGGTCCAGCATTGGTTGCAGAGCAGCGGCGCGGTGGAGGTTTCCCTCGCTGCGATGGCCGAACGCGCCGCTCTGGAAGAACGTACTTTCCTGCGCCGGTTTCGCGCCGCCACCGGGCTCAAGCCCACCGAATACTGCCAGCACCTGCGCGTCGGCAAGGCCCGGGAAATGCTGGAATTCACCAATGGCACCATCGACCACATTGCCTGGACCGTCGGTTACCAGGACCCGAGCGCCTTTCGCGCGACGTTCAAGAAAATCACCGGGTTGGCGCCGAGCGATTACCGGGCGCGGTTTGGGGTAAGCCCGCCGAATGCTCCCAAGGGCTGACACTGAACCCTTGTGGCGAGGGGATTTGTGGGAGCAAGGCTCCCTCGCCACAGGAGGGGGCGTATGCTGCTGGAGATCGTGCAATTTGCCGGATGCCTGCCGTCTCTCGTGCAGAATGAAACAGGCCCGGTGCTATCAATTGCTCCCGACGCGCCCGCTTGGCTGACCCTCATCGCCATTACCTCGTTGGCCTGATCTCTGCACCTTCCCTTATCTAAAGCCATCGAGCACAGGAAAAAGGGCAACGCATGACACCAGTCAATCGCAACAAGCGGGTAGTGGCCTATTCGGTCAATCCACAAGCGCCGCGCCATGAGGTCGAGACCAACCGTGCACTGGCCCAGTGGCTGGCACAGATCCTGGGATGGGAGTACGGCGACAGTCATGACCCTCAGGTCGCTCATGATCTTTATCTGTTGCCCACGCAAACCCTGATCGGCAGCGAAACCTTGATGCGCCTGGGGGGCAAGGGGCCGGAGGATGTGTGGGGCGGGTATGTCGAGCATGATTTTATCTGCACCAAGGCGATTACCCACGGTCTGTTGAATAAGGACGCCGTGGCGCCCAAAGGCTGGTCGCCGCTGTTTGCCAAGCTCACGCGAGGCGCGGTACTCGATGGCGTGACGGTCTTTTCGCTCAAGGATGCGCGCCCGGCCGCCGAACATTTGCTGTACTCCGGGCCGATTCGCCTCAAGCCGATCCATGCCTGTGCCGGACGTGGGCAACGGCTGATCAAGAGCCTGGCGCAGTTCGATGAAATCGTCGCCGAGCCCGATGCCCAGGCGCTGTTTCGCGATGGGGTGGCGCTGGAACAGCACCTCAACGAGGTCAAGACCCAGAGCGTCGGCCAGAGCTTCATCAACGGCAAGGTCCTGAGTTATTGCGGTGTGCAACACCTGACCCACGACAGCGAAGGGTTGGAGGTGTACGGCGGATCGGACCTGCTGGTGGCGCAGGGCGGCTATATCGAGTTGCTCAGGCTCGAACTGCCCGACGATGTGCGCGAGGCGGTGCGCCTGGCGCAAGTGTTCGATGACGCCGCCAACCAGGCCTACCCGAGCTTTTTTGCATCGCGGCGTAATTACGACATTGCCCAGGGCCTGGATGCCGCCGGCCAGCCCCGTGGCGGCGTATTGGAACAGTCATGGCGCATGGGCGGCGCCAGCAGCGCCGAACTGGCGGCGTTGCAGGTGTTCGTCGAAACGCCGCAAACCAGCGCGGTGCGGGTGTCCTCGGTGGAGACCTACACCGAGCAACCGCTGCCGCCCGGCGCGAGGGAGGTCTATCGCGGCGCGGCGCACAACGGCGACTTCCTTCTCAAATACGTAACGGTTCAATCCTATGACGGCTAGAAGTGAAACCATTCAGATCGAGATTGACGATGAACGCATGAACGGGACATTCCTGAGTCCCAAGTCGAAGGTCCCTGGCGTGTTGTTCGTGCACGGTTGGGGTGGCAGCCAGGAGCGGGACCTGGAACGGGCCAAAGGCATCGCCGGCCTGGGCTGCGTGTGCCTGACCTTCGACTTGCGTGGGCACACCGGCGGTGCGGGGATCCCGTTGGCGCGAGTCACCCGCGAGGACAACCTGCGAGACCTGTTGGCGGCATACGACCGACTGCTCGCCCACCCGGCCTTGGATACCTCGGCGATTGCCGTGGTGGGCACCAGTTATGGCGGCTACCTGGCTTCGATCCTGACTTCGTTGCGTCCGGTACGCTGGCTGGCCCTGCGGGTGCCGGCGCTGTACCGCGACGAGCAATGGCACACGCCCAAGCGCGACCTGGACAAGACCGACCTGCTGGATTACCGCAGCACCCTGGTGCACGCCGGAACCAATCGCGCCCTGCATGCGTGTTCGCAGTTCACCGGCGATGTGTTGCTGGTGGAGTCCGAGACCGATGCCTACGTGCCCCATGCCACCATCATGAGCTACCGGGCGGCGTGCCAGCAGACCCATTCGCTGACTCACCGGATCATCGACGGTGCCGACCATGCCTTGAGCGACCCCGTGTCACAGCAGGCCTACACCTCGATCCTGGTGGACTGGATCACGGAAATGGTGGTGGGAGAGCGGTTGAGCATTATCCAGGAGCGGTAGATGTGTGGTGTTCAGGCGGGCCTCATCGCGAGCAAGCTCGCTCCCACAATGAACGCTACAAATCCCCTGTGGGAGCGAGCTTGCTCGCGATGAGGCCAGGCCAGGCAACCCATCACTTGAGCCCGGGCTTGACCCGCAACGCCTTGGCCTTCGCCTCGATCACCAGGTACATCACCACGGTAATCAGCAACGGCAGGATGAAGTAGATCGCCCGGTAGGCGATCAACCCCGCCAGCAGGCTGCCCCGGGACACTTCGTGTTGCAGCAGCGCAACGAACACCGCTTCCAACACCCCAAGCCCCGCCGGAATGTGGGTGATGACCCCGGCAATGCTGCTGATCAGCAACACCCCGAGCACCACCGGATAATCCAGTTTGCTGGGCAGCAACGTGAAGATCACCGCCGCCATCAACGACCAGTTCAGCGCGCCCAGCGCCAGTTGCAGCACCGCCATGCGCAGTGAAGGCAGGTTGATTTCCATGCCGCGAACGGTCCAGGCCCGGCGCTTGGAAAATCGGCAGGCCACCAGGTAACCCGCGCTCACCAGCAGCAACAGCGCGCCGACGCCTTGCAACGCATCGCTGCTGAGTTTCCAGCCCGGTGGCATGGTCACCAGGCCGCTGCTGAACACCACTCCGGCCAGGGTCATGTAGCCGAACCAGTTGGTGGCCAGGCTCAGGCCGAGGATCTTGGCAATGTTTCCGGTGCTGACCCCCAGCCGCGAATACAGCCGGTAGCGCATGGCGATGCCACCGACCCAGGCGCTGAGGTTGAGGTTGAACGCGTAACTGATCACCCCCACCGGCAAGATCTGCCGCCAACCCAGTTTCTGGCGGATGTAGGTGCGGCCGATCAGGTCGAAGCAGGCATAGGTGATGAAGCTGGTGATGGTCAGCGCGGCGGCGATGATCAAGGTGCGCACCTTGAAATCGGCCAGGGTGGCGAACACCTCCGACCAGTCGATGCGTCGGGCCAGGGTGGTGAACAGCACGATCAACAGCAGGAAAAACGCCAGGGTCAGCGGTCTTTTCCAGCGGCTCCAGCGGGATTTTGGCTTGGACTGTTCCGGCGCATGGGCATCTCTCGGCGCGGCGTGCGCTTCAGAGTGGTTCATGGGGTTCGCTCCGGACCGCCGTCGGCGGCGAAAATGGTTTCAGACGCGGTTTATGGGCCGGCAGCCAGCCGGCCCAGGCCGGGAAATGGCGCAAAAAGTGGAACACCATGAAACCGATGGTCATGCGCCACAACAGGCCCCGGGGGGCGTGGTCCTTGGGCATCGCGGTGCAATGGTTGCGGCTCAGGTAGTCGAGGCGCTCGAACAACTCGCGGTTGAACGCCCGGTCGCGGATCAGCACGTTGGCCTCCAGGTTCAGGGACAGGCTCAGCGGGTCGAGGTTGCTCGAACCCACCGTGCTCCAGTCCTCATCCACCAGGGCGACCTTGCCGTGCAGCGGGCGCTCGCAATATTCGTAGATCACCACGCCGGCCTTGAGCAGGTAGCTGTAGAGCATGCGTGCGGCGAGCTTGGCGATCATCATGTCCGGCTGGCCCTGCAGGATCAGCCGGACTTCCACGCCGCGCCGTGCCGCGTTGCGGATCTCGCGCAGCAACCGGTAGCCAGGGAAGAAATAGGCGTTGGCGATCACCACCCGCCGCTGGGCACTGCGCAGCACTTGCAGGTAGACCTCTTCGATGTCGCTCTGGTGTTCGTGATTATCCCGGTAGACCAGGCGCACCTGGCCGTCGTGGTCGTTGAACGCCAGCTCGTTGCGGCGGCTGCGGCGGCGTTGCCACCAGTATTTGGCCCGGGCGGGCCGGCCACTCTGCAACAGCGCGAAGTGGTGGATATCCACCACCGCCGGGCCTTTGACCTCCACGGAATAGTCCTGCTTGGCCTCGGCGCCGAAATCGCCCAGGTGGTCGGCGGAAAAGTTGATTCCGCCGATAAACGCAATCACCCCGTCCACCACCACGATCTTGCGGTGCAGGCGGCGGAACCAGTTGGTGCGGATCCCCAGGCGCCGGGGCGCCGGGTCGAACATCTGCAAGCGCACCCCGGCGTCGCTCAACGAGGCCAGGAAACCGGTGGTCAGCTCACCGCAGCCGAAGCCATCGAGGCTGACGGTGATGCGCACGCCACGCGCGGCGGCTTCGACCAACAGGTCCCGTAGTTCATAGCCAACCTTGTCCTCGAACAGGATGAAGGTCTCCAGGAGGATTTCTGTCTCGGCCCGGCGAATGGCTTCGAAGACCCTGGGGAAATACTCTTCGCCGTTTTCCAGCAGCTTGACGCGATTGTTGCCGTGCCAGCCGTATTCGATATCGGCCAGCGCCGGGTTGCGCTCGGTGGGTGACGCCTCGACCTGCTCAACCGTCGCCTTGTTCATCGTCGCGCTCATAATTCGATCTCCACCGACAGCGGTGCGTGGTCGGAGAGGTGCGACCAGGGGCGTACGCTCAACACCTTGGGATGGCGGGCCTTGAGGTTGCGCACGTAGATGCGGTCCAGGCGCAGGACCGGCAGGCGTGCCGGAAAGCTGCGGGCCGGTTTGCCCCACTGTTCGGCGAAGACTTCCCGCAGGCCGCAGGGTTCGAGCAGTTCACTGGCCTTGCCGCGCCAGTCGTTGAAGTCGCCCGCGACGATCACTGGCGCGTCGGACGGCAGTTCGCTCAAGCGCTGGCAAAGCAGCTTGAGTTGCTCCACGCGATGACCTTCGCGCAGCCCCAGGTGCACGCAAATGGCATGCACTTGCTGTCCATCGCCCGGCAGGCGCAGCACGCTGTGGAGCATGCCGCGGTTTTCATGGCCGCTGATGGACACGTCCAGGTTGTCATGGCGGATGATCTGGAATTTCGACAGCAGCGCGTTGCCGTGGTCGCCCGCCGGGTACACCGCGTTGCGCCCGTAGGCGAACTGCGGCCAGAGGCTGTCGGCCAGGAACTCGTACTGCGGCATGCTCGGCCAGTTGCTGTAGCGCTGGGGGTGGTGTTCGTGGGTGCCGTGGACTTCCTGCAAGAACACCACATCGGCAGACACGCTGCGCACTGCTTCGCGCAGTTCCGGCAGGATGAAGCGCCGGTTCAGGGCGGTGAAGCCCTTGTGGGTGTTGACCGTCAGCACGGTGAAACGGCTGACCCGGTCGAGAGCCTGGGCCTGTTGCTGGGGCGGCTCGTGGGTCGCTTCGCTGGTTTCCGGGCGGTTCATGGCAATACCCCTTCGGCCGGGCGCTCGCCGGGCGCGGTGGCGAGGTCCTTGTCCAGGTGGAAGTGTTCCAGCAGGTGGCGTGCGTCATAGGGCGCGCGGACTTTGATGTCGTTGTCGAAATAACAGAACACTTCCCGGCTTTTGCGGGCCCGGGGCTTCTTGTCGGGGTCGATCAGGTGGGCGTCGGCGGGTTGCTTGCCGTGGCTCCAGGCCTCGATCCGATCGCCCCAGCGCTTCAACGCCTCGTCGGTATAGCCGCTGGCGTACAGCTGCTCGGCGCCGTGCAGGCGCAGGTAGACGAAATCGCTGGTGACGTCTTCGCGATAGGGCCATTTACCGGCGGTGTCGGCAATCACCAGGGCCACGTCGTAGCGCTTGAGCAACGTGACGAAGTGCGGGTCGACAAAGCTGTCATGGCGGATTTCCACGGCGTGGCGCAGTGGGCGCTTTTTGTCAGTGGTGGTGCTGGCGTGGCCGTCCAGGCGCGGCTCGTGCTCGCGGGCCAGGGCGGCGGCACCTTCGGTGTCGTGGGGCAGTTGCTTGAGGAAGTCTTCGAACAGCTCGGGGTCGAATTTGAAGCTGGGCGGAAACTGCCAGAGGATCGCACCCAGCTTCTCCTTGAGCTCCAGCACGCCGGAGGCGAAGAAATTGGCCAGGGGCTTGCGGATGTCCCGCAGGCGCTTGATGTGGGTGATGAAACGCGGCGCCTTGACGCTGAACACGAAGCCGGGCGGTGTCTCGGCGTACCACTGGGCATACCGTTCGGGGCGTTGCAGGGCGTAGAACGATCCATTGATTTCGATGCTATTGACCGCTCGCGAGGCGAATTGCAGTTCCCGTTTCTGGGTCAGCCCCTTGGGGTAGAAATCCCCCCGCCAAGGCGTGTAGCGCCAGCCGGAAATACCAATGTGGATCGCCGTCATGAATCCCTCCCGTGCCAATGACCTCGTACTGCCTGTGTCTTTTGATGACTGTCGTGCGGCCCGGAAAGTTTCGATGGGGTGCCCAGCGGCGAGAAAGCCTATTGAGGCGAGGCTATCTTCCTGCAGGACTGCGCCTGTAGGAGCTGCCGAGTGCAACGAGGCTGCGATCTTGTCCCAGACAGTTGAGTCGCAAGCGAAAGCTCAAGATCAAAAGATCGCAGCCTTCGGCAGCTCCTACAGACCTTTACATTCCGCCAAAACCGAACTTGCCCGCCCGTTATTGATCAGTTCCTTACCGATCCCGTGTGAAGGAGCCTCGCGTTTTGTCTCGATTGAGCACTGTATTGCTGCTGTTCCTGCTGGCGATGACCGGCACCAGCGCCTACGGGACCGCCGCTGTCCCTGGCACCTCCCAGCCCAGCGAAGCACCCGCCGAACCCGCGCCGCTGGTGCAGGGCGGTTTATTGGGGGCCATCAGCTCGAGCATCGACGATGTCCAGGACAAGCTCGACCTCAACCAGAGCCTGGTGGATGCCTGGCGCCTGCGGGCGGATCGGGCGGCGGATGAGGTGGACCGGCTGGTGGACCAGACGTCCCGTTCTTCCTGGCGCGTGGCGGGGGATTTCCTGTTGTTGTCGAGCGTCTGGATCGGCGCTTTCGCACTGATCTGGTCGGCCGCGCGGCTGCTGCTGCGCCATCTGGGTCGGCGCCGCTGGTTGCGCAGCCGCCAGCGCCTGCGCGACCTGCTCGGTTATCTGCTGCCGTACACCGCTGCGGCGTTGATCTGCCTGCCGCTGACCCTGTACGTCAGCCACTTCCTGCAGGTGTCGGTCGGTCGCGCCCTGGCGCTGTGTTTCGCCTACGCCACCAGCAGCGGTATTTTCTCCACTTCGGTGTTGCTGTGCGTGATCGTGATGTTCAACGCTGGCCACAAACGCCGGGCGGTGGCGATGATCCGGCGTTTCAGCCCGCGGCCGTTGTTCCTGATCGGTTTTCTCGCTGCCCTCAGCGATGCCCTGACCAGCCCGCAGATCGCCCGGCAACTGGGCGGTAACATCACCAGCAGCATCGCGGTGTTCACTGGCCTGTTCGCCTCGGTGATCTTTGGCTGGCTGGTGATTCGCATGCGCCGGCCCGTGGCGCACCTGATCCGCAACCGCCCGCTGGCCCAGCGCTTGAAGCAACCGGCCTTGCAGGAGTCGCTGCGGATTTTCTCCGGGCTCTGGTATTGGCCGATCCTGTTGATGGTGCTGGTGTCGGCGGTGAGCCTGATCGGTGTCGGCGAGGACAACCAGAAAGCCCTGCGTTGTGCGCTGTTCACCACCATTCTGCTGATCGCTACGGTGTTCCTCAGCACCGTGTTCCAGCACGTCTTCAAGTCGCCCAAGGCCGAGGCCATCCAGCGCAACAGCGCCTACAAGGGCCGCCTGTTGAGCCTGCTGCACGCGTTGTTGCGCATCGTCATGGCGGTGGTATTCATTGAGGTCCTCGGGCGGATCTGGGGCATTTCCCTGTTCGAGTTCGCCTCGCGCAACGCCATAGGCCGGGCGATCAGTGATTCCTTGAGCCGCATCGGCCTGATCTTCCTGATGACCTGGCTCACGTGGGTGGTGCTCGACACGGCGATCCAGGAAGCCCTGAAACCGCCGCTGAACAAGCGCGGGGCCCGCCAGCCCAGCACCCGGGTCAAGACCATCCTGCCGCTGTTGCGCAACGCGGCGAAAATCATCCTGGTGGTGATTTGCGCAATCACCACCATGGCCAACCTGGGCATCAACGTCGCGCCGTTGCTGGCCGGTGCCGGGGTGGTGGGGCTGGCGATCGGTTTCGGTTCCCAGCAACTGGTGCAGGACGTGATTACCGGGCTGTTCATCATCATCGAAGACACGCTGTCCATCGGCGACTGGGTGGTGCTCAGCTCCGGCCACGCCGGCACTGTCGAAGGCCTGACCATCCGCACCCTGCGCCTGCGCGACGGCAAGGGTTTCGTGCATTCGGTGCCGTTCGGCCAGATCAAGGCCGTGACCAACCAGTCCCGGCAATTTGCCTTTGCGTTCTTCTCCGTGCAGTTCACCTACGACACCGACGTGGACCAGGCCATCGAACTGATCCGCGAAGCCGGGCGTTCGATCGCCGAAGACCCGTTCCTCAAGTTCAACCTGCAAGGGCCGTTGGATGTGTTTGGCGTGGACAAGATGGACCTCAACGGCGTGGTACTCACGGCGCAGTTCCGTACTGTGTCGGGTGGGCAATATGCGGTGAGCCGGGCATTCAACCAGCAGTTGAAGAAGCTTGTGGATAACCATCCGGCGGTGCATTTTGCGCAGACTTATCCACAGCAGGTGGTGTTGCCCAAGCGGTTGGTCGAGGAGCAAAAAGCGGGGGATGAGCTGCCCGATCAAGCTCAATGATTGCCTGGGGCTGTGGTGGGGCTTATGGCCTCATCGCGAGCAAGCTCGCTCCCACAGTAGGTTTGTGGTGAATGAATAATCCCTGTGGGAGCGAGCTTGCTCGCGATAGGGCCGGCCCAGACACCCTCAACCTTTCTGAATCAGCTTGTTCCTGACCTCAATCATCCCTTGAGCATCCAACTCCACCCAAAGATGCTGCTTGCCGGCAATCTGTGCCGCCACCGGCAACCCATCCCGATACACCAGCCGATTACTCGCCAATGCCGGCACTTTCGCCCCCGGCAGCAAGGTGCCGGCCAAGTTCAGCGGGTCGACGCCGCACACCGCCACCAGGCTGCCATCGGTGGGGCGGCGGCGGGTTTCGCGCAGCAGCGGGATGGCTTCGGGCAGGGCGAATTGTTCGCCCGCCAGGCCGCTGACAAAACGCCCGCCACGAATCGCGCCCCGCGCCTCCAGGCGATGAAAGGTGCGCAGCAGCTCGCGCCAACTTGGCAGCCAATCCGCCTCCCGCTCCAGCAAGCGCCAGAACACCACGCCGTAACGGCGCAGCAGGGTCATGGCGATGTGTTCCAAGGTGTCGGGCGGTGTGGGCGCGGGACGATTGCCCTCCGCAGGCGCGGGCTGGCTGCGGCGCAACAAGGCCCAGCGACCGGCGTCGTCCATGCCGCCGACAAACGCGCCGCGCCCGCGCCGGCTGCTGCGGGCCTGGCGTTTGCTGGCGGGGGTGATCAGCGCGCGCAAGCCGGCGAAGCTGTCGGCATTCACCCACCCGGCGCCCACCAGTTCCTGCAAGGCGATTTCCAGTTCGCTGCGCAGCAGGTGGGCTTCGTGGGCCAGTTCGTCGAAAAACAGCGCGCCGTGTTCGCTGAGGGCCTGATGGACTTTTTGCGTCTTGGGTGACAACTCATCCAGGGCCGTTTGTCCGGCCAGGCTGCTCCACAACGCCACCTGACTGCGCGGCAGCAACACCACCGGCGTGCTGCGCAGGGCGCTGGCGGAAGGCTTCTGGCGCGCGCTCAGGCGCGTCCATACCCACTTGCCACTGCGGCACAACTCATCGAGCCAACTGGGCGAATAGTCCTTGATCCGCGCCGGCAGCAGGTCGCTGTCCCAGGCTGACGCAGCGGCCGGGAAGCCTTCGAACTGGCCGAGGATCGACGGCAGCACGGCATTGCCCCGACCTTGGCTGGACGATGACAGGTGTTGCCAGTCGAACAGGAAGCGCATGAAATCCTGCAGCATCACCGGCTCGATTTCCCGGCGCAGGCGCTTGACCGTGTAGCGATGGATCCGCGCCAGCAAATGCCGTTCGCACCATTCCTCCTGGCCGGTGCCCGGCGTGAACCGTCCGCGCAGCACATAGCCTTGTTGTTCAAGCTGCGCCAGGGCCTGGGTGACCTGCGGCGTCGACAACCCCAGCGGGTAGGCGATGGCCTTCAACGGCAACGGGCCAAAGGCACTGAGCCGGGCGCGGAGCACTTCCACCAGGGCTTCGTCGCTGGCCCAGGCTTCATCGAAACCGGCCAGGGGCGTCAGCGCCGGCTGCCAGCGGGCCTGTGGATAAAGGGCTTGCAGGCAGGTCAGGCGCTCCAGCGGCACCCACAGACCACGCTCGGCGCTGATCTGCAGGTGACTGGCGCGACCACTGGCGGCCAATGCCTGCAACCAATCCAGCCACGGCGCGTGGGCGTCGGCTTCGCTGTCGGCGATGCAGGCCAGACTCATCAAGGCTTCGTGCATTTCATCGAGATTGGCCGGTGTCGGCCAGGCCTCATCGCGGACCGACTGGATGGCTTCGGCGTCCAGTGCGCCCAGGTCGTCGGTGGCCTGTGGATCGCTCCAGCGCCGGTTGATCACCGCTTGGGTGCGCCGTTCTTCCAGCGGCGCGTCGTCGAGAAAGGTGTAGGGCCGGGCGCTGAGGATTTCCGCCGCCAGCGGTGACGGCGCCGGCAGGTCGCGGCTGATCAGGCGAATCTCGCCCGCTTCCATGCGCCGCAACAGCGTCAGCCAGCCTTCGCTGTCCATGGCTTCGTGCAGGCAATCGTCGAGGGTCTGTTCCACCAGCGGGTGATCGGGGATCTCCCGCTCGCCGGCGAGGTTCTCCAGGCAGGCGATCTGGTCTGGAAACACGCTGGCGATCAGGTCCTCGCTTTTCATGCGCTGGATCTGCGGGGCGACTTTGCGCCCGCCGGCGTAGCGCGGCAAGGCCAGGGCCACGCCAGCGTTCCAGCGCCAGCGCACGCCGAACAGCGGCGCATCCAGCACCGCCTGGACCAGGATCTGCTCGGCGCTGTGGCTGTTGAGGTAGCGCCACACTTCGTCCAGTTCGAAGCTGTGGCTGGTGGACAGCGAGAGCACGATGGCGTCTTCACTGGCGGCGGCCTGCAATTCGAAGTTGAAGGTGCGGCAGAAGCGCTTGCGCAAGGCCAGGCCCCAGGCGCGGTTGATACGGCTGCCGAAGGGCGTGTGGATGATCAGTTGCGTGCCGCCGGACTCGTCGAAAAACCGCTCCATCAGCAGCGTGTCCTGGGACGGCAATGCGCCGAAGGCCAGGCGCGCCGGGGCCAGGTAATCCACCAGTTGTTCGGCGCTGGCCAGGTTCAGTTGCAGGGTGTCGGTGAGCCAATCGAGGGCCGGTTGCAGGTGGCCCGGCGTAGCGGCCAGCAGTTGGTCGAGCTGGGCTTGCAGGCGCGCCACGGCGAAAGACAATTCGGCGCTGCGCCCCGGCGCTTCGCCGAGCCAGAACGGGATGGTCGGCGGCTGGCCCTGGGCGTCCTCGACCCGCACGCGGCCGGTCTCGACGCGAATGATGCGATACGACGTATTGCCCAACTGGAACACATCGCCGGCAATGCTCTCCACCGCGAAGTCTTCGTTGACGCTGCCGATGTTCAGCCCTTGGGGTTCGAGCAGCACGCTGTAGTCGGCATTGTCCGGAATGGTGCCGCCGCTGGTCACCGCTGTCAGCTTGCTGCCCCGGCGCCCGCGCAAGGTCCGGGCAACAGCGTCCCGGTGCAGGTAGGCACTGCGCACACCTTGGCGGCCATTGAAGCCTTCGGCGAGCATCTGCAACAAGGCCTGATAGTGGTGGTCGTCCAGGTCTGTGTAGGGCGCTGCGCGGCGGAAACTCTCCAGCAGCGCCTGCTCCTGCCATTCCTGGCAACTGACCTCGGCGACGATCTGCTGGGCCAGTACATCCAGCGGCGCCGTGGGGATGTGCAGGATGTCGAGTTCGCCACGGCGTACGCAGTCGAGCAGGGCGGCGCATTCGATCAAGTCATCGCGGGTGGTGGCGAACAGGCGTCCCTTGGGCGTGCCACCGACTTGGTGGCCGGAACGACCGACCCGTTGCAGGAAGGCCGAGATCGAGCGGGGCGAGGCGATCTGGCAGACCAGGTCGACATCGCCAATATCAATGCCCAGCTCCAGGGACGCGGTGGCGATCAGCACCTTCAGCTCGCCGCGTTTGAGGCGTTGTTCGGCGTCGAGGCGAAACTCTTTCGCCAGGCTGCCGTGGTGGGCGGCCACGGCGTCCTTGCCCAAGCGTTCGCTCAGGTGACGGGTCAGGCGTTCGGCCAAACGCCGGGTGTTGACGAACACCAGCGTGGTGCGGTGTTCCCGGGCCAGCTCGGCGAGGCGGTTGTAGACCAGTTCCCACACGTCATTGGCCATCACCGCCGACAGCGGCACTGGTGGCACCTCGATGTCCAGGTCCCGGGGGCGGGCGTGGCCGATGTCGACGATTTCACAGGTGCGTCCCTCACCGACGAGAAAACGCGACACCGCTTCGATGGGCTTTTGCGTGGCGGACAGGCCGATGCGCATCAGCGGCTCGGCACACAGGGCTTGCAGGCGCTCCAGACTCAAGGCCAGGTGGCTGCCGCGTTTGCTGGCGGCGATGGCGTGGATTTCGTCGACGATGACCGTGCGGGTGCTGGCGAGCATCTGCCGCCCGGAATCGGAACCGAGCAGCACGTAGAGCGATTCGGGGGTGGTCACCAGAATGTGCGGCGCGGCCTTGCGCATCGCCGAGCGTTCTTTCTGCGGCGTGTCGCCGGTACGCACGGCGGTGGTGATGTGCAGGGGCGGCAAGCCCATTTTTTGCAATTGCTCGGTGATGCCGGCCAGGGGATTCTGCAGGTTGATCTGGATATCGTTGCTCAGGGCCTTGAGCGGCGAGACATAGACCACCAGGGTCTGGTCCGGCAGGCCGCCCTGTTCCAGGCCGCGATGAACCAGGTCATCGAGCACGGCAAGAAACGCCGTCAGGGTCTTGCCCGAGCCGGTAGGCGCCGCCACCAGGGTCGAACGACGCTGGCCGATCAACGGCCACGCCCGGGCCTGTGCGGCCGTGACCGCCGGGAAGGTCTGGCTGAACCAGGCGCGAACGGCGGGGTGAAAGCCGGCCATGGCGTGGTTGGCTGCAAGGGGCAGATTCATGGGGGCAGTTTAGGCGGGTGGGGTGGGGAAGATGCAAGTACCACTTGAAACCTTCATTGCCTGCCAGGCCGCTATCGCGAGCGAGCTCGCTCCCACAGGGATAGCATGGGCACCTGAGATCCCCTGTGGGAGCGAGCTTGCTCGCGATGAGGGCCTCAAGACCTGCACAAACCCGGCGATCTGCACTTTACGGATGACGGTTGCACACTAAACCCGCAAAATGCAACGATTCCGACAACGCCCGCGGGCGTTGTCGACCAAATTCTTGTGCCAATAGACTGGGCCTGCTGACTTTATGCGAATGCGCCTTATGTTACTGGGCGGCGGAAATGCCCTTGGGCAGGCGCTGATTCGCCTCGGTGCAGAAGAAGACATCGGTTTTCTTGCCCCCCGCCCGCCCGAAGACGGTTGGGATGCCGCGAGCCTGACGCAACTGCTCGACGACACCCGCCCGGACGCCTTGATCAACCTGGCGTACTACTTCGACTGGTTCCAGGCCGAGGCCGTCAGCGAGCAGCGCCTGGCCAGCCAGGAGCGCGCTGTCGAGCGCCTGGCCGGGCTGTGCCAGCATCACAACATCGTCTTGCTGCAACCGTCGAGCTATCGCGTGTTCGATGGCTCCCGCGCCACGGCCTACAGCGAGAAAGACGAGCCCGTACCCCTGGGCGTACGCGGCCAGGCGCTGTGGCGGATCGAGCAAAGCGTGCGCGCCACCTGCCCGCAACATGTGCTGCTGCGGTTCGGCTGGCTGCTGGACGACAGCGCCGATGGCATCCTCGGGCGTTTCCTGGCCCGGGCCGAACAGCCTGAAGAGCTGTTGCTGGCCGACGACCGTCGCGGTAATCCGACGCCGGTGGACGATGCCGCGCGCGTGATCATCTCGGTGCTCAAGCAACTCGATTGCGCGGCGCCGCTGTGGGGCACCTACCATTACGCCGGCCACGAGGCGACTACGCCGCTGGCGCTGGGCCAGGCGATCCTCACCGAAGCCCGCGCCCTGCATCCGCTGGCCATCGAGTCACCCACCCCCCAGGCTCACGCCGCACGGCCGGACGCCGCGGAAGAACCGCAGCACGCGGTACTGGCCTGCAAGAAAATTCTGCACACTTTCGGGATCAAGCCCCGCGCCTGGCGCGCGGCACTCCCGGGCTTACTGGATAGGTTTTATCGCCATGGCTGAAGGCCCTGTTTTAATCACCGGCGGCGCGGGTTTCATTGGTTCGCACCTGACCGACGCCTTGCTCGCCAAGGGCCATTCGGTGCGCATCCTCGATGATCTGTCCACCGGCAAGCGCAGCAACCTGCCGCTGGACAATCCGGCGCTCGAACTGATCGAAGGTGACGTCGCCGATGCCGCGCTGGTGGCGCGGGTCATGGCCGGTTGCAGCGCCGTGGCGCACCTGGCGGCGGTGGCCTCGGTGCAAGCTTCGGTGGACGACCCCGTGCGCACCCACCAGAGCAATTTCATCGGCACCCTGAATGTCTGCGAAGCCATGCGCCAGAGCGGTGTGAAGCGGGTGCTGTTCGCCTCCAGCGCAGCGGTCTACGGCAACAACGGCGAAGGCGAGTCCATCGACGAAGAAACCCCCAAGGCCCCGCTCACGCCGTATGCCTCGGACAAACTGGCCAGCGAGTTCTACTTCGACTTCTATCGCCGCCAGCACGACCTGGAGCCGGTGGTGTTCCGCTTCTTCAACATCTACGGCCCGCGCCAGGATCCGTCCTCGCCGTATTCCGGGGTCATCAGCATCTTCAGCGAACGGGCGCAGAAAGGCCTGCCAATCACTGTGTTTGGCGACGGTGAGCAGACTCGGGATTTTGTCTATGTCGAAGATTTGGTGGATTTGCTGGTGCAGGCCATCGAAAAGCCCGAGGTGGAAGTGGGCGCGGTGAACGTCGGCTGGAACCAGGCCACGACCCTCAAGCAGATGCTCCAGGCCCTCGCCGCCGTGGTGGGCGATCTGCCGCCGATCAGCTACGGCCCGGCGCGCTCCGGCGACATCCGCCATTCGCGGGCTGACAACCATCGGCTGTTGCAGCGCTTCAGCTTTCCCCCGCAAACCCCGATGAGCGTGGGGTTGGCGCGGTTGTTGGGACGCTGATTTTCCCGCTACCCAAAAAACTGTGGGAGCGAGCTTGCTCGCGATGACGGTGAGTCAGCCAGCAATCATGTTGACTGACCCACCGCTATCGCGAGCAAGCTCGCTCCCATAGGGATTTTTGTATCTTCAGGTTCGGCTTAGAACTTGTAGCCCAAGCCCACCATGTAGATCCATGGGTCCACATCGACATTCACCTTGGCCCGGGTACCGCCGGCCACGGCGTTGTTGTCCACATACGCGGTGGTGTCGATGTCGATGTAGCGGATCTGGCCGTTGATCATAATGTTGTCGGTCAACATGTAGTCAGCACCCACTTGCCACGCCATGCCCCAACTATTGCTCGCGCGGAAATTGCTGAAGCCGTTGGCGCTGGCTTCGCTGCCGACGTGTTCGTCGTAGATCCAGGTGTAGTTGATGCCGGCGCCGACATAAGGCTGGAACGCCGACTTGGCGTCGAGCGGGTAGTAGACCAGGCTCAGGGTCGGCGGCAGGTGTTTGAGGGTGCCGAGCTTGCCATTGGCCGCGCCCAGGGCGGTGCCTTTGATTTTCACGTCGTGCTCGAACGGCGAGGCCGCCAGCAGTTCGATCCCCAGGTTGTTGGTGATCATGTAGGCGAAGTTCAAGCCCAACTGCGTGTCGCTGCTCATGGTCGCCTTGCCGCCCAGGTCGGCGCCGGCCAGCGGGCCACGGTCGACCTTGACGCTGGAGCTGTCGGCTTCCGGGTTGACGGTGATGGCACCGGCGCGAACGATGATATCGCCGGCCGTGTGGGCCTGGGCGAGTGGGGCCGCGAGCGCGAGGGCCGCGAGGGAAGCGCAGAGCAAGGACTTGTTCATGAGGGCTCCAGAGGGCATCGAAATTAGATGTCCCATGTTACGAAGCCGTCTGGTCCGGTCTTTTGACACAGCTCAATGAGTCAGGGGGTGTTTAATTGACTCAGCTCAATAAAAGCGCTGATGGGAAAATTCGAGGGAACCATCGCGAGCAAGCTCACTCCCACATTATTCGAGGAAACACGATCAACTGTGGGAGCGAGCTTGCTCGCGATAGCGATCTCAAAACCACGCATCACTCCCGGATTCACTCCGGCAGCTCATACACATAAATCTTCTCGGCCTCCATCTGATACCCGGCATCGGCCAGTTCACTGGTGGACGGCTTGACCTGCATCGGCCCTTCGACCCAGTACGGTTGATACAACTCGTCGAGCTTGACCCCGACTTCGCTTTTCACATGCACGATCTGGTTGGACGGCGGTGGCGGTACGTGGATGCAGGCACCGAAATACGGCACCAGCAAGAAGTCCGTGGTGCGACCTTCCTCGCTGACTTCCAACGGCACGATGTAGCCCGGCAAACGAATCTGCTGACCATCGAGGGCCTTGACCACCGGGGCGTTGGGCAAATCCTGCTTGGCCGCTGGGGTGGACTCGGCGGCCAGGGCATCGCTCATCTTCGACAAGTCGTGCAGCGGGGTCATGTTCGGCACTTCCGGCGGCGCGTCCGGCGGGATCATTTCCGACCAGGCCAAGTCCCTCGGCTCGGCCGCCCATAGTGGCAGGGCGACCATCATCAACAGCGCAAGCAGGGCGCGGGGCATCTTCAAGGTCCTCATAGACGAATCGACAGGCCGTCGGCCAACGATTGGCGATAGGCGCGCCAGGCCGGCACGCTGCCCATCAGCAGGGCGGCGACCAGGATGCCAGCCAGCAGCGTCCATTCATATTCGCTCGGCCAGCTCAGCGGCAGGTACAAGCCGTAGGCCGACTGCACGTAACCCTGGGCGGCGGCGATGCCGATGTACAGCAAGGCCAGCCCGGCGGTGACCCCGGCCAGCGCCAGGGCGAAGGCTTCGAGCACCAGCAGCGTAGCGATGTGCCACGGCCGCGCGCCCACCGAACGCAGGATCGCCATTTCCCGACGACGCTCGTTGAGGCTGGTGAGGATCGCGGTGAGCATGCCGATCAACCCGGTCAGGACCACGAACAACGAAATCACGAACAAGGCTTTTTCCGCCGTGCCCATCAGGCTCCACAATTCCTGCAGCGCCACGCCCGGCAGGATAGCCAGCAACGGCTCGCCGCGGAATTCATTGATCTCGCGTTGCAAGGCAAAGGTGGAAATCTTGCTATTGAGGCCGAGCATGAACGCGGTAATTGCCTGGGGCGTGAGGTCCATGTTGCGGGCCTGGTCGGCGCTGATGCGGCCATTGCCCTGGGCCGGCACACCGTTCTTCCAGTCGATGTGGATCGCCTCCATGCCGCCGAGGCTGATGTGCAGCGTGCGGTCCACCGGGGTGCCGGTGCGCTTGAGAATCCCGACCACGGTGAAGGGCTTGTCGTCGTGCTTGACCAGGCTGACCACTGCCACACCGTGGGCCAGCACCAGCTTGTCGCCGAGCTTGTAGTGCAGCGCCTCGGCCACTTCGGCACCGAGCACCACTTCGAACGGATCGGTTGCGAAAGCCCGGCCGTCGGCCAGTTCCAGATGCTGCTGGCGGCCGTACTGGTAATGCTCGAAGTAAGCCTCGGTGGTGCCCATCACCCGATAACCGCGGTGGGAGTCGCCGAGGGACATGGGGATCGCCCACTTCACTTTCGGGTTGCTGGCGAAGTGTTCGAAGCTGTCCCAGCGGATGTTGTTGGTGGCGTTGCCGATGCGAAACACCGAATACAACAGCAGGTTCACTGAACCGGAGCGGGCGCCGACGATCAGGTCGGTGCCACTGATGGTGCTGGCGAAACTGGCCCGCGCCTCGGTACGTACCCGCTCCACTGCCAGCAACAGACAAACAGAAAGGGCGATGGCAAACGCGGTGAGGATCGCGGTGAAGCGGCGGTTCGCCAGGCTGGCCATGGCTAGACGGAACAAATACATCTCAAACCTCGAGTGGCGTGGCGGCGCGATTGAGATCGGCCAGCGACAGGTTGCGGTCGAACAGCGGCGCCAGGCTCTGGTCGTGGCTGACGAACAACAGACTCGACCCGGCCTCGCGGCATTCGGCGAACAGCAGCCGCAGGAAGTTTTCCCGGGCGTCGTAGTCCAGGGCCGAAGTCGGTTCGTCGGCGATCACCAGTTCCGGCTGGCCGATCAGCGCCCGGGCGGCGGCGACCCGTTGTTGCTGGCCGATGGACAACGAGTCGGCGCGCCGTTCCAGCAGGTTCGGGTCGGTCAAGCCCAGGTGGGCCAGCAGCGTGGCGGCGGCCTGATTGACGCTGCCGTGGCGCTGGATGGCCCGTTGTGCGCGCAGCTTGGAGAAGTGGCAGGGCAGTTCGACGTTCTCGCGCACAGAGAGAAATGGCAGCAGGTTGAACTGCTGGAAGATGTAGCCGGTGTGGTCGACGCGAAAGCGATCGCGGCTGCCGGCGCCCAGTTCGGTGAGTTCCTGGCCGAGCAAGCGGATGCTGCCGCGATCCGGCGTCTGCACACCGCCGAGCAGCCCCAGCAAGGTGGTCTTGCCACTGCCGCTCGGGCCCTTGAGAAACAGCGTCTCACCGGCCTCCAGGCGAAATGCCGGGATATCCAGCAACGGTAGATGCCCGGGCCAACTGAAGCCCAGGTCGGAGAGTTCGATGAGTGCTTGGGTCATGTTTGCCGCTTCAAATAGTGGAACCTGTGGAACACCTGTGGGAGCTGAGCTTGCTCGCGATGAGGTCATTACATTCAACTTGGATGTTGACTGTCGGACCGCTATGGCGAGCAAGCTTTGCTCCCACCAGGCTTGCTCCCACATTGGGTTTTGCGGTGGATCAGAACTTCAGGGCTGGCGCCTTGGCCGTCACTTCCACGCCTTGCTGGCCGCTCGGGCTGATCAGTTGTACCTGAATTTTCTGGGTGGCCGGGAAGGTTTTGAACAGGGTCGCCAGGTCCAGGTTCTTCAGTGCACCCGGGGTGGCGCAGGTGAATTGGTAATGGGCATGGATCTCACTGTGCTCGCCGTGGTGCTCGTCGGCGTCTTCGTCATGCTCTTCGTGGTCCGGTTCATCGCCGAACAGCGGGCTTTCCAGTTCCTGTTGGGCCACGGTGCATTTGGCGGCGGCCGGCAGGTTGAACAACGCCAGTGGCTTGTCCAGCTGCGCGCGTACGGCAGCGACCTTGGCCTTGTCGGCATCGCTGGTGGCGGCATGTTCGAAGCCCACCAGGTTCATCGCCGGGCTTTCCAGTTCCAGCTCCAGGGTCTGACCGTCCAGGGCGGCGTTCAACCGGCCCACACCGTGTTCATGGGCGCCCAGGCTGCCGTGCTCGTGGTCATGATCATGCTCGACCGCCGCATGAGCGACAGCTAATGGCAGCAGGGCGAACGGCAAAGCGAGAAGCAGACGACGCATGACGAGTCTCCGAAAAGGTTATGTAATCTTATAACGAAAGTGCGGAGAGTTTGACCGTCTGCTTGGCGTCGCGCAAGGGCCATGGGAGCATGCGAACATGAAATATTCAGGAGCACGGTGATGTTGCGGATACGCGGAACCGTCGGCGATTGGCCGGTGGACTTGTCGATCGAAATGGATGAGGGAGACTGGGCGCAGCTCGGCGCGCAGTTGCAAGTGGCCAAGTCCGAGAGTGTGGCGGCCCCGGCGACCAAACCGGTGGCCAATCCAGTGAGTCAGGACGATGCCCAGTGGCAGATCGCCAAGGAGCTGCTGCGCAAGGCCGGGCAATTGAGCGGCCCGGACTTGCTGGAACAGCTGGAAGGCCTGACCGGCAGCGCCTCGGCGGGCAAGCGCCTGTTGGTGCGCTTGCGCCATAGCCCGGATGTAAAAGTGATCAGCGGCGGTGACACACCGCTCTACAGCTGGCACGAAAACGCGTAGGAGCGTGTAGGAGCGTGTAGGAGCTGACGAGCGAAGCGAGGCTGCGATCTTTACCCAGACGCTTGAATCTCAAGCGAAAGATCAAAGGATCGCAGCCTCGCTTCGCTCGGCAGCTCCTACAGAGGAATCAATACAACGCGGCGAACAGCTTGCGACGATAAGTCGTCACCAGCGGATGATCGTTGCCCAGCAGTTCGAACACCTGCAACAAAGTCTTGTGCGGCAAGCCTTCGCTGTAGCTGCGGTTACGCATGAACAGCTTGAGCAGTGCATCGAGGGCCGCTTCGTACTGCTGGCGCGCCAGTTGCTGGATCGCCAGTTGGTACACCGCTTCATCGTCCTGCGGGTCTTTCGCCAGGCGCGCCTTGAGGTCGGCGGCGTCCGGCAGGTGCTTGGCCAGGCCGAGGAACTGGATCTGCGCCTTGGCGCCGGCGAGGGCGGCCTTGTGCTCGTCGCTTTTCACCGCGTCGAGCACGGTCTGCGCTTCGTCCAACTCACCGCGCTCGGTCAGGCAGCGGGCATACAGGATCAGGGCCTTGGCGTTGGTGTTGTCTTCACCCAGCAATACCGTGAGCAGGGCTTCCGCGTCGGCGAAGCGACCGTCGTCGAACAGCGCCTGGGCCTGTTCGAATGGGTCGGCCGCAGCCGGAGGCGGCATCTGCACATGGGGTTCGAGCATGGTTCGCACGGCCGATTCCGGCTGGGCACCGGCAAAGCCGTCGACGGGTTGGCCGTCCTTGAACAACACCACCGTTGGCAGGCTGCGAATGCCGAAGCGGGCGACAATGTCCTGCTCGATGTCGCAGTTGACCTTGGCCAGCAGCAGTTCGCCTTGATAGCTCTCGGCAATGGTTTGCAGCATCGGCATCAGCGCCTTGCACGGCGCACACCACTCGGCCCAGAAATCCACCAGCACCGGTTTGTGGAAAGAGTTCGCGATCACCGACTGGTCGAAATCGGCGGTGGTGGCGTCGAAGATGTAGGGCGTTTCCTGAGTCATGGGCAATCTCGTAGAGCGCTTGAATGGGGCAACTATACGGCTTGGTGGGGGTGGCTGAAAGCGGGTGGCAGTGAGAGGTGTATTGGTTGGTAGGGCCTCATCGCGAGCAAGCTCGCTCCCACAAGAGATCTCAAGTGTTCATGCGACCCCCGTGGGAGCGAGCTTGCTCGCGATGCTTTTAAGGCTAGCGCCGCGCGTGGTACAGGCTCACATGCCGAAACTCTTCAGGCTCGGCCAGGTCCGGCAAGGTCATGGCCTGGAGCATGTCGATGCGTCGGTACAGCGGATGCTGGAAATCCCGCACCCGGGAGTCGGCCACCAGCGCCTCGCGGCCACGGCTGAGGAATTGATCGAGCAGCGGCAGGTTGGCCCGGTCGTAGAGCACATCGGCGACCAGGATCAGGTCGAAGCGATCGGCCTCGGCGAAGAAATCCGTTGAATACCCCAGCTCCACGCCATTGAGCGCGGCATTGGCCCGGCACGCGGCAATCGCCAACGGGTCGAGGTCGCAGGCCACCACCTCCAGCGCCCCGGCCTTGACCGCCGCGATGCCCGCCACGCCGGAACCGGCGCCAAAATCCAATATGCGCTTGCCCTCGACCCACTGCGGCTGTTCGGCCAGGTAGCGGGCCATCGCCAGGCCGCTGGCCCAACAGAAGCTCCAATAGGGCGGCTCGTGGAGAATGCGCCGGGTTTCTTCCGGGCTGAAGGCACGGTCCATGTTGTCGCCGTCGATCAGCCACAACTTCAAGTCGGCGCCGGGTAGCGGGCAAGCGACCAGGCGCGCGTCACCGAGCAATTCACTCAGCGCCCGTTGCAGGTCCTGCGGTGCACTCATGGCGCTTTGACGAATTGCAGGGCGCCCAGTGCCTGGGTGGTTGGTTGGCTGATGCGCTGCTCCGGCAGGTGCAGGATCAACTGGCCCGACTGGCTGGCGCGGCCGCGCAGCTCGACGCGGGCGCCGACCGGGAAGGCGTCGGGGTTGAAGCGCAGGCGGAAGGGCAGGGCCTGGTTGGTGCCGATCAGGCTGGAGCTGGCGAGCAATTGCTGTGGGCGGTCCTTGTCATCGATCACCAGCAACGCCAGTTCGACCTCGGCCCCGGCCGGCACGCCTTGCAAGGTGCCGCTCAATTCGCGCTGATACGCCGGCAGCGGCCCCAGCTCGGCCGCCTGGCGGGCTTTTTCCTGGGCCTGTTTCGGCGCTGGGGCCGGGGCGGGAGCGGCGGGCTTGGGGGCGTCGCTGCTGCACGCCATCAGCAGGCTGAAAAGACTGAGCAAAACGAGCGATCGTAGCGGCATGTGTGGCTCCAGCAAGGTGAATTCCATGGATCTGACGGTAAGCCCGTCTGTATACCGTAAACCCTATGGCTTGTCTTGCCAGTGGGATGCGCTACCATGGCCCTCCCTTTTTTTGTTGCCTGCCACCATGCACTGTCCCTTCTGCGGTGCCAACGACACCAAGGTCATCGACTCGCGACTGGTCGCCGAGGGCGAACAAGTCCGCCGCCGCCGCGAATGCCTGGCTTGCGGCGAACGTTTCACGACGTTCGAGACCGCTGAACTGGTGTTGCCGCGCCTGATCAAAACCGACGGCAGCCGCCAGCCGTTCGACGAAGAAAAACTGCGCGCCGGCATGCAGCGCGCCCTGGAAAAACGCCCGGTGAGCGTCGAGCGCCTGGAAGCGGCGCTGGTGCACATCAAGCACAAGTTGCGGGCGACCGGCGAGCGCGAGGTCAAATCCCTGGTGGTCGGTGAGTTGGTGATGGCCGAGCTGCAGAAGCTCGATGAAGTCGCCTACATCCGTTTCGCCTCGGTGTACCGGCGCTTCCAGGATCTGAACGAGTTCCGCGAAGAAATCGACCGCCTGGCCCGCGAACCGGTGAAAGAATGACCGCCTCGGCGCAGCAGGCCGTCCTCGACGCCCACTACATGGCCCGTGCCCTGGAGTTGGCGCGGCGCGGTCACTACACCACCCACCCCAATCCCCGGGTCGGTTGCGTGATCGTGCGTGACGGGCAGATTGTCGGCGAAGGTTGGCACATCCGCGCCGGTGAGCCCCATGCCGAAGTCCATGCCCTGCGCGCCGCTGGCGAACAGGCCCGCGGCGCCACGGCTTACGTGACCCTTGAGCCGTGCAGCCATCACGGGCGTACGCCGCCGTGTGCCGATGCGCTGGTCAACGCCGGCGTGGCGCGGGTGGTGGCGGCGATGCAGGACCCCAACCCGGAAGTCGCCGGGCGTGGCCTGCAACGGCTGGCCCAGGCCGGCATCGCCACCGAAAGCGGCGTGCTGGAGGGTGAAGCACGCAAGCTCAATGAAGGTTTCCTCAAGCGCATGGAGCAGGGGCTGCCGTTCGTGCGGGTCAAACTCGCCATGAGCCTCGATGGCCGCACCGCCATGGAAAGCGGCGAAAGCCAGTGGATCACTGGCGCCGCTGCACGCTCGGCGGTCCAACGCCTGCGCGCCCAGGCCAGCGTGGTGCTGACCGGCGCCGACACGGTGCTGGCGGACAACGCCCGGTTGACCGTGCGCGCCGATGAGTTGGGGCTCGATGCCGAGCAGACGGCGTTGGTCATGAGCCGTCCGCCGCTGCGGGTGTTGGTGGACGGGCGTCTGCGGGTGCCGCTGGACTCCGCGTTTTTCAAGGCTGGCCCGGCGCTGGTCGCTACCTGTATGGCAGTAGAAGAACAATACGCCAACGGCCCCGAATGCATGATCGTGGCAGGCGATGACGGCCAGGTCGATCTGCATCGCCTGCTGGTGGAGCTGGCGGGCCGTGGCGTCAACGAGGTGCTGGTGGAAGCCGGTCCGCGCCTGGCGGGGGCTTTTGCCCAGCAGGGGCTGGTCGACGAGTTCCAGATTTTCATCGCCGGCAAGTTCCTCGGTTCTTCGGCGCGGCCGCTGTTGGACTGGCCACTGGCGCAGATGAAAGATGCCCCGCAGCTGAAAATCACCGAAATCCGCGCCGTGGGCGATGACTGGCGAGTCATCGCCGTTCCCGTTGCGCAGGCGAGCGTATAATTCCCGGCTTTCGCGCAAGCGGCGGCCCGTTCTCGAGGAGGACTCCATGTTTACCGGCATCATCGAATCCATCGGCAGCATCCGTGCACTCACCCCCAAGGGCGGCGATGTGCGGGTCTACGTCGAAACCGGCAAGCTCGACCTGAGCGACGTCAAGTTGGGCGACAGCATTGCGGTCAACGGCGTGTGCCTGACGGCCGTCGAATTGCCGGGCAACGGTTTCCTGGCGGACGTCAGCCGCGAAACCCTCGACTGCACGGCCATGAACGACCTCAAGAGCGGCAGCCCGGTCAACCTGGAAAAAGCCCTGACCCCCACCACTCGCCTGGGCGGGCACCTGGTCAGCGGCCACGTGGACGGCGTCGGTGAAGTGGTCTCGCGCACGGATAACGCCCGGGCCGTGGAGTTTCGCATTCGCGCGCCGAAGGAACTGGCCAAGTACATTGCCCACAAAGGCTCGATCACCGTCGACGGCACCAGCCTGACGGTCAACGCGGTGGATGGCGCCGAATTCCTGCTGACAATCATTCCCCACACCCTGAGCGAAACCATCATGGCCTCGTACCGGCCAGGTCGCCGGGTGAACCTGGAAGTCGACTTGCTGGCCCGTTACCTGGAGCGCCTGTTGTTGGGCGACAAGGCCGCAGAGCCGGGCTCCCCACAAAAGCCGGGTAACATCACTGAAAGTTTTCTGGCCGCCAACGGCTACCTCAAATCCTGACCCAAGGGGGTGCCGCGTGGCGCTCAATAGCATCGAAGAACTGGTTGAAGACATCCGCCAAGGCAAGATGGTCATCCTCATGGATGACGAAGACCGCGAGAACGAAGGCGACCTGATCATGGCCGCCGAATGCTGCAAGGCCGAGCACATCAACTTCATGGCCAAGCACGCCCGTGGCCTGATCTGCATGCCGATGACCCGCGAGCGCTGCGAGCTGCTGAAGCTGCCGCTGATGGCGCCGCGCAACGGCTCGGGATTCGGCACCAAGTTCACCGTGTCCATCGAGGCCGCCGAGGGCGTGACCACCGGTATTTCCGCTGCCGACCGCGCGCGCACCGTGCAGGCCGCTGCCGCCCGGGACGCCAAGGCCGAAGACATCGTCAGCCCCGGCCACATCTTCCCGCTGATGGCCCAAGCTGGTGGCACCCTGGCCCGCGCCGGCCACACCGAAGCGGCCTGCGACCTGGCGCGCATGGCGGGCTTTGAACCCAGCGGCGTGATCTGCGAAGTGATGAACGACGACGGCACCATGTCCCGTCGTGCGGAGCTGGAAACCTTCGCCGCCGAACACAACATCAAGATCGGCACCATCGCCGACCTGATCCACTACCGGATGATCCACGAACGTACCGTTCAGCGGATTGCCGAGCAGCCGCTGGACAGCGAACTGGGCCAGTTCAACCTGGTGACCTACCGCGACTCGGTGGAAGGCGACGTGCACATGGCGCTGACCCTGGGCACCGTGTGTGCCGAAGAGCCGACCCTGGTGCGGGTGCACAACATGGACCCGCTGCGTGACCTGTTGATGGTCAAGCAACCCGGCCGCTGGAGCTTGCGGGCCGCCATGGCTGCGGTAGCCGAGGCCGGCAGCGGCGTGGTGCTGCTGCTCGGTCACCCGCTCGATGGCGACGTGCTGCTGGCGCACATCCGCGAAACCGGCGACCAGGCGGCGGTGAAAAAACCGACCACCTACAGCATTGTCGGTGCCGGTTCGCAGATCCTTCGTGACCTGGGCGTGCGTAAAATGCGCCTGATGAGCGCACCGATGAAATTTAATGCGATATCCGGTTTCGATCTGGAAGTTGTAGAATACGTGCCCTCCGAATAATAGCCCGGAGATTTCGGCATTGTTGTTCACTTAAGGCTTGTTGGATTCATTGTGGCGAGGGAGCTTGCTCCTGGCGGGTGTAGGAGCTGCCGAAGGCTGCGATCTTTTGATTTTGATCTTTCGCTTGGGACTCAAGTGTCTGGGGAAAGATCGCAGCCTCGTTGCACTCGACAGCTCCTACGACGTGGTTCGGCGGGAGTTAGTGTCCTCGCCACAAAAGCTTGAAATGAACAGCATGACGGGATTTGCGGTGCAGTATTCGTGGCTAATATCACTGAGGAGCGCGTTATAGAACGCGCTCCGGCTCTTTAAGAGATCTGACGAATGACCCTGAAGACCATCGAAGGTACCTTCATCGCCCCCAAAGGCCGCTACGCTCTGGTAGTGGGCCGCTTCAACAGTTTCGTGGTCGAGAGCCTGGTTGGCGGTGCGGTTGATGCCCTGGTTCGCCATGGCGTGAGCGAAAGCGATATCACCATCATCCGTGCCCCTGGCGCCTTCGAAATTCCGCTGGTTGCGCAGAAAGTCGCTCAAAAGGGCGAATATGCGGCGATTATCGCCCTGGGCGCGGTCATTCGTGGCGGTACTCCGCACTTCGAATACGTGGCCGGCGAATGCACCAAGGGCCTGGCCCAGGTGTCCATGGAATTCGGCGTGCCAGTCGCTTTCGGCGTACTGACCGTTGACTCCATCGAGCAAGCCATCGAACGTTCCGGCACCAAGGCCGGTAACAAAGGTGCCGAAGCTGCCCTGTCCGCCCTGGAAATGGTCAGCCTGCTGGCGCAGTTGGAGGCCAAGTGATTAGCGACGAAAGCGATCGTTTCAACCCGCGCGATCCAAAGCCTGCGGATGCCGGCAAGCCATCGAAAAGCGTCAAGCGTCGCGAAGCCCGTCAGCTCGCGACCCAGGCACTGTACCAATGGCACATGGCCAAGCAATCGCTGAACGAGATCGAAGCGCAGTTTCGGGTCGACAACGATTTCAGTGATGTCGATGGCGCTTACTTCCGCGAGATCCTGCACGGGGTCCCGCAGTTCAAGACCGAAATCGACACCGCGCTCACGCCTTGCCTGGACCTGACCATCGAAGAGCTGGATCCGGTTGAGCTGGCGGTGCTGCGCCTGTCCACCTGGGAACTGCTCAAGCGCGTCGACGTACCGTACCGCGTGGTGATCAACGAAGGGATCGAGCTGGCGAAAGTCTTCGGATCCACCGATGGCCACAAATTCGTCAACGGTGTGCTCGACAAGCTCGCCCCACGTCTGCGTGAAGCTGAAGTGAAGGCGTTCAAGCGCTGATTGGCGTTTGAACGACACTTGATGGGTGAATTTGAGCTGATCCGTAACTACTTCGCCGCCGCGCCTTGCGCGCAGGGCGGCGAGGGCGTTGCACTGGGGATTGGCGACGACTGCGCCCTGCTGGCCGTTCCTCCCGGGGAACAGCTGGCGGTGTCCACCGACACGCTCGTGGCCGGTGTGCATTTTCCAGACCCTTGCGAGCCGTTCCTGCTCGGTCAGCGCTCGCTGGCCGTGGCGGTCAGTGACCTGGCCGCCATGGGCGCCAAGCCTTTCGCCTTTACCCTTGCCCTGACCTTGCCGACGGTGACCGCCGATTGGCTGCAAGCCTATGCCCGCGGTTTGAACCAGATGGCCCAGGCCTGTGGCGTGGCGCTGGTGGGGGGGGACACCACACGGGGGCCCCTGAGCCTGACCATGACGGTGTTTGGCCACGTACCGTCCGGCCAGGCCCTGACCCGCAGCGGCGCGCGGCCCGGCGACCTGCTGTGTGTGGGCGGCGAATTGGGTAATGCCGCCGGCGCGTTGCCGCTGGTGCTCGGCCAGCGCAGCGCCGAACCTGCGATTGCCGAGCCGTTGCTGGCCCATTATTGGTCGCCACGTCCGCAGATCGACCTGGGCCTGGCGTTGCGGGGCAAGGCCAGCGCGGCGATGGATATTTCCGATGGCCTGCTGGCCGATTGCGGGCATATCGCCCTGGCGTCCGGGGTGGCCTTGCAGGTTGAACGGGACCGACTGCCGTTGTCCAATGCTCTGGTAGCGTTTCTTGGCCAGGCGGATGCCGAGCAGGTCGCCCTGAGCGGCGGTGACGATTACGTGCTGTTGTTCGCCGTGCCACCGAGCCGATTGTCGGCGTTGCAAGCCGCCGGCTGGCCGATCCACGTGATCGGCAGCGTACTGGCCGGGCAAGGCGTCACGCTGGTCGACAGCGTCGGGCACGACATCACCCCGCCAGTGCGGGGCTATCAACATTTTCGGGAGACACCGTGACAGATCATCCCAACCAGGTCCCGGCAGAGTTCGTTCCGCCTTCGGTCTGGCGCAATCCCTGGCATTTCCTGGCATTTGGCTTCGGTTCGGGTACGTTGCCCAAGGCCCCGGGTACCTGGGGCTCGCTGGTTGCGCTACCCTTCATACCGTTGTGGCAGATGTTGCCGGACTGGGGCTACTGGCTGATGCTGGGCATCACCATGCTGTTTGGCTTCTGGCTGTGTGGCAAAGTGGCGGACGACCTTCGGGTGCACGATCATGAAGGCATCGTCTGGGACGAAATGGTCGGCATGTGGATCACCTTGTGGCTGGTACCGGAAGGCTGGTATTGGTTGCTGGCGGGTTTCCTGGTGTTCCGTTTCTTCGATATCCTCAAGCCGTGGCCGATCCGCTGGATTGACCGGCACGTACACGGAGGTGTCGGTATCATGCTTGATGATGTGTTGGCCGGGGTTTTCGCCTGGTTGGCAATGCAAGGATTGGTGTGGTGTTTCACCTGAGGGAGTCAGGCATGGGCGTAAGCCGCGCACTACTGCTGTTGCTGTGTTTAGGAACCTGTGTGGGTACAAGGGTGGCCGAGTCGACGCCGCTGCCTGACAAGATCCGTGCGGCCAGCGAAGAGTGGGCCGATTACACCCAGGCCGATGGCCGGGGCATGGGCTGGGACATCTTGCGCGCGGTCTTCGAGCCTGAAGGCGTCAAGCTGGAGATCCGCAGCGTGCCCTACACCCGCTCGATCGGGTTGGTGCAGCGTGGGGAGATGGATGCACAGGTCGGCGCTTATCGCGATGAAACCGAAGGGCTGCTTTACCCGCATTGGCACTACGACGTCGATCATATCTATGCCCTGGGGTTGGCCTCCAAGCCTTCACCGACGCTGGCGACGATTGGCAACTATCGACTGGTGTGGATGCGCGGGTACGAATACAACAACTACCTGCCCAACATCCGGCGTTTCAATGAGATTCACCGCGCCGTGGGTATCTTGCCGATGCTGGCCCATGATCGTGCCGATTTTTATATCGATGCGTTGATGGAAATCCAGGATGTGCTCGCCAAGGCCGACGATCCCAAGCAATTCAAGCTTTCGCCGCTGATCAATTTGCCGCTGTACCTGGGTTTCGCCAACAACGAAAACGGCCGTACGTTGCGGGCGCTGTTCGACCGACGCATGGAAGTGCTGGTGAAGAGCGGCGAGTTGAAACCGATTTTCGAACGCTGGAAGCAACCCTATCCTTTCGACGAGAATGGCAAGCCACCGAAGCCATGATCAATCTTATCGATGATCACTAGCGATAATTCAGCCTAAGCGTCGGTCGGATCGTGCTGTTACAATGCCCGCCTCTGCGAATCTCCAGTACTAGATCAGGAGCACACCGGTGCCTGTCGTTTTTGTTGCCGCTTCCAAGCTGCCAACGCCCTTTGCGCAATTCACCATGCATGGTTTTCTCGATGAAGCCACCGGCCGCGAGCACGTCGTGCTGAGCCTGGGTGATTTCGCCGACGGTGCGCCGGTGCTGGGCCGCCTGCATTCCGAATGCCTGACCGGCGACGCCCTGTTCAGCCAGCGCTGCGATTGCGGTTCGCAACTCGAGGCCGCGCTGCAGGCCATTGCCCGTGAAGGCCGTGGTGTGTTGCTGTACCTGCGTCAGGAAGGGCGTGGTATTGGCCTGCTGAACAAGATCCGCGCCTATGAACTGCAAGATGGCGGCGCCGATACCGTGGAGGCCAACGAGCGCCTGGGCTTTGCCGCCGACCTGCGTGACTACAGCATTTGCTTGCCGATGCTCGAACACCTGGGTATCAAGTCCCTGCGGCTGATGACCAACAACCCACGCAAGGTCAAGGCCTTGATCGACATGGGCATCGTTGTGGCTGAGCGTGTGCCGCTGCACACCGGCCACAACCCCCACAACAAACTCTACCTGGCGACCAAGGCCAGCAAGCTCGACCACATGATGGGTAACGAGCACCAAGGCGAGGTTGACCGGGCGTGACGCGCGGTCAGGTCCGGCGGCGGCTGTCCGTCAGTTGGTGGAAATACCTGGCCCTGGCCTTGCTGCCACTGTTCGTGATCAATGCGGTGTTCGGCCAGGGCGAAGCGATTCTGCCGGTGCTGGCAATGCCGCTGTTCATTGCCGGCGTGGCGTCGATGTTTGTCAGCCTGCGATTCTTCGGACCTTATAAAAAAGCCTTGATCACCACCCAGAAAGCCCTCGACACGCCCGAAGAACCTCAGGCCTGGATTGACCTGGCGGCCCGTCGTCGGGCTGCCTTCCTGGTGGCCGGGCTACCGGCCTGGGTCGGTGCCCTTGCGGTGTTCGTTGGCCTGGAAGCGGTGCCGTTGATGCTGCTGGCCTTGTCGACCGCCGTGTTGTTCTACCTGTACCGCATCCCGCGCCAACTCGGCTGATGAACCGCTGGCTGGCGGTCTTGCTGCTGGCCGTCAGCGCCTCGACGATGGCGGCTTCGCGGGTCGTCAGCCTCGCGCCGTCGTTGTCGGAAATCGTCGTTGAACTGGGCTCCGCCGACCTCTTGGTGGGCGTGCTGGATGGCGGCGATCGTCCGCCAATCCTTAAAGACCTGCCTTCCGTAGGGCGATACGGCCAACTGGACATGGAGCGCTTGCTCAGCCTCCAGCCCGACCTGCTCCTGCTCTGGCCCGGCAGTGTCGGCCCGGCCCAGCGCGAGCAGCTCAAGGGCTTGGGTATTCCCATTTATGTCGCCGAGCCCCGCAGCCTCGACCAACTCATCGCGCAAATTGAAGACATTGCCCTGCAGCTCGGCCGCCCGGAGCGGGGCGTGCACCGGGCGGCGCAGTTGCGTGTGCGTCTTGAGGCCTTACGCCAGCGCTATCGACGGGACCCGCCGTTGCCGGTGTTCTACCAGGTCTGGGACCGGCCGCTGTACACCGTCGGGGGCGGGCAGATCATCAGTGATGCGCTGGCGGTGTGCGGGGCCCGCAACGTCTTTGCCGACCTGAGCGTGCCAGCCCCGCAGGTGAGTGTGGAAGCGGTGCTGCAACGCAACCCTCAGGTCATCCTGGCCACGGAGCAGGCGCAGCTCGATGCCTGGAAAACCTGGCCGGTGGCGCAGGGGCGGTTGTTGCTGGTCAATGACAAAGGGCTGGAGCGGCCCAGTGGGCAGATGATCGAGGCGACGGCGCGGTTGTGTGAGTTGATTGCGCCAGACAGATAGACCGCGGTGCCTGCCATCGCGAGCAAGCTCGCTCCCACATGGATTGTGTTGTGAACACAAAACCTGTGGCCACTGAAGATCAACTGTGGGAGCGAGCTTGCTCGCGATGAGGCCAGCCCAGGCGCGGCTGGCTCTGGATCAGAGTTCCGGGGTCCACGTCACCCCAAGCAACCACGCCCGACCTTCTTCCCGATACCCATACTGCTGACCCTCATGGCTATACAACGCCCGGCTGTAACTCTTGTCCAGCAGGTTATCCACCTTCATCTCCAGCTTGACCTCCCGGGTCAACGCCCAACTGCCGCGCAGCCCGAGCAGGGCATAGCCACCCAGGGCATTGCGGTTGTTTTCATCGTCGTAGCTGCCACTCACCGCTTGCCAGGTGGTGCCCAGGCCCAGGCGATCGAATTGGCGGTCCAGGTCCAGGCTCAAGGTCCGCCGGGCGCGGCGGGCCAGGGTGTGGCCGCTGTCGCGGTCGCGTGGGTCGATGATGGCTAGGCCCAGGTTGCCCTGCCAGCCGAACACATCCTGCAGGTAGGCCATCTCAAAACCGTTGATCCGCGCCGAGGCGACGTTCTGCGGGCGTGAGTTGCTGCCAAAGATGATCGCGTCTTCCAGGTCCGTTCGGTACAGCGAGGTCTCCAGGCGGGCGCTGTCGCTCAGCTGGCTGCGCCATTGCAGCTCGTAGCTCTTGGCCGTTTCGGGTTTCAGGTCGGGGTTGCTGAAGTCCGGGTAGTACAGGTCGTTGAAGGTCGGCGCGCGGAAGCTTTCGCTGTAGGTCAGCAATACGTCGTTGTCCGGGTTGATCGGCAGGGTGAGCGTGCCGCTCCAGCTGTTCTGGCCACCGAATTGCTGGTTCTGGTCGCGACGCAGGCCCAGTTCGGTGGAGAAGGTTTCGGCCTGGAAGCGGTGCTGGATGAACGCGGCACGGTTCCAGCGGCTGTCTTCGTCGAACGGCGTGCTGCTGTTGACCCGGTCCTGATACCAGTCACCGCCGACGATCAGGCTGTTGCGCTCGTTCAGCGTCACGTCGTTCTGCCAGGTCACGGAATCGCGGTAGGTGTTGAACACTTCGCGGACGTCGCTGAGCTTGTCGAAGGTCTTTTCACGGTTCTCGCTGTGGCCCAGTTCCAGGCGTGATTTCCAGGCCTCGTTGATTCGCCCGTCCACATAGGTGCTGAAGCTGCTCACCGCAAACTCACTGTAGGGTTGCTGGGGCAGGGATTCGAAAGTGGTCGGGTCGAAGCGGCCGAACGGGTTGTCGTATTCGCTTTTGCCGCGGTTATCCAGCAGGTTCAGGCCGACTTCCAGGTCATCGCTGACCGCATGGCTCAGGCTCAGGCTGAAGGATTGGTTGCGGTTGGCGTCGTCGTCGCGGTCGCTGGCGTAGGACTCGCGGGTCCGATTGTTTGCGGCGCTCTCGTCGAGGCTGGCGCCGAGGTTGAAATGGGTCTGGTCGTCGCCGCCGGACAGGCCCAGGCTGCGTTCCCAGGTCTTATGGTTGCCGACCCCCACATGCAGGCGCGGTTGCAGGCCTTGCTCGTTGCCGCGGCGGGTGAAAATCTGAATCACCCCACCCACCGCATCGGCACCGTAGATCACCGAGCGCGAACCGCGCAGGACTTCCACGCGCTCGATCTGGTTGATGTTCAGGCGTTGCAGGTTGCTGTCGCCGGAGGTGGCGTTGCCGATGCGCTGACCGTCCACCAGTACCAGGCTCTGGGCCGATTTGGTGCCGCGAATGTAAATCCCCGGCAGGCTGCCACGCCCACCCAGCGGTGCCACCTGCACGCCTGGCACACGGCTGAGCAAGTCGGTGACACTGGCCGGTTGCAAGCGATCGATGTCGTCGCGGGTGAATACGGTATTGGCGGCACTGCTGTCGTTGCGGGCTTCGACCTGGCGGTTGGCGCTGATCACGATGTCGGGCAGCTTCAGGGCCTGGTCGCGCTCGAAGGTGTCAGCCAGCAGGTCGGGGGTGGGGAGCAGGGAGAGGGTGAGGGCTAGGCGCAGTTTCATGGGTGTTCCGTGATGACTGGGTCCACACAAAAACCAATGTGGGAGCGAGCTTGCTCGCGATAGCGGTGTGTCAGTCAGTGTAGATATCGACTGGTCTACCGCTATCGCGAGCAGGCTCGCTCCCACAGGGGAACTGTGTGGTCTGAAAATTACAGGCCCAGCAGTTGCAGCCGCTGGCGCACCGCCGCTTCGATCCCCACCTCATCCAACCCACATTCGGCCAGCATCTGCGCCGGCTTGGCGTGTTCGACATAGAGGTCCGGCAAGCCCAGGTGCAGCACGGACTTGAGGATGTTCTCCCGCGCCAGGAATTCGCTGACCGCCGCGCCGGCGCCGCCCATGATGGCGTTTTCCTCGATCGTTACCAGCAGGTCATGGCTGCCGGCCATCTCGCGCACCAGGGCTTCGTCCAGGGGTTTGACGAAGCGCATGTCCACCACGGTGGCGTCCAGGGTCTCGGCGACTTTCAGGGCTTCGGCCAGTTGCACGCCGAACACCAGCAGGGCGGTTTGCTTGCCCTGGCGGCGGATCACACCCTTGCCGATCTCGATCGGCTCGAGGTCGGTCGAGATCGTCGCGTTCGGGCCGGTGCCACGTGGGTAGCGCACTGCCGCCGGGCCATTGAACAGGTGGCCGGTGGTGAGCATCTTGCGCAGCTCGTTTTCATCGCTCGGGGTCATCACCAGCATGCCGGGGATGCAGCGCAGGAACGACAGGTCGAAGCTGCCGGCGTGGGTCGGGCCGTCTTCGCCCACCAGGCCGGCGCGGTCGATGGCGAACAGCACGTCGAGGTTCTGTACGGCGACGTCATGAATCAGTTGGTCGTAGGCCCGTTGCAGGAACGTCGAATAGATCGCCACCACCGGCTTGGCGCCTTCACAGGCCATGCCGGCGGCGAGAGTCACGGCGTGCTGCTCGGCAATCGCCACGTCGAAATAGCGTTGCGGGTAGCGTTCGCTGAAGGCCACCAGGTCCGAGCCTTCCTTCATCGCCGGGGTGATGCCCACCAGGCGTGGGTCGGCGGCGGCCATGTCGCACAGCCATTGGCCGAAGACGCCGGAGTACTTCGGTCCGCCGGCCTTTTTCGGCGCGGCCGCCGGAGCGTCCAGGGGTTCGAGCTTGGTGATGGCGTGGTAGCCGATCGGGTCGACTTCCGCCGGGGCGAAGCCTTTGCCTTTCTTGGTGACCACGTGCAGGAACTGCGGGCCCTTGAGGTCGCGCATGTTGCGCAGGGTGGCGATCAGCGTGGGCAGGTCATGGCCGTCGATGGGGCCGATGTAGTTCCAGCCCAGTTCCTCGAACAGCGTGCCGGGGACCAGCATGCCCTTGGCGTATTCTTCGGTACGGCGGGCGATTTCCCAGGCGCCGGGCAGGCGCGACAGCACTTTCTTGCTGCCTTCGCGCATGCTGGCGTAGGTGCGGCTGGAGAGGATCTTCGCCAGGTAGTTGGACAAACCGCCAACGTTGCGCGAGATCGACATGTCGTTGTCGTTGAGGATCACCAGCATGTTGGCGTCGACTTCCGGCGCGTGATTCAGCGCCTCGAAGGCCATGCCCGCGGTCAGTGCGCCGTCGCCGATCACGGCAATGGCCTTGCGCTCGCTGTTTTGCAGGCGAGCGGCAATCGCCATGCCCAGGGCGGCGCTGATGGAGGTGCTGGAGTGACCGACGCCAAAGGTGTCGTATTCGCTCTCGGAGCGGCGCGGGAAGGCGGCGATACCGTCCTTCTGACGCAGCGTGCCCATGCGCTCGCGACGACCGGTGAGGATCTTGTGCGGGTAGGCCTGGTGCCCGACGTCCCACACCAGCCGGTCGTCCGGGGTGTCGAACACGTAATGCAACGCGATCGTCAGCTCGATGACGCCCAGGCCCGCGCCGAAGTGCCCACCGGTCTGGCCGACCGTGTAGAGCAGCTCCAGGCGCAACTCATCGGCCAGGGTTTCCAGCTCGGCTTCACCCAGGCGACGCAGGCCGTCCGGCGTGTTGGCGCGGTCCAGCAGGGGCGTGGTCGGGCGCTTGCGGGGAATCTCTTGAAACGTCGTGGGCATCAGGCGAATCGTTATAGGTATAGAAAGAGGCGGCAGTTTACCTTATGCATCGCAAGCTGCCCACGCGTTGGCCGGAACTTGGCCGATACGCACTTATGAATGGGTTGACCCTGTATCAGCTGCGTCGTTCGACGATATATCGCGCCAAGTCGCGCAACGGCTCGGCCGCCGCGTCAAAGGGTCGCAGCGCGGCCAGGGCCTGGTCGCGCAACTCCAGGGCGTAGGCTTTGGCGGCGTCGAGGCCGAGCAGGGCCGGGTAGGTCGGCTTGTCGCGCGCGATGTCGGCACCCTGGCGTTTGCCCAGGGTTTGGGTATCGCTTTCGACGTCGAGGATGTCGTCCTGCACCTGGAACGCCAGGCCGATGGCTCGGGCGTAGGTCTGCAAGGCTTGCAACTGGGCGGGCGTGGCCCGGCCGCTGGCCAGGGCGCCGAGCCGGACGCTGGCCTCGATCAAGGCGCCGGTCTTGTGCCGGTGCATGTATTCCAGGGCACTCTGGTCCAGCTTCAGGCCCACTGAGCCCAAATCGATGGCCTGGCCGCCGACCATCCCCGCAGGGCCTGCCGCCAGCGCCAGGGCGCTGACCATGTCCAGGCGAACCTGTGCCGGGCAATCGCTCAGGGCCGGATCCAGCAGGGCGGTGAAGGCCAGGCTCTGCAAACCGTCGCCGGCCAGGATCGCGCAGGCTTCGTCGAATTGCTTGTGAGTAGTGGGCTGGCCGCGACGCAGGTCGTCGTCGTCCATGGCCGGCAAATCGTCGTGCACCAGCGAATACGCGTGGATCAACTCCACCGCACAGGCAGCGCCGTTGGCCTGCTCGGCCTGGCCGCCCAAGGCTTCGCACGCGGCGTAGGCCAATAGCGGCCGAACACGCTTGCCGCCGTTCATCACGCTATAGCGCATCGCTTCGTACAGCCGTGCCAGTTCCGGGCTCGGGGCGCTGAACAAGCTATCCAATGCAGCATTGACCCGGGCCTGGCTGCTGGCCTGATAGGCGCCGATCATTCAGGCTGTTCCGCGTCGAAAGGTTCTTCGGTCAGCTCACCGTCACGCTCGAGCAGCAATTGCACCTTCTGCTCGGCCTGGGCCAGCGCCGCCTGGCAGTCGCGAGTCAAGCCGATACCCTGCTCGAAGGCGGTCAGCGAGTCTTCCAGCGACAATTCGCCGTTCTCCAGCCGTTCGACCAGCGTTTGCAGGTCGGCCAGAGATTGTTCGAAATCCAGTGCAGCTTTTTTGCGGGCCATGGCGGCTATTCCGGTTGACTGTTAAACCGGCGCGACACTAGCAGACATGGGGTATTGGGGCAAATCAGGACGGGGTAAACGCCTGCCATGATCCATTGCTTTTGTGGCGAGGGAGCTTGCTCCCGCTGGGCTGTGCAGGAGCTGTGTAGGAGCTGTCGAGTGCAACGAGGCTGCGATCTTTCCCCAGACACTTGAATCTCAAGCGAAAGATCAAAAGATCGCAGGCTTCGCCAGCTCCTACAGGGCGTAGTCGAACGGGAGCAAGCACGGTATTGCGTCAGAAGTGACGTCAGTTTCCGTATTCGGCTCATCTGGTGAGCCGAATAAACCCTCTATTCGGCTCACGCCCCCCTCAGTACGTGATTTCCCACACAGAATCGCGCGTTCCCCGATTGTGAAAAAACCGTCAAATCGATACTCTTCGCGCCATCTACGGCCCCCTTGCGACGGGGCCTTCAGACGAAGCCCGAATAATGACAAGCAGCGCTGAGGATTGGCGCCGGGTTGCGTCGTGCATGGCAGGAGGCATACGTGCGTTTTCTTTCTTTATTGATCGTGTTGCTCGGCGCGCCGTTGGCGTGGGCGCAGCCTTCTGCCGAGATGTCGGAGCCGGTGGGCGGCTGGCGCTACAGCGGCTTGCTCGATCGCACCGAAAACCCGCAGGTCGCCTATCCCACCCCGCCCATCGACCGGGGCGTGCAGCGCAACCGCACGATGATCGAGGGCCGGATCAAAGACATGGGCACGGCTCGCCAGCCCCATAGCCTGGCGGTCAACGGCAATCCACTGAACCTCTATACCGACGACGAGGGGCGTTTCGCCCGGCCGTATGCGTTCGGCGCCGGTTCCAACAGCGTCGAGGTGCGCAGCTCCGAAGGCCAGTCCCTCAAGCGCGTGCAATTCTATGAAGCCAACAATCTGCGCACCCCGGCGCAGATCCGCGTGGTGCTGGGCTGGGACGACCCCAATGCCGAACTCGATCTGCATATCGTCACACCCGACGGCCAACATGCGTTCTTCGGCCAGCCGGCGCTGAGCAACGGTGGCGGTCTCGACCCGGATGGCGTCGATGGCCCCGGCCCTGAAATGTTCACCATGACTGCGCCGATGCACGGCACCTACCTGGTCTATGTGAACTACTGGGGCAACTACGGCGACGGCGGCTACAACTTCGACGAATCCAGCAACCAGAACGAGGTGATCACCTCGCAGATCAACCTGGTGCTCAACGAAAACACCGTCAATGAAAAACGCGAGACCTTTGTCGTGCCCCTGCGCGCCATTGGCGATCTGTTGCTGGTCAAGACTTTCAATTACTAAGTATCCGCTCCTCGGATGAACAGGCCCTTGTGAATATGAGCGACAACACTGCTTCCCCGACCACGCCGACACCTGTCGCCAAACCTGTGCGCCGCTGGCCGGCGATACTGATCGGGCTGTGCCTGGTAACCGGTGTGGCCGCCGGGCTGGGCTGGTTCATGAACAAGCCCAAGGCGCCACCCATGGAGTTGGCGCTGGAGAAACTCGGCTTGAGCCGTCCCGACGGCTTGCTCGAGGCCCATTCCCTGAGCCAGTTGCCCAAGGACCTGTTGGCGGTACCGTTCCTCAAGGCCACGCTCACCGAGGACTTCGTCTTCTATTATGAGGCTCATGCCGACCGTCTCGGGCTGATCGGCAGCCTGCGCCGGATTATCTACGAGCACGACCTCAAGCTGCAGGACAGCCTGATCGAAGAACTTTTCGACCAGCCGGCCGATGTCGCGCTGTGGCGCGGTGCGGACGGTCGCCTCAAGGACTTCCTGTTGGTGATGGACCGCGGTGGCCTGGCCAAGGTCCTGGAGCCGTTGGCGAAAGTCGCCCTGGACGATACTCAGTTGAGCAAGCTCAGCGACCTGAAGGTGGGCGGTGACGACGTCGCGCTCTACCAACTCAGCTACAACGCCAGCAAATCCCTGGTCTTCGCCTCCCATGGCGACAAGCTGGTGGTGCTGTCCAACCCGACCAAGCTGTATGACCCGGCCAGCGGCTCCGCGGTTGAGCCGGGCAGCGTTTCGACGACCGCCCTGGCCGCCTTGCTCAACGGCGACAAACTGTTCCCCGAAGCCTTCGGCCTGCCGCCCAAGGCGCCGGAGGTCAAGCAACGCATCTCGGTCAACGCCAGCGTGCTCGCCATGGGCTACCAGCGTTTCATCCCGAACTTCGCCGGCTTGCGTTTCGACATGGACGACAAGGGCTGGCACAGCTTCCTGGCGATGGACGAGCTGGAAAACCAGCCGGACTTCGACTTCAAGCCAATCTGGCAAGCCATGCCCATGGGCGCCAGTGCCTGCGTGGCCTTGCCCCTGGCCTCCGAGCAGCAGAAACCGTTGCTGGTAAAACTCGGCGCCGACGAAAAAGCCGCCCAGGCCATGGTTGACCATGTGGCCGGCGCAGCAGGCCTGTGCTGGTACGCCGATTCGCGGCTGTACACGCCGCTGTTGGTGGCGAGCCTGAATGAAGACGACGGCAAGCTCGACGCCGACCTGGGCAACCTGTTCGGTTCGATGGTCGGCTCCTATGAAAACAACGTCGCCGAACATGCATTCCCGGTGGTCGAGAAGCAGCAAGGCCCGACGCATCAGTGGCTGCGTCAGGTCAGCTCCAATTTCGGTCCCTACCTGGCCAAGGAAGCGGAACAGCCTGACGCGATTACCGGCAAGGCCTTCCTGCGGGTCAGCCTGGCGCGCCACGGTTCGACCTTGCTGTTCTCCCTCGATGACAAACTCGTGGACAAGGCCCTCGGCACCCTCGACAAACGCTTCCCGCCCATGGCCGACGTGGTGCCCAAGGACCTGCTGATGCCGGTCTACTTCGGCCCGGACTCCATGGCGCAACTGATGCAGCGCGAAACCCTCGACAGCTTGCCCCAGGACATGGAGCCGGTGTTCTACAACGCCGCGCAAACCTACCTGATCCCGAAACTGCGCACCCTCGGCGGCTACGGCAAATACGCCCTGACGTTGCCTGAAGGCAGCGAGCCGGATGGCCACTGGCAATGGCTGCCGCTGGAATGGAAAGCGCTGTGACGGCACTGATCCGCAACCCCGCGTTGACGCTGCTGCTGGCGTTGCTGCTCGGCGGGCCTGCGCTTGCCGTCGAGGCGCCGGCGTTGGACGTGCAGCAATCCCAGGTCTTTCGCGCCTGGTTCGTGCGCATCGCCCAGGAACAGCTGACCAAAGGCCCGAGCCCGCGCTGGTATCAGCAGGACTGCGCCGGGCTGGTGCGCTTTGCCGCCAATGAAGCGCTGAAGGTCCACGATGAAAAATGGCTGCGCAGCAATGGCCTGTCCAATCGCTACCTGCCGCCGGAACTGCCACTGAGCGATGCGCAACGGCGCCTCGCCCAGCAATGGCAGCAGGGCGGCGGCAAGCTCGGGCCCTACGTCAACGCCATCAAGCTGATCCAGTTCAACAGTCACCTGGTGGGCCGCGATGTGGCCCAGGCCCGTCCCGGCGACCTGATGTTCTTCGATCAGGGCGACGACCAGCACCTGATGATCTGGATGGGCCGCTACATCGCCTATCACACCGGCACCACAACCCCTACCGACAACGGCATGCGCTCCGCAAGCCTGCAACAACTCATGAACTGGAAGGACACCCGATGGATACCCGACGCAGCCAACCCCAACTTCATCGGCGTCTATCGACTCAACTTTCTCTCCCAATGACCGGTGCCCGCATGCTGCGCTTGTGTTCAAAATTGCCCCTGCTGTTTGCCTTGTTACTGGCACCTGTCGTGAACGCCGAAGACACGGTGGAGCCCAGCGGCTACACGCCGGTGTCCGGTGAAAGTTTCTTCCTGCTGGCCGACAGCAGCTTTGCCAGCGACGAGCAGGCCATGGTTCGCCTCGAAGCGCCGGGCCGCGACTACCGCCGGTTCCGCATGGAGCCCTACGGCGGCGCCGATATCCGCGTCTATCGCATCGACAAGCCGCTGGAATTCCTCAAGCGCCAGAAGAACCTGCACCGCGTGGTCAGCGACGGCCAGTTCAAGGGCGAAGGCCTGTCGAACACCCTCGCGTACCTGTGGGACAACTGGTACCGCAAGTCTCGTCGAGTGATGCAACGGGCGTTTTCCTACGAATCGCGCCAACAAGTTACCGAAGAAGTGCCGGAGCTGAAGATCGGTGACGCCCTGGTCGCGCCGACCCCGTACGACGCACCGCCACAGTTCGCCTTGATCCCGGGCTTGCCGGTGGTCAGCCAGTTCCGTTATCCGCTCTGGGAAGCCAAGCCGATCCAGCCGCCTGCGGGCGTCAACCTGGCCGGCTCGTCGAGCGAGTTCGTCAACGTCGCGCCGGGCAACGTCTACGTGCCGCTGGGCCAGTTGAAGCCAGGCCTGTACCTGGTGGAAGCGCTGATCGGCAAATACCGCGCAACCACCATGGTCTTCGTCTCCAACACCGTGGCAGTGAGCAAGATTGCCGGTGATGAGTTGCTGGTCTGGGCCGCACGCAAGCATGAAGGGCGTTCGGTGCCCAAGGTCAACGTACTGTGGACCGACGGCCTGGGCGTGATGAGCAGCGGTGCCACCGATGAAGATGGTTTGCTGCGCCTCAAGCACGTCAGCCCGGAGCGTTCGTTCGTCATTGGTGAAGACGAGGAGGGCGGGGTATTCGTCTCGGAAAACTTCTACTACGACAGCGAAATCTACGACACCAAGCTCTATGCCTTCACCGACCGGCCGCTGTACCGGCCAGGGGATTGGGTATCGCTGAAAATCGTTGGTCGTGAGTTCAAGAACGCCCGTGATTCGGTGCAACCGAGCGCCGCCGACGTCAATGTCAGCGTGCTGGACGCCACCGGCACCGAGCTGCAAACCCTGGCCCTGAAACTCGATTCCAAGGCCGGCACCCAAGGCCGCTTCCAACTGCCGGAAAACGCCGTGGCCGGCGGCTATGAACTGCGCTTCAGCTATAAGGACCAGCTCTACAGCAGCGCCTTTCGTGTAGCCGAATACATCAAGCCGCACTTCGAGATCGCCCTGAACCTGGCCAAGCAGGACTACCGCACCGGCGAGCCGGTCAAGGGCAACCTCGTGCTGCTGTACCCGGACGGCAAACCTGTGGTGAATGCCACGGTGAGCCTGAGTCTGCGCGCCCAGCAACTGTCGATGGTCGATAACGAGCTGCAATACCTGGGGCAATTCCCGGTCGAGCTGACCAGCAGCGAAGTGACCACCGATGCCAAGGGCAACGCGACCCTCGATTTGCCGGCCGCCGACAAACCGAGCCGCTACACGCTCACCGTGTTCGCCAGCGATGGCGCGGCGTATCGGGTCAAGACCACCAAGGAAATCCTCATCGACCGTGGCGCGGCGAATTTCCGCCTGAGCGCTCCCCAGCGGTTCAGCGCCGCCGGCCAGAAGGTGTCGTTCAGCTACGCCAACGAAGGCGGCAACGAACAAGCCAAAGCCGTGACGCCAGGCAGCTATGCCTGGGTGCGCCTGGAAGACCAGAGCACTGGCGAAGGCAAGCTGGCGGCCAAGGACAAGGGCTTCAGCCTGACCTTCGACCGCCCTGGCACCTACAACCTGACGCTCAAGGACGACCACGGCCGGGTCATTGGCGCCGCCGCCCATGCAGTGACCGGTGAAGGCATCAAGGCCGTGCCGGGCACGGTCGAGATCGTCTTCGACAAGCCTGAATACAAGACCGGTGACGAAGCGCTGGCGCTGATCACCTTCCCGGAGCCGGTCAGCGATGCGCTGCTGTCGCTTGAGCGGGACAAAGTCGAGGCCACGGCGCTGCTGTCCAAGGGCGGCGACTGGCTGAAGATGGAAAAACTCAGCGACACCCAATACCGCGCGCGCATTGCCGTGAAGGATAACTTCGCGCCCAACCTGACCTTCTCGGTGCTGTACACCAAGGGCGGCCAGTACAGCTTCCAGAACGCCGGCATCAAGGTGGTCACGCCGCAGATCGACGTTGCCGTCGTCACCGACAAAGCCACCTACCGCCCGGGCGACACGGTGACCGTGGACCTGAGCACCCAGTTCGCCGGCAAGGCGATCCCGGCGCACCTGACGGTCAGCGTGGTGGACGAAATGGTCTACGCCCTGCAACCGGAAGTGGCGCCGACCATCGATCAGTTCTTCTATCACCCGCGTCGCAACAACGTGCGCACCAGTGCCAGCCTGTCGTTCATCAGCTACGACGTGGCGCTGCCAGGCAGCCCTGGCGCGCCGGGCAAGGCCAACCGCAGCGAACGCGGGGTCAAAGTGCTTGAGCGGCCACGTCGTGAAGACGTCGACACCGCTGCATGGCAACCGGAGCTGGTCACCGACGCCAACGGCAAGGCCCGGTTCACCTTCAAGATGCCGGACTCCCTGACTCGCTGGCGCATCACGGCCAAGGCCATTGCCGACGACGGCCAAGTGGGCCAGAAAAAGCAGTTCATCGCCTCGGAAAAACCGCTGTACCTGAAATGGAGCGGCCCGACCCGTTTCCGCACGGGCGACAAGCCGCAACTGGGCCTGTTCGCGTTCAGCCAGTCTGAAAAACCACTGAAGGCCGAACTGCTGATCCGCTACGCCGGCGCTGAACAGCGCATGGCGGTGGACCTGAAAAGCGGCATCAACTACGTGGCGCTGCCGGCCCTGGAGCTGAGCAGTGGCGACTTGAACGTGCAGTTGCAATTGAACGGCGAAACCCAGGACGCCCTGGCCATGCGCTTGAACGCCAGCGGCAATGGCTGGCAAGTCACCCAGAGCCAGCGCCTCGATGTGGCAAGCGGCGACACCCCGCTGACCCTGCCGGCCGACGCCAGCGATATTCGCCTGCACCTGGACGACAGCCCGCAAGCGTTGTTCCGTTCGGCCCTGGATGACCTGCTGAGCTATCCATACGGTGGCGTCGAGCAGACCGCCAGCCGTTTGTTGCCGTTGAGCATTGCCTATCCGACCCTGGCGTCGAACCCGCAGATCCGTGACCGCTTGCGGTTGATCATGCAAAACAGTCGCTTGCGCCTGGTGCAGATGGCCGGCCCCTCGGCGAGCTTTACCTGGTGGGGCCAGGACGGTGAACCGGATGCATTCCTCACCGCCTATGCCTATTACGCCGACTGGCACGCCAGCAAGGCCCTGAACCTGAGCCTGCCGCCGGAACACTGGCAACGGGTGCTGGAGGTCTACGCCAAGCAGGCCGGCGATACGCCGCTGCTGCAGCGTGCGCTGATCCTGTCGTTCGCCAAGCAGATGCAATTGCCGGTGAACACCTTGCTCAGCGGTCTGATGGATGACCTGGCCAAGGCCAGTGAAGACAGTACCGAGAGTGTGCTGGACAGTGGCGAAGACAGCCTGGTCATGAACGCCCCGGACTCGGCCCTTGGCTTGGCCAGTGCCCGTGTCCTGACCGCGTCCCTGGCAAAACAGGCCAAGGTACCGTTGCCGGCGGCCTTCAGCCGTCAAGCCGATGCGGCGCAACAGCAACTGGAGCTCAGCTCGCAGCCGTTCGTCGAAGCCCTGGTGTTGTCGTTGCAGAGCTTCGATCAGGCCCGCGCCACTGCATTGCTGGAGCGCGTGTTGCCGCAGCAGTCCACCTTGGAACGGGCCCTGGCCCTGACCTGGTTGCAGCGCAGCATTGAACAGGCGGCACCGGCCGTGGCCCTGGCACCGGGCGAAGGCTGGGTAGCCAAGCAGGGCGCGACCGGTGAAACCTACTGGCAGTGGCAGGGCGCTCAGCTTCCAACGATGCTGACCCTGACCGGCGCCCAGGAGCGTCCGTTGCAAGCGGCACTGAGCTTCCAGAGCCAGCAACCGCCGGTAGCGCCGATGGCCGTGTCCATCACCCGGCGCTTGTCGCGTCTGGTGCCGGGCGACGAGGCCTTCACCTTCAAGCTCGAAGCTGTGGGCAACAAACCGTTGTCCAGCGACAGCCTCTACCTGGATGAAGTGATCATCAACAGCAAGGCGCCGACGCCACTGCGCTACGGCATGCTCGAAGTGCCGCTGCCGCCGGGTGCCGATGTGGAGCGCACCACCTGGGGTATCCAGTTGATGGGCAAGGCCGACAGCGAACCGACGTCCCTGGAAAAAGCCCGCTTCGAGCCCGGCCAGATGGCGTATGCGGTGCCGGTGGATGCCCTCAGTGGCGAGCTGCGCCTGCGGCACTTGGTGCGTTTCTCCCAGAAAGGCCAGTTCAGCTTGCCACCGGTGCGCTTCACCCAGGTCTACGCGCCGCAACATCAGGCGCGGGAACAGAAACCGGCGCTCGGTCAGATCACGGTCAACTGACATGCGCAGGCTGTGGGTTGGGTGGTTGTTGTGCTTGATCCCTGCGCTGGCAACAGCGCAGGACGAGCCGTTGCGCCTGGCCTTCGATGGTCAATTGCTGCGCGTGAGCCAGACCCAGGTGCTGGATCGCCAACCATTGCCCGACACTTTGCAGGCGCCACTGGGCAGCCTGTGGAAGCTGTTTGTCTACGCCTGGCTGGTGGACACCGACGCTCGCGAACCGGTCTATGAGTGCCGCGGCGAGTCGAAGGAAGAAGTCTATTGCTGCAACGCCGGGCAGAGCATCGGTCGTGACCAGGCCCTGGTGAAATCCTGCGGCTTGTATTTCGAGCCGCAGCGGCTCGGGTTGTCGGCTTCGAACTGGCGTGATTACTGGCAGGCCCGTCAGGCGCCGGCATGGTTGTTGGATCTGCCGACCTTGCAACCCCAGACGCAAGTGCCCGTCGCGCAGTTGCTCAAGGCCCTGGCCACGCTACCGGCCCAGGAGCAGGCCCGCCGGGTGCTGCTGGATGTGGCACTTAGCGCGGCCGACGGGCGGCTGGTCGGCGAATTGGGCAGTCGCCTGCGGGTCAAGACCTGGAGCTGGCTGGGTGACCAGGGGCCTTCATCGCGACAGGGCGGTTTCGCCGGTTGGCTGGCCGATGGCACCCCGGTGTGGGCCGGTGGCCGCGGCACCAGCCAGCAGGTCCTGAAGGTCTACGGCGAAGGGTTGGCGGCGGCATTGCCAGTGCGCTGGCCGACGGAAACCGGGCGTTGCGTGGAAGTCGGCCTGTTTGCCCGCTATCCGTTGCAACGGGTGATGTCCGGTGACCGTCCGGCCTCGCCGGGCCAACTGCGCGGCGATTACCGCGTCGAATTCAGCAACGGCAATCAATTGGACATCCACAGCGATGGCGAGCTGTTCCTGATCCCCGGCAAGCTGGTGGCGCGTCTGGACCGGGAGGAATACGTCGCCCGGGTCTTGCAGCGCGAAGCCAAGGCCGAGCCTGCCGAAGCCGCCAAGGCCCTGGCCGTGGCGATCCGCACCTATTTGCTGCAGAACGCCCAGCGTAACGGCGATTGCCTGAGCATCGACGACAGCAGCCATCGCCAGCGTGTCGCGCCACGCCCGGCGGCGCCCGAAACCCGCGCCATTGCCGCCTGGACCAGCGACCTGGTCCTGGCCGGCACCGATGTCACCTACCACTCCGACCAGTCTGGGCCGGACAAACTGTCCTGGGCACAAGCGGTGGAGCAAGCCAGCGCCGGCCAACGCTACGACGCCATTCTGCTGCACGCCTACCCACGTGCCAGCCTCAGCCGCTGGGACAACCCGGTGGCATCCTGCGAAGCGCTGCCTGCCGCCCAGGACTGGCTGCTGAAGCAGCGCCGGGGCTGGCGTGAGCGGTTGGAAAGTGAAGTGGGCTACAACGAAATCAGCGCTTTCGCCGTCTGCCGCGTCGCCTTCGGCCGGCCTTATGTCGACCGCGAGCGCCAGCGCATCTACGTGCGCGGCGTGCTGTCGCTGCAGGATCGTCTCGACCTGACACATGAATATCTGCACCTGGCCTTCGAAGCTCATCCCAACGGCCAGGACGAAACCTATATCGAAGGGCTTGCCCGTCACCTCTTGCTGGAATAGACCATGACACTCCGTTATCCACAGGTCTTGCTGTTGCTCTGCGCCCTGACCGCGTTGCCCTCGGCCATGGCCGCCGACACTGTCAAGCTCGACACTCCGATTGGCGGCTGGCGCAGCGGTGCGCCGGGCGGTGAAGGCGAAAGTTTCAGCCAGACCGTCAACTACCCGGCTTCGTCGGTCAACACGCCCCCAGGCCAGGCCAACACCGCGCGCATTACTGGGCAGATCAAAAGCGCACCCAAGGACAGCAACGCGCCGGGCCAACTCATCGTCAACGGCGTCAGCCTGCCGCTGAAGCTGGATGAGGAAGGTCGCTTCGACCGGCCGTTCTCGTTCCCCAATGGCAGCAACAGCGTTGAAGTGCGCAGTGCCGATGGCCAGCAGCGCCACCGTACGCAATTTCTCAACACCAGCGGCGGCGCCACACCGGCCAAGCTGCGGGTCCTGTTGACCTGGGACAGCGACGGCACCGACCTGGACCTGCACCTGGTCACCCCGGACGGCGCCCACATCTGGTACGGCGACCGCACCGCTGCCAACGGCGCCGCCCTCGACGTCGACGTCACCACCGGCTACGGCCCGGAAATCTTCGCCATGCCCGCGCCGATCAAAGGCCAGTACCTGGTGTATGTGAACTACTACGGCGGCGGTTATCGCAGTGAGGAGGGCGACGAAGAGGGCGAGGGCGGTGGAGAACAAGCGCAACAAGCCCTGACCACCGCACAAGTCACCGTGATCACCGAAGAAGGCACGCCGAACGAGAAGATGGAAACCTTCGTGGTGCCGATGCGGGCGGTGGGTGAACTGACGTTGGTTAAAAGCTTTAGCTATCCGTAAGCAACCCTTGTGGAGAGGGAGCTTGCTCCCGCTGGGCTTGTGTAGGAGCTGCCGCAGGCTGCGATCTTTTGATCTTTCGCTTGAGACTCAAGTGTCTGGAGAAAGATCGCAGCCTCGTTGCACTCGACAGCTCCTACGGCGTGTTTTCTGTGGGAGCATTTGTGACAAAAAATCTCACGCGTGAGCTATTGTGAGGTTTGGAAAGTACCTGTAGTGTTTCTCACGCGTGAGTTTTTCACAGTGGGGTCAGTACCATGTCAACCAGCTCTCCATCAGATCCGCCAGACGGGTCTGTAACCGATTCAGCGAGCCGCACGGGAGAGCGCGCCAAACCCTCCGCGAAAAAACCGTCGAGCTTCTACATGAAGCAGATGCGCGCGGGCCTGAGTGCCGCCGGGTATGTGAAACACGAGACTTGGGTGCTTCCCGAAAACCGAAGCCTGCTCAAGCAAATGGAGAAACAGCTACGCCAACCGATTCTGGCTGGCTCATTCATGTCGGAGGATTACATGAGCGCAGGTAATAACTGGAACATCGATCGCCTCTACAGCGCCCTTCAGGCCCTGGACGACGTGGTCGCGAACGACATCACTCTTTCTCTCGTCCAAGGTTCCGAGTCCAGCATCAAGCTGGAAATGAATGATTTTGGTGGCCTGCCGATCTACATCGCAGTGGTGGGCGACCAGATCATCGTCGATACCGTTCTGGTGGACGTCGAGTCGATCAACGATGTCGCGGCATTCAATGACGCCGTGCTGCGCAGCCGGGAAATGTTCCCGCTGTCGTCCATCGGCATCGAGACCATGCCCAACGGACAGGTCGTCTACAACATGTTCGGTGCGTTGAGCTCCGACTCCAGCCTGACCAACGTCGTGACCGAGGTCAAAACCCTCGTCGACAACGTCCAGCGCGCCAGCGAAGCCTTCGAACGCTTCTTCAATTAATTCACTGAACAGGAACTATCCAATGACTCAGTCCATCTGGAGCAAATTGTTCACCGCACTGCGTGGCGGTGCCAGCGAAGTCGGTGAATCGATCGTCGACCAACAGGCCCTGCGCATCCTCGACCAGGAAATCCGTGATGCCGACAGCGCGCTGGCCAACGCCAAGCGTGAGCTGGTCACCATCATGGCCAAGCACAAGCTGGCGACTGATCGCGTCGGCGAATACAACGCCAAGATCAAGGACCTGGAAGCCAAGGCCCTGGCCGCGATCCAGGCCAACCGCGAAGACCTGGCGCTGGAAGTGGCCGAAGCCATTTCGACCCTGACCAACGAACTGGACGCCGAGCAGAAGCACGCGACCGAATTCGGCGGTTACGCGGACAACATGCGCAAAGACATCACCAAGGCCGAAAGCCGGATCAAGAGCCTGCGTCAGCAAGTGGACATGGCCAAGGCCCGCGAAAGCGTGCAGAAGGCCCAGGTCAGTGCTTCGATCGCCAGCGGCGGCGCCAATGGCAAGCTGGAAACCGCCGTCGGTACGCTCAACCGCCTGCAAGCCAAGCAACAGCAACGTGCCGCTGAGCTGCAAGCCCAGGACGAACTGGCCGAGGCTTCGACCGGCTCCGACCTGGAGCGCAAGCTGCGCGACGCCGGCATCACGCCGAACGAAGGCAGCGCCAATGCGATCCTGGAACGCCTGAAGAAAAAATCGGCTGAGTGATCGGTACACGTTGTCCTGAGTGAACCCGTGGCGAGGGAGCTTGCTCCCTCGCCACAATAGTCTCCGGCACGCCATGGATTTAATTGTGGTGCGGGTACTTTTATCCACGCCGCGCAACAGGTTTAATGCTGTCCGGCCACTACGCTCGAGCCCTCAGACGCCAGAGTGATGATCCCGCCAGGAACGAAGCCCCACGGAGTCAGGGACGAATGTCGATTTTCCTTTTGTTGCGCACGTACGCGTCGTCCTTCTTCCATCGGTTCGGCTGGGCGGGCCTGGCCATTGCGTTGGGCGTGCACCTGGCCACGGCCTGGATCGGCCTGGTGCTGCTGGGCGAGCAACACCTCATCGCCGCCGCCACGTTTATCTACTTCTATCTCACCACCACGCTCACCGTCGGCTATGGCGATCTGTTGCCACAGACATCCGCCGGGCGAATTTTCGTGGCGACCTGGATCATGCTCGGGGGCATTGCCCTGTTGACGACGGTCATCGGCAAAACCACCAGCAGCGTCATCGATGTATGGAGAAAAGGCATGAAGGGCAAAGGCGATTTCACCGGCAAGGTCGGCCATACGGTGCTCATCGGTTGGGAGGGCGCCTCCAGCGAGCGGGTCATCGAACTGCTGCTGCAGGACGAAACCTCCAATGACAACCTGATCGTCATCTGCGATTGCGATCTCGAAGAAAACCCCATGCCCGGCAAGACAGTGTTCATCAAGGGCGACAGCCTGTCCTCCGTCGCGCTGTTGCAGCGTGCCGGCGTGCCGGGTGCCGAACGCGTGCTGGTGCGCACCCATTCCGACGACCTGACCCTGGCCACCGTGCTGGCGGTCAATCAATTGGGCCCCGCCGGACATGTGGTCGCGCATTTCAATGACAGCGAAATCGCCGCCCTCGCCAGCGCCTATGCGCCGAGCCTGGAATGCACCTCCAGCATGGCCATCGAAATGCTGGTGCGTGCCTCCCAGGACCCGGGCTCGTCGGTGGTCATCAATGAATTGCTCTGTGTCGGCCAAGGCGCCACCCAGTACCTGATGAAACTGCCCGAGGCGTTTGAAGCGACGTTCGGCGACCTTTATGCCCGAATGAAAGAACAGCACAACGCTACGCTGATTGGTTACCGCGCCAAGGGCGCCCGACACCCGTCGATCAACCCGCCCGGCGCCACCCGCGTCGTGGGCGGAGAACTCTTCTACATCGCCTCCACGCGTCTCAAGGAAATTTCCCATGGGGTGGTTTAAACAGTTGATGGGGCTTGAGGCCCCGAACGCGAACACGACAGCCAGCAATAACTCGCCTGTCACCGGGCCGCTGGGCCTGGCCTCCGGCAAGCAAGTCATGTTCGACTCCACGCTCAAGTTGCTGCTCGACGGCAACAGCAGCGTGGTCATCCCCGGCTCCCAACAGATCTGGAGCCTGGGCATCGTCGACCTCGGGCAGTCGAACTGGCTGTCGCGCTGCTACATGAACGACGAAGACTACTGGCTGCAAGTGCACACCAGTGGCGATATCGCCGGGCAGGTCGAGTCGGTGATCCTGTTCAACTACCTCAGCTACGTCACGATCAACAGTGAAGCGGAGTTGCGGCGCCTGGCCGGTCCTGAAAGCCTGATCGGCCTGCCGACCTACACCCACGACGGCGTCGAGTACACCCGCGAATGGGGCACCGAGGCTGGCCAGACAGAACTGGTGACGTTGAGCGAGCGCGTGAGCAATCCGGATGAGTCCTACAGCGTCGAGCACCGTTCGATGCTGTACGCCCGCGACACTGGCCTGACGGATCGCCGGGAGTTCTTGCTGTTCTCCGTCGAAGAGGACGCCGAAGGCACCGTCAGCCTGAGCACTTCGCTGGGTATTTCGCTGTACACCACTGACCTGAACACTCTTTGAATAAGGAAGAAGTCCATGCTTGAAGCGCTCTCTATTTCCCTGAACAAAGCCGCCGTGCTTGGCTTTGTCATGTACATCCTCGGCGCCGCCGTGCTGTTCGCGCTGTTCCAGTTCATCTACACCCGCGTCACGCCGCACAAAGAGTTCGAGCTGATCCGTTCGGGCAACGTGGCGGCGGCCATCGCCCTGGGCGGCGCCGTCATCGGTTTCGCGATTCCGGCCAGCAACGTGATTGCCTATTCGATCAGCATGCTGGATTTCGTTGTCTGGGCGGTGATCGCCGCTGTCGTCCAGTTGTTGGCGTTCCTGGTGACCAGCCTGGTGCTCAAGGGCGCTTCCGCGCGCATCAAGAACGGTGAAATCGCCGCGGGTATCTACATCGCCGCCGTGGCCATCAGCGTCGGCATGTTGAACGCCGCGTGCATGACGCCTTCCACGAACTGATTGCGCCACGGAGAACCCGATGAAACGAAGCAAGTACGTCCAGCTTTCGCTGGCCGCGTCGGTCGCCCTGGCGATATCCGGCTGCGGGCCAACGGAAAAAACCTACAAGTTGCAGAAGAAGTACAACTTCCAGTCGGTCCAGCAATGTGTCGATGAAAAGCTGCCGGTGGATATTTGCTCCACCGCCTACATGACCGCCATGGGTGAGCATCGTCGCATCGCGCCGGTGTACGACAGCCAGGCTGATTGCGATGCCGACTTCGTGCCCGATTGGTGCCAGCAGGACTCGGCCGGCAAGTTCCTTCCCAAGCTGGGTGGTTTCGAGCTGAACGCCGATGGCGAAGTCACGCAGTCCGAGGTCGATGCCGCCCGGGCCAAGTTGCCGGCTTCGGAAGCGAACGTCGGTGGTTCAGGCTTCGGCAATCTGCTGACCGGCATGCTGATCGGCAATATGTTGAGCGGCAACCGCAGCAGTTATTACTCCGAGCCGGTCTACCGCTACCGCGATGATCGCGGCGACTACGGGTCCTCGACCCTCAGCCAGCGTGTGTCCAGTGGCTCGACCTTTACCAAGTCCAACCAGGCGCGGTACGGCAGCTACACCGATTCCATCAAGAGCAGCAAGGCGATGGCCGTCGCGTCCTCCACGTCTCGTGGCGGTTTCGGCAGCAAGTCCAGTGCCCGCAGCGGTTGGGGCGGTTCGAGCAGCTCCGGCGGTTGAGGAACCAGCGCCATGAAGAAGATCCATTGCGCAGAACGTCATGACTGGAAACAGACCGCCGAGCAGCTCGGCTTTCTGTTCCACACCATCGACGACGAACCCTATTGGGACGAAAGCGCGTACTACCAGTTCACCCTCAAGCAGATCGAGGACGACCTGGAAGACCCGACCACCGAGATCCATGACATGTGCATGGACCTCGTGGCCCGCGTGGTCCAGAGCGAAGAATTGCTGGAGCGCCTGAGCATTCCCGCGCCGTTCTTCGACCTGGTGCGCACTTCATGGCTCGAAGGCCACCCGCATTTGTATGGGCGTATGGACTTCTCCTACAACGGCACGGGCCCCGCCAAGCTGTTGGAACTCAACTACGACACGCCGACCAGCCTCTATGAGGCGGCGGCGTTTCAGTGGGGCTGGCTGGAGCAATGCATCGAGCGCGGTTTGCTGCCCAAGCATGCCGACCAGTTCAACAGCATCGACACCAAGCTGCACCAGGCCTTTGCCCAGTTGCAGCTCAAAGAGCCGTTTTATTTCGCCTCGATGAAAGGCTCGGTGGAAGACAAGGGCACCACGGACTACTTGCGCCTGATCGCGGAAAAAGTCGGCATTGAATCGCGGCACATCGATATCGAAGACATCGGCCTCAACAGTGACGGGCGTTTTGTCGACCTGGAAGAGCGCTGGATTCCGCACCTGTTCAAGCTGCATGCCTGGGAGTTCATCTTCCACGAGCCGTTTGGTGAAGCGATTGCCCAGTGCGATACGCAGTTTTTCGAGCCGGCCTGGAAGTCGATCATCTCGAACAAAGGCATCCTGCCGCTGCTGTGGGAATTCAACAAAGGCCACCCGAACCTGCTCGCGGCCCACCTGGATACCGACACGAGCAAAGCGGTGCCCAAGGGCTGGGTGCGCAAGCCGTTCTTTTCCCGGGAAGGCGCCAACATCGAGCTGCAAACCGCTGATGGCCTGATCGTAAAAGAAGACGGCCCCTACACCGACGCGCCGTTCATCCTCCAGGAATTCGCGCCACTGCCACGCTTTGACGACAGCTACACGCTGGTTGGCTCCTGGGTCATCGGCGACCAGGCCGCCGGCATCGGCGTGCGGGAAGACAACAGCTTGATCACCAAGGATTCAAGCCGGTTCCTGCCGCATCTGATCCTCGACTGATTAACCCCTCCACACCCAACCCCCTGTGGGAGCGAGCTTGCTCGCGATGGCGGTGGATCAGCCGATTCGATGTTGGCTGACCTGGCCCTATCGCGAGCAAGCTCGCTCCCACAGGGTTATGTGTTCAGTCAAACGGCCAATTCAATCAGCCTGACACTCCGCGGTGCTTGGTTCTGGGGCTGCTTCGCAGCCCAGCGGGAGCAAGCTCCCTCGCCACAAGAGCTGTGTGCCAGTGGGTCAAACACTGAATCCCTGTGGGAGCGAGCTTGCTCGCGATGGCGGTGGATCAGCCGATTCGATGTTGACTGACCTGGCCCTATCGCGAGCAAGCTCGCTCCCACAGGGTTATGTGTTCAGTCAAACGGCCAATTCAATCAGCCTGACACTCCGCGGTGCTTGGTTCTGGGGCTGCTTCGCAGCCCAGCGGGAGCAAGCTCCCTCGCCACAAGAGCTGTGTGCCAGTGGGTCAAACACTGAACCCCCTGTGGGAGCGAGCTTGCTCGCGATGGCGGTGGATCAGCCAACATTGATGTTGACTGACATGTCCCTATCGCGAGCAGGCTCGCTCCCACAGATTTAGGTGTTCACAGAAGAACTTTCCTCAGGTCCACCAGTACCGCACCAGGTGGAAGAAGATCGGCGCCGCGAAGCACACCGAGTCCAACCGGTCGAGCATGCCGCCGTGGCCTTCGATCATGTGGCCCCAGTCCTTGACGCCGCGGTCGCGTTTGATCGCTGACATGACGATGCCGCCAGCAAACCCCAGCAAGTTGATCAGCAAGGCGATGAGGAACGACTGCCAAGGATTGAACGGCGTGATCCACCACAGCGCGCCACCGATCAACGAGGCCAGGAAAATGCCGCCGACAAACCCTTCCACGGTTTTCGAGGGCGACAGGTTCGGCGCGATCTTGTGTTTGCCGAACAGCTTGCCGCAGACGTACTGCAACACATCCGAGAGCTGCACCACGATCACCAGGTACGCGATCAGCAACAGGTTTCGCCCTTCGAAACCGGCGATGTCCAACGTCAGCAGGGCCGGGACGAAGGAGATGCAGAACACCGCGATCATCAAGCCCCACTGAACCTTGGAAGCGCGCTCCAGGAAGTGCGTGCTGTCGCCGCCCAGGGACGCCAGGATCGGCAGCAGCAGGAACACATACACCGGAATGAAGATCGAAAACAGCCCGTACCAGTCGTAGTAGATCAACAGGTATTGCAGCGGCAGTGCCAGGTAGAACGCGGCCACCAGGGCTGGATAATCGCTGCGTCGGGTGGGTGTGAGGGTCAGGAATTCCCGCAGGGCGTAGAACGACACCGCGTAGAACAACAGGATCACCGCGGCATTGCCGAGCCAGAACGCGATGCCGATCACCAGCACCATGATCCACCAGGCATTGATCCGGGCGTTGAGGTTATCGATAACCGAGTTCGGCGCGCCTTTGGTCCGCAGCCTGAGAATGAAACCGATCAACGAAGCCAGCACCAGAATGGCGCCGATCCCGCCAAACAACATCAGGGTATATCGATCCATGTCAGACGTGCTCCGGGGCCAGTGCCAGCAGCGCGGCGCGGCTGCGTTCAAGAAATTGCTCTTTGCTTTCACCTTCCTCGATGCACAGCGGCGCACCGAAACTGGTGGTGCACAACAGCGGCAGAGGCAGGACGCGGCCTTTGGGCATGACGCGGTTGAGGTTGGCGATCCACACCGGGATCACCTCGACCTCGGGGTGTTTTTTCATCAAGTGATAAATTCCGCTCTTGAAGGGCAACAGGCCTTCCTCCGGATTGCGTGTGCCTTCCGGGAAGATGATCAGCGAGTCGCCGTTTTCCAGCGCATCGAGCATCGGCTGCAATGGGCTGTAGGAAGGATCCTTGCGCTCACGGTCCACCAGCACGCCGTTGAACACCCGGTTGATGATGTAGCGACGCATCGGGCTGGTTTGCCAGTAATCGGCCCCCGCTACCGGGCGGGTGAGCTTGCGCAGCGCCGGCGGCAGCGAGGCCCAGAGCAACACGAAGTCACCGTGGCTGCTGTGGTTGGCGAAGTAGATCCGTTGCACCGGCGTCGGCGCGCAGCCGAGCCACAGGCTGCGAGCGCCCGTGACCATGCGGGCGGCGGAGGTGATGAGGTTAGCGACCACGGGTTCGAACATGAGGATTCCTTGTCCTGAGAAACATAAGCATAACTGTGGCGAGGGAGCTTGCTCCCGCTGGGCTCTTGTAGGAGCTGTCGAGCGAAGCGAGGCTGCGATCTTTCCACAGCCCATTGAGTCGAGAGCAGAAGATCAAGATCAAAAGATCGCAGGCTTCGCCAGCTCCTACATACCTGAAGCTAACCAGGGACTGGCCAGGATGAAGCCCAGTACCAAGACAACTTGTATGGCCAGCAACCGCGATTGCCGACGCAGCAGCAACAACGCGCCGTGCCGGCGTTCGGTCCAGAGACGGCCGGCACGTGCGGCCGGTTGCAGGCCCAGCGAGGTGAGGGCCTGGTCCAAGGTATAGGTGCGTTCGGCCAGGGATTGGGTGCTGTCAGCCATGCGCTGGAACAGATCGGCATCGAATGCCACGCGCAGCGCCCAGTATTTCTCCAGCACGCCGAGGACGATCAGTGTGGCACTCAACAGCAGCAACCACGGATCGATAACGCCCACCAGCCACTGCCCCAACCCCAGCAGCGCCCCAAGCAGCGTCAGCCCGGTGGACAGCTGGTCCAGCGAATGCCCCCGGCGCAACAGGCTCGCCACGGTGTGGAGCTCCATATCAGTGATCATGGACATTCCCCTGTGCTGTGGATAACTGCTCCAGCGCGCGACGGTGTGCCGCGTGCAAGACGATACGCGGCCGAGCGCGCTGGATTTGCACGATTGCCGCGTCAACGTTCGCTGCCCGCCCACTGTGCAACAACCAGGCAACCACCGCCGTGGCGCTGCGCGAATAACCCAGGGCGCAGCAGACCAGCACCGGACCGTGCTGGCGCAGGCTTTCGATGGCCTCTGCCGCTTTCAGGCATTGCTCGGCGGTCGGTGCGGTCAGGTCGAGCACTGGCAACGAGCGATAGGCAACGCCCGTACTGTCCATGGACAGTTCTGCGCAGAGGTCGAGCACGCCGGTAAACGCGCTGTCCTTCAACTCCATCGGCGTGGGGATTCGCCCCAGCCAGACGTTATCCGCCACCTGGTCCGGCTGCGGATGCTTGCGCGTCCAGCTGCGCGAATTGATCCACGCCGCCGCCAGGTAGGGCGCCAGCAACCAGCGCGCCGCCGGACTCAAGCGGCCGTCGGCACGCTTCTGGAAACCGTCGGCACCGAACAGCAGGTAATTCAGCGCCACCACGAGCACCGCGACCGCCGGCCAGATCAGCCAGAGCCACGCGCCGCCCAAGGCAAACGCCGGGATGAACAGCGCCGCCGCGCCCAAGCCATAACGCAGGGCCAAGCGTCGGCAGGCAGGATCCGTCGCCAGCCGCGTACTCAGCAGCGGACTCGGTCGGTCCAGCGGCCACAACCAGACACACAGCCAACCGGCCAACGCGCCCGTGGGCAGGTCAATGAAGTGATGTTGATAAGTGGTCAGCACCGACACGCCGATCAACGCGAACCAACCGTGCATCACCCAGCGCCAGAAGCCCTGCAGATGCCGCTGATAGCAGACCCACAGCACCACCAGCAACGCGATGTGCAGCGACGGCGCCTGGTTGAACGGCTTGTCGAAACCCGCCAGCACTTCGAACAACCAACCAAACACCCCGTCCATTTCCGGGCGGGGGAAGGTGAAGCGCAACGGCCAGAGCAAAAAGCAACTGACCGCAATCACCTGCGCCGTAAGCAGGCGCAAGGCGTGGCGCTTGAGTTCTTCGCGGCTAGTGGGCAACAGCAAGGACAGGCCGTACAGCAGATCGATCGACCAGTACGGCACGATGGTCCAGGCCATGAACGGCATGTGGCTTTCCCAGGCGAACACCAGCGTGCCGACGTCGTCACGCTGGGACGTGACCCAGGTGGCGAAGCCATAGGTGGTGAAGAACAGCGGCGCCAGCAACAGCAGCCACAGCACCGCCGGTTTCAGCAGTGCGGGCTCGCGGGCCGGGGCGATGACGGCGCTCATTACTGCACTCGCTGGGCCAGCGAAACGCTGAAAATGCCCCATTCATCGACCCGCAGGGTGATCTTGCGGAAGCCCGCCGCCTCAACCAATTGATCCATTTCCGCCTGGGTGCGTCGACGCATCACCCAGGCCTGACCTGCGCGGTGGCTGGTGAGGGCGCGGGCGATCAGTTCCAGTTGCGGGTGCCACGGCTGGCCGGTGTAGACCAGGAAACCGCCAGGCTCCACAGCTTCGGCCAGGCCGGCGAGGGAGCCGCCGACCAGTTGGTTGTCGGCAAACAGCTCGTACAGGCCCGACACCACGGCGAGGGTGGGTTTCGGCTCCAGCGCCGCCAGATCCTGGCGGTCGAAGGCATCGCCTTTGACGAATCGCGCGATATCGCCCAAGCCTTTTTCCACGATCAGCGCACCGCCGTCGCGCACGTTGATGTCGCTGTAGTCGCGCAACAGGATCGACTCGGGCAACGGGCTGACGCCTTGCAGTGCTTCGAGAATGTAGCGGCCATGGCCGGCGGCGATGTCGACGATGCGCACCTCGCGGTCTTGGGCGCGCAATTCGGCCATCGCCAGGCGCAGCAGCTCCTCGACGTTCAGCTTGCGCTGGCGAATGCCGCGCCAGCCGATGGAGTTCAGGTAGTTCTGGTCAATCATCCTGCCCAGCGCCGAGGTGCCGGTGGGGCGGTTGCGGTAGACGTAGTCCAGGGTACTGCCGGAGTCGAACCCGGTGTCGAAGCCCAGCTTCACCCCGGCCGACAACTTGCTACCAAAGCGCATGCTGGCGCGGGTCATGCGCCAGTAGAGGTCGCGCAGCGAGTTGTGCGGCAGCGGCGTGGCCAGGGTTTCGGCTTCGGCGCAGGTCGCGCCCAGGCGATCGGCGTCCAGCAGGGAAGGGCGGTCCAGCGGTCGGGCAAAGTTCTGCAGGATGAAGCGGCGGGCACTGGCAACGGCCGGCGCGCGGTTCTTCTCGCCGAGGGTGTCGTGGAAGAAGCCCGGCAGGATGTGTTTCTCTTTGTGCAGGCTGCCCAGGCGCTCGAAGAACTGCTCCTGGGGTTTGCGGTGCACGACAAAGTCCGATCCGGAGATCAACAGTTGCGTCGGCACCTGGATCGCCTGGGCATCGGCCACCACGCGGTCGGCGGCTTCGTACAGGCCCAGCAGCACGTTCACCGAAATGGCCTTGGTGATCAACGGATCGCTGTCGTAGGACGCCACGCGCTCCGGGTCATGGCTGAGGAATTTCGCCTTGACGTAGCTGTTGACGAAGAAATTGCCACGGAACTTGCGCATCAGCGCCAGGCCCGAACGGGCGAACGGCACGTAGAGCTTGACCTTGAACGCCGGCGACGCCAGCACCAGCGAGCGAATGCGCGGCGCGTAGTCGTGGACCCAGGTGGACGCGATCACCGCGCCGACGCTTTGTGCGACCACGGCGATGTTCGCTTCGTCGATCTGATGCGCCGCGCCGATGTGATCGCAGAAAGTCTGCACATCCCGGGCACTGGTGGCAAAACTCGGGCTGTCGCCCCGTTCGCCAGGCGACTGGCCATGGCCGCGTGAGTCCCAGGCAAAGAAGTCGAACCCGGGCAGGTCCAGTTCATCCACCAGGTGCGCAATGCGCCCGGAGTGTTCATGACCACGATGAAACAACAACACAGCCTGGCGGGGCTCACCCGCGGCCGCGTCGACAGCCGGCCAGTGCCGGTAGAACAACTCCACGCCATCGTGGGTGGTGAACGTCAGTTCCTGGGCTTCGCGCATTGCAAGTTCCTTTATGCTGAGGGAGCGTTTTCCTTCACTTGGCCCAGGCCATGACGGACCCGATTGACCAAGGTATAAACCAGCAGGGCGGCAACTACCGCCATCACACCATCGACCCAGAGCGCCCCGAGCCAACCCAGGGCAATGCCGGTCGCCAACACGCCCAACACAAAGGCGCGATCACTCTTGCCCATCGGCCCGTCATAGCGCCGCGAAGCCCCCACCATTGCCCCCAGCACGCCGGCGTATTCGCTGAACAACGCCAACAGCGTGACCAACAACACGAGCAACAGACTGGAATCGGCAAACAGGGCAAAAGGCAGGATCAGGGCCGCGTCGGCGATGATATCGCATAGCTCATTGAGGTAGGCGCCCAGATGCGATTGCTGGCCAAACTCCCGCGCCAACATGCCATCCACGGCATTCAACGCCATGCGCAGGAACATCCAGATCGGCACCAGGACGAAGATCCACGGATGGCTGGCAAACCAGGCGATGACCGCGCCGACCAATACCGAAACGATGCCGGCGAGCACCGTGACCTGGTTGGCGGTGACACCGTTGTTGTAGAGGCGTTGGACCATGGGGCGCAGCAGGTTTTGAAAGGCGGGTTTGAGTTGGTAGATGGAGGGCATCGGGGTGAGATCTCGGCCGGTTGCGGGGCTGGGCTTATACAGGTGCGAGATTACGATAGGTTGAGGGCTTGCAGGCGGGTATTTCTCGAGAATGAGCGCGGATAGGCATCTAAAACCCATGATCTGTGCAAGAAATAACCAATGTGGGAGCGAGCTTGCTCGCGAATGCGGTGTTTCAGTCAACCTCAATGGCGGCTGACCCACCGCATTCGCGAGCAAGCTCGCTCCTACAGGTTTTGTGCCTGAAATGAATTGTGCGCTGTGCATGCGATCCTGTTTCAAGGCTGCATTGGCCGATGTTTTGACTCTGATTTATACTGAGCGAGCTGTGAGCACTATTTGTATTTAAATCTCCTTATAAAACAATCTGTTGAGAGTTAATTTTTGTTAGGTGCTGCCGGGAGGTAAGCCATGGTTATCGAAGAGCGGCTTAAAAGATCAATCGCCTTGCGAAAGGACGATGTGTTTCTACGCTCCGAGTTTTCCGACTTCGGCAGCCCCGCGCAGGTATCCCGAGCGCTGCGTCATCTGGTGGCCAACGGTGTATTGGTCAAGCTCGGCGTGGGTGTCTTCGCAAAGGCCAAGGCCAGTGTGCTTACGGGCAAGCCGATACCGGTTCGCCCCCTTGAAGTCTTGGCACCTTTGGTTCTGCAAAAGCTTGGCGTGAAGATCACGGCGGGACGCGCAGTGCGTGAATACAACGCCAGCGATAGCTTGCAGCTACCCGCCGGCATCGTTTTTGACACAGGTTCACGGCGTATTAATCGCAAGCTCGGCTTCGGTGGTCGGTACGTCGTTTATGAAAATCATCACGCCTGAACAGGTCGAGTTAATCGATGCGGTGTTGGCTGAGGTCGATGTCGGGCTGCTTACGGCTAGCATCCTGGAAAAAGACGTCCCCTGACGGATGCTTTGCAAGCTCTGATGGGGATGCGGTTTCCAGGTGTTCGCCTGGTGTTTTGCGGCGGCACAAGCCTGTCGAAGGCTTACCAACTGATCGAGCGTATGTCGGAGGACGTCGACTTAAAGATCGTTTTGGACGAGCCTGATGCGTTAAGTGCCTCGGCTCAGAAGCGGCATCTCAGCAACCTGAAGGCTCAGGTTTGTCATGTCCTCGCCGAGCTCGGTTTCGAGGCAATAGTGGAAGCGCGTGTTGCCCGGAATGAAAACCGATACTTCGCCAGTCGTTGGCAATATGCTCCGCAATACCCTCACGACACCAGTTTGCGCCCTTATCTAAGCCTTGAGCTGACTGCGCGAATCCCACAGTTTGAAGTGACTCAGCAGCCGCTGGAGTACCTGGTCAATCGACTCGCCGCCAGGTCTGGGCGATTGGGTGATATTGCCTGCGTAGCGGTTGAGGAAACGCTTGCGGAGAAAGTCATTTCGTTTCTTCGCCGCTACGCCCAACACCAAGCCGGAGCGATGCTCCAGCCGTGGGACGATACGTTGGTGCGGCATATCTATGATGTTTACTGCATAAGCCGTGGCGATCTGGCTGTCGGCGAACGAGCCGCTCTCGGTTTCAAACGTCTGGTGGAGTTTGATGCGCTCGAATTTGGTCGGCAGTTTCCTCCATTTGCTGACGATCCGGGAAATGTCATGCAGTGCGCTCTCCATCAGGCGAGTTCGGATGCGCAGATTCGTAGCCAGTATGACGCGAAGCTCATGCCGCTGATTTTTGGCAATGTCCGCCCGAGCTTTGATGAAGCTTATGTTGTGTTTCGTCTGCACGCCGAAGCGTTGATTCGGACGCTGTAACACTCTCGGATCATAAACGGGTTAACGGACCCTGCTCGCGGGTGTCTTCTTTCGAGCAAAGCGGGTCAGCAGCCGGCTGACTAAATACAAGGAGTGTTTCAAATGCTGCAGATGGATTGGCTCACTAACCACATGGATAAAAGCGACCAGATGGCCGAGTGGCTCCATCGGGAGTTCAGTTATGAATTCGCCCAGCAATCCCTCGCCAGTTGGCAGCAGGAATTCGCTGCGGGGCAGCACGATGGCCGCTGGAAGTGCCTGATCGCCATGGAACACGACCAGTTGCTCGGCGGCGCTTCACTTGCCAGCCACGACCTGCCTGACCAGCCTGAGCTGGGCCCGTGGCTGGCGTGTGTGTTCATCACCCCAGAGGCTCGACGCAGAGGGCTTGCAGCGCAGTTGATCGAAGGCATCTGCAGCCATGCGCGAGAGGCTGGAATCATCACCTTGTTCCTGCACACCCACAGCCAACGTGATTATTACGCCAAGCTGGGTTGGGACGTGCTGGAGCGTTTTGAGGCTTGGGGGGAAGAGCAGTGGCTTATGGCGCGGTGTTTGTGATTGCGGTATGTGTGCTCCCCCCGGCATGCAATGGCATAATTTTTTACGCGGTTAGAGTCCTACACTTGAGAATTCACGTGCATAATGAACCATCAATATCATTGCAGGTGTCACGAGTCTTCGTGTAGAGATAGCAGCCATCGCTTGTGATAATCTAGCTGAATGTTAATGTCGGTGACTAAATTTTTGTCCTCGTAATCAAAGATTTGGACTATGTTCTCCCTGCCTGCGGCTTTGCCCCAAGAGACTTCGTAAGCTACTAGTCCGCTAGCCATTTGCGAGCACATACGCGAAGGGTAGACGTTGATTTTCGAACCCTTGCACAGAAATTTAATGTTGGGGAAATCTTGTCGTACCTTGCCGAGGCATGTGTAGTAATCAAGGCCTGTGTATGTTTTCTCTGATTTTCCAGGAATTTTTACTGTCAGAGCTATATCTCCTCTGTCGTATTCAAGAGTTGCGTGATTGATTTTTCCGTGAAGCTCAATAGTTATTTTTTTGGCGATCATTTTATGGGATTGCCTGCCGGAAGTGCGCATCAGTAAACTGTCCTAGCTACTCTGCGTCCATAATTTTTCTATACTTGTCGAAAATGACCTCAGCGTGATCGTCGCCCGAGATAAGGTTTTCATAAAATAAGTTATCAGTAGCCCATTCAAAAAAAACTAACTGGGTTTTGTTTCTTCCGGTATTGGTCACTTTAAAGTTGAGCTGCCAGTGGGATGAAAGGCGTCCGTCAGTGATTTTGAAGAAGTCTGCTGCAAGCGGTATTGGGTACTCATCGTACTCATCAATGCAGATGTATAACCAAGGGCAGTTGTCTCGAAACTCCACCCCATAAACAATATATTCTTTGCCAATCACGAGATTCAACTCACCATCGGGGAAGGATATATATCGTTTCAGACGGGCAGCTGTTTCTGGCGTCAGAGCGCTACTACTTAGATTGTTCAATATGCATGTGGCTTTCATTTCTCAAAAATCCCAGGTGGTACCGAGGGGTCATTGCCCCATGGCTTTATGTCGTCGGTACTGTGCTTTTTAAATTTAAAGTCCATCAGTTTGCCTGTGCTCGGGTCACGAACATAATGCACTACGGAGTCATTCCTGTTTTTTGATTTTACTTTTAGTTCCATTTTCTCCATTTTGTAGTAATTTGGATCGTCTAGTTCTTCAATAATTACAAGGCCTTTGTCCGCTTTCGCAGACTCTAGGGCCATCTGGTCTTGGATACTTTTAGGGTGCCGACTCCATTTGTCTGGTTTTGGTGGTGCCGGAGGTGGTGGAGATCCCTCATCCACCCCGACTTTAGCCGCCGGATCTTGCTCCCCAACCGCCGGCTTTTTACACCCATCATTCCCCGGACAATCCACCAACCCCAACGGATCCACCCACCCCGTCGGGTTCAGGGTGTAGCGATAGGCGTTAAGCCCTCCCTTGAGCTTGCTCGGATCCGCCGTCAGATACCGCCCTGTCTCCGGATTGTAGTACCGGTGCCGGTTGTAATGCAGGCCGCTTTCCCGGTCGTGGTACTGCCCTTGGAAGCGCAGCGGTTGCTCCAGTCGCTTGCCGTCGCCGTGCAGCAGTCCGGTGAGTTTGCCGTAGCCGTTATAGCGCGCCGCCCAAACCACTTCACCTTGGTGGCTGGTCAGTTCCTGCGGTGTGCCGAGGTGGTCGAGGTGGTAGTAGAACGGCGTGGCTTTTTCCGGACCTTCGCCTTCGAGCAGTGCGAGGGGGCGGAAGGTGCCGGGCTCGTAGACGTAGCTTTGGTAGTGGCTGTTGCTGCTTTCGGCGATGACTTGGTCGCCTTGCCAGATGAATTCGGTGGTCTGGCTGTCCACGGTCTTGCTGATGCGTCGGCCGAAGGCGTCGTAGCGGTAGGACGTTTCGTTGCCGTCCGGGGTGGTGACGCCGATCAGGCGGTGCTGGCTGTCGTAGCGGTACTCGGTAATTAGGCACTGGGCTTTGCCGCGGCGTTCGCGAGCTAGGTTGCCGTAGGCGTCGTAGTCGTAGTGGCGGTCGCCCTCCATCAGCAGGCGGTTGCCCTTGAGGGTGGTCGGGCCGGGGCGGTCCATCATCAGCAGATTGCCCGCTGGGTCGTGGGCGAAATGTTCCGGGGCTTGGCTGTGGGTGTAGTCGATGCGCAGCAGGTGATCTTGCGCGTCGTACTGGTAGCTGCGTCGGTTTCGTGTGTCGGACAGCGCGGCGAGGTTGCCATTGGCGCTGTAGGAATAGTCGCGCCAGAAAAGTTGTTGCTGCTGGGTTTGCCACACGGTCTGGGCTTTGAGGCGACCCTGTTCGTCGTAGGTGTAATCGCTGAGCAGCAGGCCTTGCTGGCGTTGCCGTTCGCGCCCGCCTTTGTAACGGTGTTCGGTCAGGCACGTGCCGTTGAGGTCGATGGCAAACAGCGCGCCGCCCGGTGCGTGGCGGTAGTCGAGGGTGCTGTGGTCGGGCAGGCGGCAATGGATCAAGCGGCCAACGCTGTCATATCGATAGCGCAGGGTGGCCCAGCCCTGGTGTTCGACGACGAGCCGGTCTTGCGCGTCGTATTCGTAGGCCAGCGGCCAGTGGCCGTCGTCGACGCTGACCAAGCGTCCGAGAGCGTCGTAGCGGTAATCGATCGTCGCGCCGTCCGGCAAGGTTTTGCGCAGCAGGCGGCCGGCGGTGTCGCGTTGGTACGCGGTGATTCGTTGGTTGCCATCGGCGCCAAACTCGGTTTTTTCCAGCAGGTGGCCGTTGAGGTCGTAGGCATAACCGGTGCGCTGGCCGTCGAAGCCGGTTTCCTGTCGGATCAGTCCGCCGGGCGTGTAGTCCAGCTGATATTTTTCGCCGGATTCGTTTTCGATTTCGGTCAGCAACAGCCGCGCCGAGTCGTAGCGGTATTTCAGCTCGCTGCCGTCGGGGTTGAGGCGGCGGCTGATCAGGTGCAGGTCGTCGGCGTATTCGTAGAGGGTCAGACGCCCTTGTTCATCGCACTCGGCGGTGACCTTGCCGTAGGCGTTGTAGCGCCAGGTCCGGGTGGCACCGTTGGGCAAGGTCACCTGCAGCAGGCGGCCGACGGCGTCCCATTGGTAGTGCGTGAGCGCGCCGTGTTCGTCCTGGCGGCTGAGTAAACGCCCCAGGGCGTCGTAGGAAAAACACCGGCGACTGCCGTCGGGCAGGATCTCTTCGGTCAGTTGGCCCAGGCGACTCCAGGTGAAGCGATGTTCGCCGCCGTCCGGGTCATACGTCGCCAGCAGTTGCCCATGGGCGTCGTAGGCATATTCCGTGCGCCGGCCTTCCGGCTCGATGAGGACGATCACGTCCCCTCGGGTATTGCGCCGGTAGGTCCACACGGCTTTGCCCCGCTGCCGGGCGTGCAGGAAACCGTTGCGGTATTCGTAGGAAGTGGGCTCGCCTTCAGGCGGAATCAGCGCCACCAGCCGTCCGACTTCGTCGTAGCGGTATTCGGTTACCGCGCCGAGCGGGTCTTGTTCGGCGATCAATCGGCCCTGTTCGTCATAGGCCTTGAGGTGCTCGCCGCCATCGGGGTCGACCTGGCGCACCAGCCGCGCCCGCTCGTCGTGGACGTACACTTCCTGGCTGCCATCGAGGTTCTGGACAATGACACTGCCGTCCTCGCTCCAGGTGTAGCGGCTGTCCATCTGCGCGAACGAAGCCCAGTGCCGAGCGCAGCGGACCGCCAGGCCGACGCCTTGCCATTCCCAATAAAAACTCGCGCCACCGGCCAGTTGTCGCTGCAGGATTATGTGTCGGTCGTCGTAGTCGTAGCGTTCGCTTTCACCGGCGGCGTTGGTCGCTTCGATGAGTCGCCAACGCGCGTCGTAGCGGTAGGTCGCCAGCGTCTGTTCGGTGCGCCAGGCTTCATCTGGCAGCCGTTCGGGGTGAAAGCTCTGGTAGTCGATGGCGACCAGGTGACGATGCTCGTAACGCAGGCGCAGGCTGCGCTGGGCACCGTTGTCCAGGCGGCTGATATCGCCGTAGATGTTGCGTTGGATGGTCAGGCGGTTGTCGTACCGATCGCTCAGGGCGATCAGATGACCGTTGCGAAAGTGTAGGAAAGGGGGGCCTTCGCCGGGCTGGGCGACAATCAGTTCGTCCGGCTCGCTGCTCAGGTAGATCGCCGCGCGGGCCAGGCTGTTGTGGATCGCCGGACGTTGTAGGTTCGGTCGGGGGAACGAGGTGCGACGGTTTTCCTGGTCGATCCAGATGACTTCCTCGCCTTCGATCAAAAGGCGATGGGCCAGGGCATGGCTCCAGCCGAGGCCGAGGCCTGCGTCCAGTTCGGCGGCGCTGGTGCGGTAGAGGCGGGTGAAGACAAACGGCAGGCGTCCGTCGAGGGTGCCGTCTTCCAGGGTCAGCAGTTCTTCGCCGGTGACCATCGATACTGGGCAGCCGTGGGTGCGGGTCTGGGCGGCGCTGTCGGCGGGGTCGCCGTTGGGGTTTTTTGATTGGGTGGAAGCGTCGTCGTGGGGTTCGTATTTGCTCAGTCGCGCAGCGGCCTGGGATTTTTCCCGCACGATTGGGGCCGGATTGCTGACCGACAGCGGCGCGGAATCCCCAGCGGTGATCTGCAACGGCCTGACAGGCGCTGGCCCCACTGACGACCCTCGGCCGGCGATGACTACCGGCTTCAGTGCATCGGCATGTTTGTTGAGGCTGTCGCCGCCAAGTTGGCCCAAGCGCTGGCTCGATGCCTGCAACCACTCGCGGGCCCGTTCCGAGCGGATCAAGTGCAGCGCCTTGCCGCTCAGGTGCAGGCCTACGCCCAGGCCACCGGTGACTGCCGCCAAGAGGAAATTGATCAGCACCGAGGCGCGCATTTCTCCCATGACCTCGGCTCTGTACTGCGGCGGCATCATCCGCAACCAACTGGTGAAGGCCGCCGTGTAGACGAGGAGCAAGGGCTCATCACTCAGGATCATCAGGCCTTTGGCAATCGCCTCCGATGAGGCTTTCAGCAGTTGCTCAAGCTCGGCCTCGGTGAGGAATTCCAGCAGCTTTTCACTGTTGGCCCGCAAATCCGCCAACAGATCGAAGACCTGTTTGACGCTGTCCCACAGCCCATACACAGTTCTTTCAAAACCACGCTGCTCAGCTTGTTGCAACACGTTGAAGCGCTTCACGAAGCCGCCTTCAGAAAATTCCTTCCAGAGCGGTTGAAACTCGTTCCACTCGGTTTTCAGCCAACCTTCGAGTTCGACGATCACGAGCTGGTAGGACGCGTACAGCGCCTTGACATGATCGGTCGTGACATTTGGAAAAAAGGTGATGCGGTAACGCTGGCCTCGGTCGCATTCGGGTATTTCCAAAATACCGCTAGGGCCGATGACGTGAGGGACTGGCTCGCCAAAGGTTTCCTTCCCCGGCTCGCCCTCAATAATCGGTTCGAGCGTCACCGGCGTGTTGCCGATCGGGACGAAACGCGAGGCCTGAAACATGTGCACCAACGTCAGCGGGCCTTGTGCCGGACACCTCGCCACTACGGCGCTGAACTGCTCGCTGTCATTTTTTGCGGGCGCGAGGGACACCTCGTTGCCCACCTTGAACACCTGCTCGATGTCTAGCGCTTGGCCGGTCCAGAAGTCTTCCGCCCAAGCGTCGTAGTCGTTCAGGCAGTGGCGAAAGTCGTGCAGCACCGCCTCGACATCCGGGTGATCCGAGTCCATGACTGCCATCACCAGCGAACCAATGACATTGCCCTGGGCAAGAATTTTGTCGTAGTTGGGCATGCAGGAATCTCGGTGCGGGGGCGGACGCGAGACTCTGCCGTGGATGACAGTTGAATTCAGTCAGTGGAAGGGGACAAAGGATGTAGGGCGATTCGCTAAATTCAAACGCTTGGCGTGCGAACCCCGTCGATGACTATAAACACCGCGACAGAAACCAAGGGGTTTTGGCGAAATTCTGGCAACGTTGGCCTAATTTAGAGAATTGCCCTACACCCCCCGCTTCTTTACCTGACTTATTTCCTCTGCCATCCCCGGCACAGTCTCGCGCCCACTCCCGCGCCGCGAGCTGCCTGCATGAAGTTCCCTGACAAGATCCCGTCATTAACCGGCGCCATCGGTTCGCTGGTCTTGGCCGCCATGAACTCGCCCGATGTCGAGGAAGTACTGCAGGACTTTCGCCGCTGCCTGGGTGACTACGACAGTTGGGCGGAAAGATTCTGGACCAATCGGACGCTAGACATTAAGCAGGTGTTTAAAGTTGGCAAGGAGGTGTCGCTCGCACCCGCGAAAGACGATGGCAAGCAGGTCAGCGCCGTGGTGGCGAGGTGTCCGGCACAAGGCCCGCTGACGCTGGTGCACATGTTCCAAGCCTCGCGTTTCGTGCCGATCGGCGACACACCAGTGGTGTTGGAACCGATCACTAAAGACGAGCGGGGGAAGGAAATCTTTGGCGATCCGATCCCTCATGTCATTGGCCCCAGCGGCATTTTGGAAGTACCCGAATGCGACCGCGGACAGCGTTACCGCATCAGTTTTTTTCCAGGTATCACGACCGATCATGTCAAGGCGCTGTACGCGTCCTACCAGCTCGAGATCGTCGAGCTCGAAGGTTGGCTGAAAGCGGAATGGAACGAGTTTCAACCGTTGTGGAAGGCGTCTTCCGAGAGCGGTTTTGTAAAGCGCTTCAACGCATTGCAGGACGCCCAGCTACGTGGCTTTGAAAACGCCCTGTTTGGGCTATGGGACGACGTAAAACAGGTCTTCGATCTGTTGGCGGATCTACAGGCCAACAGTGAAAAACTGCTGGAATACCTCACCGAGACTGAGCTTGAGCAACTGCTGAAAGCCTCATCGGAGGCAATTGCCAAAGGCCTGATGATCCTCAGCGACGAGCCCTTGCTCTTCGTCTACACCGCGGCGTTCATCGGTTGGCTGCGGATGCTGCCGCCGCAGTACCTGGCCGAACTCCTGGGGGAAATGCGCGCCTCGATTTTGATCAACTTCCTCTTGGCGCGTGTGACCGGTGGGCTGGGCGTTGGGCTTCGTATGAGCGGCAAAGTGTTGCGCCATGTCCGCTCGGAACGCGCCCGCGAGTGGTTGCAGGCATCGAGCCAGCGTTTGGGCCAACTTGGCGGCGACAGCCTCAACAAACATGCCGATGTACTGAAGCCAGTAGTAATCGCCGGTCAAGGACCGTCGGTGGGGCCGGCGCCTGTCAGACCGTTACAGATCGCCACTGGGGATTCCGCGCCGCTGTCGGTCAGCAACCCGGCTCCGATCGTGCGGGAAAAATCCCAGGCATCTACGCGACTGAGTAAATACGAACCCCACGACGACGTCCCCGCCCCATCGAAAAACCCCAACGGCGACCCCGCCGACACCGCGTCCCAGACCCAGACCAGCGGCTGCCCGGTGTCGATGGTCACCGGCGAAGAACTGCTGACCCTCGACGATGGCACCCTGGATGGCCGCTTGCCGTTCGTCTTCACCCGTTTGTACCGCACCAGCGCCGCCGACCTGGATGTCGGCCTCGGGCGTGGTTGGAGCCATGCCCTGGCCCATCGCTTGGAACTCGACGGCGAGCAGGTCACCTGGGTCGATCAGGAAAACCGCCGCACGATCTTTCCACTGCCTAACGCCCAGCGTCCGGCGATCCACAACAGCCTGGCCCGCGCGGCGATCTACCTGGGCACCGAGGCGGACGAACTGATCGTCGCCCAGCCCGGGGAAAACGCAGCATTCCTGCACTTTCGCGACGGCCACCTGAGCGCCCTCAGCGACCGCTACGACAACCGCCTGACCCTCCAGCGCAACATTCATGGCGACATCTGCCGTTTGGACAACGGCGCCGGGCGCGCCCTGCGCCTGCGTTACGAGCAGCGCCACCTGATCGCCGTCGACTACCAGAGCTTCCATCCCGCTATCACCCTCGACGAAGCCTGGCGGACTGAACAGACGCTGGTTTCCTACCGCTACGACGGACGTTTCCGACTGATCGAAGCGACCAATGCCGCCGGTGAAAGCGAACGCTACGACTACGACGACCAGCACGTCATCCTCCAGCGACAACTGGCCGGTGGCGCGAGTTTTTATTGGGAATGGCAAGGCGTCGGACCGGCGTCCCGCTGCGTACGGCATTGGGCCTCGTTTGCGCAGATGGACAGTCGCTACACCTGGGGCGAAGACGGCAGCGTCACGGTCCGGCACTTGGACGGCAGCCAGGAGGTGTATGTCCACGACGAGCGGGCGCGGTTGGTGCGCAAGGTCGAGCCCGACGGCGGCGAGCACCTCAAGGCCTATGACGAACAGGGCCGGTTGATCGCCGAACAGGACCCGCTGGGGGGCGTCAGCGAATACCGCTACGACGACGTCGGACGGCTGGTGGCGCTGCTTCCCCCGGATGAGACGCCGACGTCCTACGAATACCGCAACGGTTTCCTGCACACCCGTTCGCGCGGCAAGGCCGTGTGGACCTACCGGCGCAATGCCCGCGGCGAGGTGATCGTCCTCATCGATCCGGACGGCCGGCGCACGGAATATGCCTACGACGTCCATGGGCAACTGCTGGCGACGTATGCCCCGGACGGCGGCGAACATCGGTTCACCTGGAGTCGCCTGGGCCAACTGACCGAAGAGATCCTGCCCGACGGCAGTCGCCGGTGTTTTTCCTACGACGCCCTGGGGCGTTTACTCAGCCGTCAGGACGAACACGGCGCGCTCACGCACTACCAATGGGACGCCGTCGGCCGCCTGCTGCAGGTGACCTTGCCCAACGGTGCCACCCGGACCTGGCGCTACAACGCCTACGGCAAGGTCACCGCCGAGCGCGATGAACAGGGCCGTCTGACCCGCTATGAATACGCCGACGACCTGCACCTGGTCAGCCGCCGCCTGAACCCCGACGGCAGCGAGCTGAAGTACCGCTACGACTCGGCGCGGCTGTTGCTGACCGAAATCGAAAACGAATCCGGCGAAAAATATCAGCTGGACTACACGCCCAACGGCTTGATCCGACAGCAAGTCGGCTTCGACGGCCAACGCACCGCCTACGCCTACGACCTCAATGGCCACCTGCTGGAGAAAACCGAGCACGGCGAAGACGGTTCGCAACGGCTCACCCAGTACCAGCGTGACGCGGCTGGGCGGCTGCGGGTCAAGACCTTGCCCGACGGCCAGGCCATCGAATACCGCTACGACGAACTGGGCCGGCTGGTCCACGTCAACGACGGCAGCGATCATCCCCTGGCCTTCGAGTACGACGCCCAGGATCGGCTGGTCTGCGAGCACCAGGGCTGGGGCACCCTGCGTTATCGCTACGACGCTTGCGGGCGCCTCAACCACCTGCGCCTGCCGGACGACAGCCAGCTCGACTACCACCATGCCCCAGGTGGCGCACTGACCGCCATCGACCTCAACGGCACGCGCCTGACCGAACACCGCTTTGTCGGCGGACGTGAACGGCAACGCCAGCAGGGCCGGCTGCTCAGTGACTACGACTACGACGAGCAGGGCCGCCTCAAGGCCCAGACCGTGTGGCAGAACCAACAGCAACAACTGTTCTGGCGCGATTATGCCTACAGCGCCAAGGGCAACCTGCAAACCCTTTCCGACAACCGAAGCCGCCGCAGCTACCAGTACGACCCGCTGGATCGCCTGACCCGCATCGACTTTTCCCACAGCGAACCGCCGGAACACTTCTGCCACGATCCGGCCGGCAACCTGATGATGCAGGACCGCCCCGGCCCGACCACCCTCAAGGGCAACCGCCTGCTGAAGGAGGGCGACCGCCACTACGACTACGACGCCTTCGGCAACCTGATCCGCGAACGCCGCGACCAGGCCCTGGTCAGCGCCTACCGCTACGACAGCCAGCACCGCCTGATTGGCGTCACCACGGCCAACGGCCGCGAAACGTCCTACCGCTACGACGCCTTTGGCCGACGCATCAGCAAGACCGTGGACGGCCTGACCACGGAGTTTTTCTGGCAGGGCGACCAGGTCGTCGCCGAAAACAGCCCACGCCACCACCGCAGCTACGTCTACGAACCCGGCACATTCCGCCCGCTGGCGATGCTCGATGGCGAAGGCCCGGAAAAAGCCACGCCGTTCTACTACCACCTCGACCACCTGGGCACGCCCCAGGAACTGACCAGCTACAGCGGCCAGATCGTCTGGTCGGCGCGCTACAACGGCTACGGCAAACTCACTGAACTGCAGCACGGAGGCGGCGAACAACTTGAGCAACCCTTGCGCTTCCAGGGTCAATACTTCGACCCCGAAAGCGGCCTGCACTACAACCGGCACCGCTACTACAATCCCGAGACTGGCCGCTACCTGACGCCCGACCCGAGCAAGTTGGTGGGTGGGCTCAATGGGTACCGGTACACCCTGAACCCGACGGGGTGGGTGGATCCGTTGGGGTTGGCATGTCAGTGTCCTGGTGATATTGAGGCTGATGGGCCGTTCAGCGAAATTGTGCCGGGAGGAGGGTTGGCTGCGCATGAGGCTCGTGGTGGGCATTTAATAGAGAAACATGTGGGGCGCTCTGAAGATCAACTGAGGAGGCGCCTTGATTTGGAGCCTCGCGTACCTACTGCGTCGACATTCCCTGATAGGGCTACGGCAGAGTCAGCTGTTTCCAGTGTATTAAAAACAAGAAAATTAGAGATAGACGAATTTCTAAGTAGTAGATTGAGAACATCACTTGCTCTACGGCAACCCTTCTCTTCTCCAGTAGGAGTCGGCGTTGTACGTCAAACTGGAAATCTAGAACCACTGTCGGTTGTGGTGTTGGTTATTAGAAAATCTGACAGGTCACCAACCGGATATAATTTACTTACAGGATTTATTGAAAAAAATGAAAGATAAATACCCAGAGCTTTTCCAGTTCTTTGGATGCTACTTTCATCAAGATTGGATGTGCGAGTCATCAGATCCTGATGAAATAATAAGAAATTTTGTTTCGGACTCTGCGCCTGAAATCGTTGACATGGTTAAAAATGAAATCTCGACACTATTAACAATTAAATTTTGTGATGAGAAATTGAGAGGATTCATTATGGATAAAATGCCTTGCAATTATTGCTATTGGATGGATTGGGAGTCTGGTGAAATGTGGCTAAAGCATATTCTGGACGTAATGAGTCGCACTGATACCTCTCCGCTTGATGGTAACTAGAAGAAGTAGCCGTATGCAGATTGGCAGACTGAGGTGAAGTCGTTTGGGCCGCGCGCTACAACGGCTACGGCAAACTCACCGAGCTCCGGCACGGCGACGGCAAGCGACTGGAGCAACCGCTGCGTTTCCAAGGGCGAAACCACGTGCCGACGTCACCACAATTTCCAGTGTGGGAGCGAGCTTGCTCGCGATAGCGAAGTGTCAGTCACCCTCAACGGCAGCTGACCCACCGCCATCGCGAGCAAGCTCGCTCCCACAGGTTTATCAGTGACTTACAGGTCGTGGCTTTGCCCTCAGCCATTAAAAAAACCACCCCTTCGATCATTCCCACGCTCCTGCGTGGGAATGATCGAATCTAAACTGGAATGGGTCAAAAACCCAAGGCATGGCACGATGGAGCTGACCATCAAGCGGAATCTAAAATTAGAAAATCCAACCTTTAAGCGGAGAAAGTAATGTTAGAGAGAAATAAGGAAATCGTTATTTCCGGGGAGTCTGCACTTGAAGCTCTAGCTGAAATTGAGTTTATTTTGATATCGCTACACAAGATGGGTAGCTACTACGGTGATAAGCCAATTGAAAAGTACCAGCGCGCCACCACGGAGTTCATAGATAATGAAAAAGTAACCCAGAAGCTCGCTAAAATTAGAAAGATCATCAGTGAAGGGTTTGATACAACTCTAGGCGAAGATGATATGGACGATATCGAGCGGCGTATGGAGGGTATTAATTTCTGGAAGCCCTAATAGATTTTTCGTTACGGTGCCTATGAAATGAACAGCAAGCCAACCAAGCACCATTATCATGAGGGGGTATGGACGTATGAGTTGAAGGGGAATGTGATGGGTGTTGACAATACAGTTGTGCGCGTTTCTTTGGCGAATGGCAAAAAATGAAAATAAAAATAGATGAAGTTAGGAGCGTCAGTGGCAATATCTCAGTAGCTTTTTCGACAGATTTTGGAAGCGCGGTCGCGACTTGGTCGGCCGATATTCCGAAAGTCGGTGAACAACATGATGTGGAATTTGAGATAGATGAAGAGTTTGCGTGGGGAAATAATGTCGATGTTTCCGGTGGTCGTTTTTCATTGAGCATAAAGGATAGGGTCATTTTTCTAAGCGCGTCTCTAGTCTCCATGGCTGAGGATGGGGTTGCGATAATTGATATCAATGGAACGAAAACAATGATTGAGTTGGAGGGCTGTCTTATGCGACCTCCGTTTTTTATAAGTCTAAGTTTCGAAAAATTAACCCTTTGCCCAGCTAATTTGTGAGCTGGAAGAATGATGCAACCAGTGACGCTCTGCGTACATCGAAGATGCATTCAGGGAAGCTTATAAAGTGAAGGGGGAGTGTGTGGGTTTGCATGAAGTAACTAAGCTTGGCGGGGCTGTGGTTTTTGATGATCTTTCAAGATTGGATCAGTCAAGGGATGTTCTGCTTGGTATAGACGATTTAAAGGAAGATCTGTTCCAGGCTTCTTTTTCGTTTGAGCAAATAATAGATATTGGTTGGTATCCTGAGTTCTGTGAGAGTGGATGCTTCAGGGTTCTTCTTGTGTCGGGCTGCAACTGGGGCTCTCCTGTATGTTCTACAGAGGCTAAGAGTTGGGCTGAACTAGAAGGTGCTTTGATAGATACGTTAAAACAAGTCAAGGTTGCGTGAGGTAAGTATTGGTTGAGTTAAGTGTCGAAAATAAATCAACGAGGGCGGCCCACACAGCAAAAAATCAACGCCGCCCCCAGTGTTATTGATCGTTCCCACGCTCCCGCGTGGGAATGCATCCCGTGACGCTCTGCGTCACAACCAGAAGCGGAACGCAGAGCGTCCCTGGCGACATTCCCACGCGGGAGCGTGGGAACGATCGATAACCTGTGGCTAGGGAGCTTGCTCCCGCTGGGTTGCGGTAGGAGCTGCCGAAGGCTGCGATCTTTTGATCTTGATCTTTCGCTTGATACTCAACTGGCTTTGGAAAGATCGCAGCCTCGCTTCGCTCGGCAGCTCCTACGGCGCAGCCGAGCGGGAGCAAGCTCCCTCGCCACGATGATTCGCACAGCCTTTAAGTCAACGGTCGCCTGTAGGGCTGGCGCTCACGCATTCCCGACGTCACCACAATTTCCAGTGTGGGAGCGAGCTTGCTCGCGATAGCGAAGTGTCAGTCACCCTCAATGGCAGCTGACCCACCGCCATCGCGAGCAAGCTCGCTCCCACAGGTTTATCAGTGACTTACAGGTCGCGGCTTCGCCTTCAGCCATTAAAAAAACCACCCCTTTGGCACCGATAACATCGTTTCTCGGGCGCGCGGCTTTTCCCTATATTGGCCCTCAGATTCGGTGGATGGCTCAACGTCCACCCCCTCAGTGTGAGTAGCCTCAATGAACAATAAACCTGACAGCACAGGGCTTGATAACGCGGGAGCAGGAACCCGGGCGGTTTGGGGTGGGGAGCAAGTCAGGCACCCCTACAACGCCACGCAAACCCCTATCGTGGCCAGCGCCGCGTATGGTTACGACGACATCGACGTCTGGTACGACGTCGCCTTGGGCAAGGCCCCCGGTTTTATCTACAGCCGCATGAGCAACCCGACCGTCGAGACCCTCGAAGCCAAGATTCGCGAGCTGGAAATGGCCGAGTCCGCCGTGGCTTTCAGCAGTGGCATGGCGGCGATCAGCAGCGTGCTCTACACCTTCCTGGCCCATGGCGATCGCGTGGTGTCGACCAAGGACAGTTACGGCGGCACCAACAAGATTTTCGAAGAGTTCCTGCCGCGCACCGGTGTGGCGGTGACCTTGTGCGAGACCTTCGATCACGACGACCTCGAGCGTGAAATCGCCAAGGGTTGCCAGGTGCTGTACCTGGAAACCCCCACCAACCCGACCCTGAAAATCCTCGACATCCCGCGCCTGGTGGCGGCGGCCAAGCGTGTCGGCGCCGTGGTCGTGGCGGACAACACTTTCGCCACACCGCTGAACCAGAGCCCGCTGGCCTTGGGGGTGGACGTGGTGATTCATAGCGCGACCAAGTTCCTCAGCGGCCATGGCGACGTGCTCGGTGGCCTGGTGTGTGGCAGCGAAGCCTTGATGGCCCAGGTGCGGCATTACCGGGAAATCAACGGCGCGAGCCTCGACCCGTTCTCGGCCTACCTGATCATCCGTGGCATGAAGACCCTGGCACTGCGCATGCGTCAGCAACAACACAGCGCCCGGGCCCTGGCCGAATTCCTCTGCACCGAACCGCTGGTGGAGGCGGTCAATTACCCGGGCTTGCCGAGTCACCCGAACCACGCCGTGGCCTGCGCGCAGATGTCCGGCTTCGGCGCCATCGTCAGTTTTGTCCTGGTCGGTGGCATGGACACGATCAAGCTGCTGCTGCCGCGCCTGCGCTTCGCCCATTGCGCGGGCAACCTGGGCGCGGTGGAAACCATCTACGGCCCGGCCCGCACCACCAGCCATGTCGAGAACACCTTGGAAGAACGCCTGGCCCTGGGCATCTCCGAAGGCCTGGTGCGGGTTTCGGTCGGCATCGAAGACACGGACGATCTACTGGACGATCTGAAACAGGCCTTCGCCTTCGTCAAAAAAACCCTCGATTCGCAACTCAATGAAGTCCACATCGAGACCGCAAACTGAAGTTTGAAAGTTGGTACCCCATAACAAGGCTGTGAATGGGGCGTTCATGAATAGGAATAATAATAAAAGCTCAGCGGCGCTTGTCTGACTCGCGTAGACGTAGATGCGCGCCCTGACATTTCATGAGAACAACCATGTCCATAACAGAACAACAAACGAGTACGCGGGCCGGCTTCAAGCAGGAAATGCAGACGCGCCATATCGTCATGCTGGCCTTGGGCGGCGTGATCGGCACCGGGCTGTTCCTGACCTCCGGCTACACCGTTAACCAGGCCGGCCCCATGGGCGCGGTGATCGCCTACATCATCGGCGCGCTCATGGTGTACATGGTGATGATGTGCCTGGGGGAACTGGCGGTGCAGATGCCGGAAACCGGTTCGTTCAGCACCTACGCCACGCGGTTTCTAGGCCCGGGCACCGGCTACACCGTGGCCTGGTTGTATTGGCTGACGTGGACGGTGGCGATCGGTTCCGAATTCACCGCTGCCGGCATCCTCATGTCGCGCTGGTTTCCCGACACGCCGGTGTGGATCTGGAGCGCGCTGTTTGCCGGCGTGGTGTTCCTCACCAACGTGATTTCGGTGCGTTTGTTCGCCGAGACCGAGTTCTGGTTGTCGTTGATCAAAGTGCTGACCGTGGTGGTGTTCCTGCTGATCGGCGGTGGCGCGATTCTCGGCCTGCTGAACATCGACCAGGCCCACAGCATCGGCTTGAGCAACTTCACCCGCGAGGGACTGTTTCCTACCGGCTTCATGCCCATCGTGATGACGCTGCTGGCGGTCTCCTTCGCGTTTTCCGGTACTGAACTGATCGGCATCGCCGCCGGTGAAACCAAAGACCCGCAACGCAATGTGCCACGCGCCATCCGCACCACAGTGCTGCGCCTGGCGGTGTTTTTCGTCGGGACCATTTTTGTCCTGGCGACCTTGTTACCCCGCGAGCAAGCCGGTCTGGTCGAAAGCCCCTTCGTCACCGTGTTCACCTACATCGGCATTCCGTACTCCGCCGACATCATGAACTTCGTGATCATCACCGCCCTGTTGTCGGCGGCCAACTCCGGGTTGTACGCCGCCTCGCGGATGCTCTGGACCCTCAGCGACCAAGGCCACCTGCCCAAGCAGTTCTCGGCCCTGACTCGCATGGGCACGCCGCTCAACGCGATCATCGTCAGCATGGCCGGCGGTGCGGCATCGTTGCTCAGCAGCGTGTTTGCCGCCGACACCATCTACCTGGCGCTGGTGTCGATTTCCGGCCTGGCCGTGGTGGTGGTGTGGATGAGCATCGCCGCGAGCCAGATCGCTTTCCGTCGTCACTATGTGGCCAACGGCGGCGATATTCGTGACCTCAAGTTCCGCGTTCGCGGTTATCCGTGGGTGCCGCTGGGGGCGCTGGTGTGCTGCAGCCTGGCGTGTGTCGGGATCGCCTTCGACCCTGAACAGCGGGTGGCGCTGTACTTCGGCTTGCCGTTCATCGCCTGGTGTTACTTCGTGTATTACATTACCCGCAAAAGCCGCGAGCGACGCTTGTCGGTTGCCCTCGTGGCACAACCGTCCGACGCGTTCTAAACCGCGTCGATGGGGCGGGCAAACGTGCCCGGTGCGTGGGGGTTAACGAGGTAAGACCATGAAGCAAAAAACGTTGCCCCCGTTGAACTGGCTGCGGGCGTTCGAAGTGTCGGCCCGCTGCCTGAACTTCACCCACGCCGCCGACGAATTATTCTTGACCCAGGGCGCGGTCAGCCAACAGATCCGCCAATTGGAAAGTCACCTGGGGGTGGCGCTGTTCAAGCGCTTGCCCCGTGGCCTGGGCCTGACCGAAGAAGGCCAGGCGTACCTGCCGGTGGTGCAGGATGCAATCACGCGACTGGCGGTGGGCACTAACGAAATCTTTGGCCAGCACAAACGCCGGCCAATCAAGGTGCGCGGCAGCCTGGCGTTTTTCGTGCACTGGCTGGCGCCGAAACTGGTGGATTTTCGCCAGGCGCATCCGCACGTCGACATCCGCTACATCAGCAACATCTGGGTCAAGGAGCTGGATGGCGAAGACGACATGGAAATCCGCTGGGGCCACGGCCAATGGCCCGGCCTGGTGTCCCAGCGGCTGACCTGGGACACCTTGTTTCCGGTGTGTTCACCTGCCTTGATGGCGACGCTGAAAGTGCCGGCGGACGTGGCCAAGCATCCATTGCTGCATGTGCTGGGCTACGAAGAGGGCTGGGGCTACTGGCTGAAAATGGTCGGTGTCGACTCGGTGGATTCCTCGACCGGCATGCAATTCGACACGCTGGTCTGCACCTTGCGCATGGCTGAACTGGGGCAGGGCATCGCCCTGGCGCGGTCATCGATGGTGAGTGACATGCTCGACGACGGACGCCTGGTCGAGCCCTTCGCCCAGCGCATCGAAGCCAGCGAATCGTTTTACCTGGTGCGCAGTTCCGGGGCCGAGCAACACCCGGACGCGGCGCGGTTTTCCACCTGGCTGGTGGAGCAGGCGCATCGCTTTAAATGAACTGTTTTACGGAGTTGACCATGCGCTATGTGAGTACCCGAAATTCCGCCGTGCAGGTCGATTTCGAAAAAGTCGTGCTGTCGGCCATCGCCGAGGATGGCGGCCTGTTTGTCCCCGTCACATTGCCGCACTTCGAACCCCAGGACATCGCCAATTGGTCGACCTTGTCCTACGACGAACTGGCCTATCGAGTGATGCGTCCGTTCGTGGGCGAGGCGATCCCCGAGGCCGATTTCAAGCGGGTGCTCAAGGAGGCCGGCAGCCAGTTCAGCCATCGCTCGTTGGCGCCGTTGCATCAGGTGGATCGCAACGAATGGGTCCTGGAATTGTTCCATGGGCCGACCCGCTCCTCGAAGGATTTTGCCGCGCAGTTGCAGGCGCGGCTGGTGCAGTACTTCCTGCGTAAACGCGGGCGTCGCGCCGTGGTGATTGGCGTCACCAACGGCGACACCGGCCTGGCCGCCATCGAGGCCTTCAAGCACTGCGACGAGACCGACGTGGTGGTGATTTATCCCGAGGCCGGCGTACCGCAAGACCAGCTTCAAGACCTGCAAGCGACGGCGCATCCGCGGGTTCATCAAGTGGCCGTCGATGGCAGTTTCGATGAATGCCAGACCTTGGTCACCCAGCTGTTCCGGCAGCATGAGGCGATCAGTTTCAATTCCAGCAACTGGGTCAGTGTCATGGCGCAGTTGGTGTTTTATTTCCACGCCGTGCTGCAGTTGGGCGGCGGTCAGCGGCCCATTGGCTTCAGCGTGCCGGCGGCGAGTTTTGCCGAAGTCTATGCCGGCTACATCGCGCAGAAGATGGGCTTGCCGATCACGCAAATGATCGTTGCGACCAATCAGAATGACGCGCTGCATCAGTTCTTTTTGAAGAACCACTACTCGCGATTGCGCGCCAGCAAGACCCTGTCGCCGGCCATGGATTTGTCGATCTTTTCCAACCTGGAACGGTTTCTCTGGGAGCTCTATGGGCACGACGACCAGGCCGTGAGCGCGTTGATGGACACCTTCGAAACCCAGGGTGAAATGACCATCGCCAACGAGTTCTGGTTGCAGGCGCGGATGATCATCGACTCGTACGCGGTCAGCGATGAGCAGACGCTGGAGGAAATCACGTCGCTGTATCGCGACACTGGTTACGTCATCGACCCACACACCGCCACCGGCGTGCTCGCGGCGCGTTTGTACCGGCGCAGCCTGGTGGCGCCGATGGTGACCTTGGGCGAGATATCACCTATTAAATCGGCGGTGTTGCTCGGTGAGTTGGGGATCCCCGTGGCGGCGCCACAGCGTACGATGTCCGAGCAAGGCCCGGCGCAGATTCATCGCATCCAGCCGGACGACCTCGGTGCTCTTCATCAATTGCTCGGCGCCCTATAACCGGAGGCCCCATGAAGCGAATTCTCGACCCCCTCGACGAACGCATCATCGCCGAACTGCGCCTCAACGCCCGCGCCGCCCACGCCGAGCTGGCGGCCAAGGTCAACCTCTCGCGCAACGCCGTGCGCCAACGCATCGAACGCCTCGAACGCGACGGCGCGATCCAGGGCTACACGGTGCGCACCGGGGAGGGCGCTCACGCGTCGTCGAACATCAACGCGGTGATCTTCGTCTACCGCTACGACCGCATGCGCGGCGCCGAGGTGTTGCAGGCGTTGCAGGCCATGCCCGAAGTGCTGCAGTGCGATGTGATGAGCGGCGAATTTGATTTGATGCTGCGAGTCGGCGCGGCGAACCCGGAGCGGGTGCACAAGGTGTGGAAAGAGATCTCGGCGTTGCCGGGGGTGGAGAACACCGTGACGTCGTTTGTGTTGTCGTCGGTGGTCTAGGCGCGCTATCCGTCACAACAGTGAACCCTGTGGCGGGGGAGCTTGCTCCCGCTGGGCTGCGAAGCAGCCCCAACCTGGTCACCCTCAATCAACCTGACCCACCGCGCCGCATGATTTGGGGCCGCTGCGCAGCCCAGCGGGAGCAAGCTCCCTCGCCACAAAAACCGGCGGGAGGTGCATGCCCTGACACCAATAGCCCAAACACTGAAAATACCTGTGGGAGCGAGCTTGCTCGCGATAGCGGTAGACCAGTCGACATCAATGTTGCCTGACCTGGCCCCATCGCGAGCAAGCTTGCTCCCACAGGAGAATGTGCCCGGCCAATGGGTCAAGCACGCTCACCGCTGCTACTGATGCCCGCAGACACCCCAGCCACCACAAACCTGTGGCGAGGGAGCTTGCTCCCGCTGGGCTGCGAAGCAGCCCCAACCTGGTCACCCTCAATCAACCTGACCCACCGCGCCGCATGGTTTTGGGTCTGCTGCGCAGCCCAGCGGGAGCAAGCTCCCTCGCCACAAAAACCGGCGGGAGGTGCATGCCCTGACACCAATAGCCCAAACACTGAAAATACCTGTGGGAGCGAGCTTGCTCGCGATAGCGGTAGACCAGTCGACATCAATGTTGCCTGAGCTGGCCCCATCGCGAGCAAGCTCGCTCCCACAGGAGCTTGTGCCCGGCCAGTGGAAAAAACATAGATAAGCCAGCCACCACAAACCTGTGGCGAGGGAGCTTGCTCCCGCTGGGCTGCGAAGCAGCCCCAACCTGGTCACCCTCAATCAACCTGACCCACCGCGCCGCATGGTTTTGGGTCTGCTGCGCAGCCCAGCGGGAGCTTGCTCCCTCGCCACAAGAACCGGCGGAGGTGCATGCCCTGACACCAATAGCCCAAACACTGAAAAAAACCTGTGGGAGCGAGCTTGCTCGCGATAGCGGTACACCAGTCGACATCAATGTTGCCTGAGCTGGCCCCATCGCGAGCAAGCTCGCTCCCACAAAGGGTTGTGTCTGGCCAAACGATTCCTGTTGTTTTTTTTCATGCCTGACGCTTTGCCCACCCCCTGGTCAAAACGCCCAAGAAATAGAGCAAATTGGCATATTTCACTGCCAACCCCGCCCCCCTAACCTAGATCCCAACAACCTCATCACCCGGATCAAGGACATAACAAAAATGACTGAATACAAACTGGCGCTGGTCGGCTTCGGCGGTGTGAACCGGGCATTGGCTCAACTGATTGCCGAGCGCAACCAGCAGTGGAAAACCGAACTCGGCTTCACCCTGAAAATCGTCGGCGTGACCGACCTGTTCCTCGGTTCGGTGATGGACCGCCACGGCCTCGACGCCGCCTCATTGGCCAAACTGCCCACCACCAAGGGCGCCATGGCCCAGCTCCCCGGCGGCACCCTCGATGCCCTCAATGAAGCGGTGATCAAAGACTGCGGCGCCGACATCATCGCCGAAGCCACCTTCACCAACCCGGTGGACGGCGAGCCCGCCACCTCGTTCTGCCGCTGGGCCCTGGAGCGCGGCAAACACGTGGTCACCACCAACAAAGGCCCCATCGCCCTGCACGGCGCCGAGCTCAAAGCCCTGGCCCAACGCAACAACGTCGCCTTCGAATACGAAGGCTCAGTGATGAGCGGCACCCCGGTCATTCGCCTCGCCAAAGAGTCCCTGGCCGGCAGCTCGATCACCGGTTTCGAAGGCATCCTCAACGGCACCTCCAACTTCGTCCTCACCTGCATGGAAGGCGGCCTCGGGTTCGCCGAAGCCGTCAGCCAGGCCCAAGCCCTGGGCTACGCCGAAGCCGACCCAACGGCAGACGTCGAAGGCCATGACGTGCGCCTCAAAGTGGTGATCCTCGCCAACGAACTGCTGGACGCCAAACTCACCGTCAACGACGTCACCTGCAACGGCATCGCCTCCCTCACCCTCGACGACATCGAAAAAGCCCGCCACGACGGCGCCCGCTGGAAACTCATCGGCGCCGCCACCCGCCAGGCCGACGGCTCCATCAGCGCCAGCGTCGAGCCGCGCCTGCTGAGCAACGACCATCCACTGGCGAGCATCAGCGGCGCCACCAACGCTGTGTCGTTCACCAGCGAACTGCTCGGCGCCGTCACTGTCTCCGGTCCGGGCGCAGGCCGCACCGAAACCGCCTTCGCACTGCTGTCGGACATCATTCACATCCACCAATCGGCAACCCTCAAACAGGAGCACAACCTGTGAACGTATCGCGCCTGGCCCTGGCGGTCGTCGAACCGCACATCGAAGTCCTCAACCCGTTTGACGGCAGCATCGTCGGCACCGTCGCCGACGTGTGCGCCTCAGAAGTCCCACACCTGCTCGAAACCGGACGCAACGGCGCAAAAGCCTGCGCGGCACTCCCACGTCATCGCCGCGCCAGCATCCTCGAACAAGCCGCACTGAACATCGAACGCGACGCCAAAGCCTTCGCCCGACTGATCGTCGACGAAGCCGGCAAGACCCTCAAACAGGCCGAAAAAGAAGTCAAACGCTGCGTCAACACCCTCAAACTCTCCGCCGAAGAAGCCAAACGCAACGCCGGCGAAATCGTGCCGTTCGATGCCTACGAAGGCGCCGAATCGCGCCAGGGCTGGTTCACCCGCGAACCTTTGGGGCTGATCGTCGCCATCACCCCCTACAACGACCCGCTGAACCTGGTCGCCCACAAACTCGGCCCGGCCATCGCCGGCGGCAACGCGGTGATCCTCAAACCGTCCGAGCTGGCGCCGTTGTCGGCGCTCAAACTGGTCTCGTACCTGGTCGCGGCGGGCCTGCCTGAAACGGTGGTCACCGTCGCCACCGGCGGCGCCGAACTCGGCAAAGCCCTGGTCGCCGCCCGCGACGTGCGAATGATCTCCTTCACCGGCGGCTTCGTCACCGGCGAACAAATCGCCCGCACCGCCGGCCTGAAAAAACTCGCCATGGACCTCGGCGGCAACGCCCCCGTCATCGTCATGGGCGATTGCAACCTCGACGCCGCCGTCGACAGCTGCGTCTCCGGCGCCTTCTGGGCCGCCGGGCAAAACTGCATCGGCACCCAACGCCTGCTCATCCACGCACCGATCTATGCCGCCTTCCGCGAACGCTTCGTCAACCAGGCCCAAGCCCTCGTCGTCGGCAACCCACTGCTCGCCAACACCGACATCGGCCCGATGATCACCCAACAAGCCGCGCAAAACGCCGAACAGGTCGTCAACGAAGCCCTGCAACAAGGCGCCACCTTACTCTGCGGCCACCGCCGCCAAGGCACCTGCTACGCCGCCACCGTCCTGGAAAACGTCGATCATTCCAGCCGCCTCTGGCGCAACGAAGCCTTCGCCCCGGTGGTGGTGTTGCAGCCGTTCGACACGTTTGATGAAGCCATCGCTTTGGCTAACGAACCTGAATACGCGCTTCACGCCGGGATCTTCACCAACGATCTCAACACCGCGATGAGCGCTGCCCGGCGGATCGAGGCGGGGGGCGTGATGATCAATGACTCGTCGGATTTTCGGTTTGATGCGATGCCGTTCGGCGGTTCCAAGTACGGCAGTTTGGGCAGGGAAGGGGTGCGCTTCGCGTACGAGGAAATGACCCAGCCGAAGGTGGTTTGTTTGAATACGTTGGGGTGAGGGGCGAGTCAGTCCGAAGGAGTCGCTTTACCTTTCATGTTGCTAAAACGCCATTTTGACGACACGTTCTCTTCTCATGTCGCCGGCAGCGACATGAGAAGAGAACGTGTCGCAGAAATCAAAAAACAGCGACACGTTGTGGCAGCCCTCTGTGGAAGCGGGCTTGTTCACGAAAAGGCCAGTAAACCCAACCCCGCAACCAAGTCAAACCCCTGTGGGAGCAAGGCTTGCCCGCGATGGCGGCACACCAGTCAACATCACTACCGCTGACTCTCCACCTCACGAATAGCTCAAGACGACCCGATTCCTTTCATATCGCCGACGGCGACAAATCAAAGCTTTTTGTTCGGCTCCCCACCTTGCATTGGCCTTTGCGCAAAACCCGCAGCCTCAGTTAACCAATCCCCCTATGCACTGCTTCCACCCATTGCCCAGTTACGCACGCCTTCCACCGAGCTGCGTTCAAAGCACCGACCGTGCAGCCAACGTCGTCAATCTCCCCATGAACTAACTTCTGCAAACGTTCACAGCTGAAACGTATCAGCCCCAACAAAAACTCAAATTATGCACAAATGCATTTTTATGCTTGACCCACATGCATAACCCCCTATAAGGTGGTTTCACTGTATGCGCATACAGTATTTCTAGAGCGTCATTTATTTGAATCCATTCATGGACGAGGTATTACCTTATGAAAACCACCACTGAAAAATTCGGTGTAACCCCCCATCAACCCAGCCTCTGGACCCGCGCCGACGCGTTGAAAGTCCGGGCAGATGACCCCACCACCACCCAGCCGCTGGTCAGCGCGGATTTCCCGGTACTGAACAACGACGTGTTCATCTGGGACACCATGCCCCTGCGCGATTTGGACGGTAACGTGACGTCTGTCGATGGCTGGTCGGTGATCTTCACCCTGACGGCCGATCGTCATCCAAACGACCCGCAGTACCTCGACGAGGACGGCAACTACGACATCCTCCGCGATTGGAACGATCGCCACGGTCGGGCAAAGATGTACTACTGGTTTTCTCGCACCGGCAAGAACTGGGAATTCGGTGGCCGCGTGATGGCCGAAGGCGTTTCGCCGACCGCTCGCGAATGGGCCGGCACGCCGATCCTGTTGAACGACCGAGGTGAAGTGGATCTGTATTACACCGCCGTCACCCCAGGCGCGACCATCGTCAAGGTGCGTGGCCGGGTAGTAACCACTGAACACGGTGTCAGCATGGTCGGCTTCGAGAAGGTCAAGCCGCTGTTCGAGGCTGACGGCAAGATGTATCAGACCGAAGCACAAAACGCGTTCTGGGGTTTCCGCGACCCATGGCCTTTCCGCGACCCGAAAGATGGCAAGCTGTACATGCTGTTCGAGGGCAACGTGGCCGGTGAGCGCGGCTCGCACAAAGTAGGCGAGGCAGAAATCGGCGACGTGCCGCCGGGTTATGAAGATGTCGGCAACTCGCGCTTCCAGACCGCCTGTGTCGGCATCGCCGTGGCCCGCGACGCGGACGGTGATGACTGGGAAATGTTGCCGCCACTGCTGACCGCCGTCGGGGTCAACGACCAGACCGAGCGCCCGCACTTCGTGTTCCAGGATGGCAAGTACTACCTGTTCACGATCAGCCATACCTTCACCTATGCCGACGGTGTGACCGGGCCAGACGGGGTGTACGGTTTCGTCGCGGACTCGCTGTTCGGCCCTTACGTGCCGCTGAACGGTTCCGGCCTGGTGCTGGGCAACCCGTCCTCGCAGCCATTCCAGACCTACTCGCACTATGTAATGCCAAACGGCCTGGTGACCTCCTTCATCGACAGCGTACCGACCGACGAAACCGGCACGCAGATTCGTGTCGGTGGCACCGAGGCTCCAACGGTGGGCATGAAAATAAAAGGGCTGCAGACGTTCGTGGTGGCCGAGTACGACTACGGTTACATCCCGCCGATGCTCGACGTCACCCTCAAGTAACAGCAACACCGGGGTTTCAGACAGCGGTTTTGCGGTCGATGACAAAACCGTTGTGGATATGATCGAGATATCCCGCCTGATTCATTGCGACGTCGCTCGCAAGCCCCATTGAACAACGAGTCGTCACCCTCTTCGCGACTGGCTGCAAGGATGCAGCCGGTCGCGAATGCATTTCCGCACTGCGCACTTGGAACGATGAGTTCTCTTAAGCAGTGCAGCAGACCGCCGTACACTTCCCCAACCGCAGCGTCGCTCCTTGCTAAATGACGCTGACGCATCGCATTTACGAGCAAATCCGCTCCGCCATTCCTATGTTTGAAATGCCTGACGCAAGCGCCTCTGTGGGAGCGAGCCTGCTCGCGATGGCGGTGTATAAACAACATTCCGGCCCGCTGTTTATCGTGGCTCCACGAGAGCAGCCACGACCGACATTGCCTTGCGCCATTGCCTACAACTACGCCAGAATCCGCCGGCTTGTGCGCTTTGGGTCCCCTCGGTAGTTTGAATCCGTCACTGCTCATCAGTGATCGGGTTTCGCAGCCCGGACTCTATAGGCGCACAACGTCACCTTCGAAAGCAGATTACCCATGTCTGTGATTTCGTCAGAGGTGGCTGTGCGTGGGAGACCCCTTGGGTCTGCCGGTCCCTAGAGTCCCGGTCTGCGAACCCGCGTACAGCTGCCACCCAATACTTCGTTTCGCAGCGAATGGTGGTAGCTCCAACAGACTCTAGGAGCTTTACCATGGCTAAAATCACACCGAATCCGCCAGCTACAGATGAACATGTGTCCCGCGCTCAGTCTGCTCGTAACAAGAAGCTTGATGATGCCGCTAACCGGGCTTTGGATTACTACCTGAAGCCTACGCCGAAGAAAGAAACGTCTGACAACCCCAACAGCATCTTCCGTATCGCACCTGATGTTGATTCGGAATGCCTGCTTGCCAGTCTCAGTGAAAACCTGGCTGCGGCCAATGCCATGATCAATGATCTGGCGTTTGACCTTGAGGGTTCGCGGCGGCGCGTTGCGATGGGGATTTTGCAGGTGATTGAGGTGAGTGAACTGTTGGCGAATCGGGCTTTGGATATTATTGAGGTGAGGTAGGACGGGCCATTGGTTGCCCTTCTGACGTAAAAAGGTCTTGCTTGGCAAGACCTTTTTTGTGTCTTCGAAGTCCTCGAAGCGATGAGCTCTAATTTGTGCAAGAGGTACTTGCACAATTGTCTTTGTTGAGTGCCACAGCACTCTGCGAAGGAATGTCGATGGCTGTCCCGCTTTCAGCACATTATCTTGGTTTTCCTTAGAAGTAGCTGTCCTGCTTCAATCGTTTCAGAGCGGCGTCCTTTAAAGCCTTCTTCGACTGTATCTCACAAGGTAGCGTTTCAAAGGTGTAGCCTCTTTTCTCAGGGGTTGCCACGACTACACGATTTTCGCTGATTAGCGCAGCTCGTGCCTCCTCTGGTCTGCCTGGAATTGCGCAATCTCGGGGGTGAAGGTGAAATGAAGCAAAAACGATGACTTCTTGTAGATAGTCATCGGCGTCCCTAAGAATGTATTCCCACGAATTCCAAGCAATAACTACCGTATAGACGGATCCAACGAATACCGCGAAAAGCATTCGTGTGCGACGGTGATGGCCGAGTCCTGGTCTGTAGAGTTTCCATTGCTGTACCGTTAAATAATTTTTTTTGATCGTACCAATGAAAGTTGGAGTGGTTAAGGCGATAGCAATGGAAGTGATGACGACTGTCAAGCTGACAATAAATGTCGTAATTAATGCCCAAAGAGAAACCAAAATAAGCATAGACAAGGACTTCTGCGCAACTGGAAGCTGAGCTGCATCGACCCTTGTGAGGTTAATAATGAACGAGTCGGCGTATGCGCTAGCGACAAGCCCCAATCCTACTGTAGCTAGAGCTGTGAGGATGGTCATCCACCATGCATGTATTTTGAATTTTTCTACAAGCTTAAAGTGCCTAATAGAAAGCACCGATGAGCTAAAGCAGATAACAATAAAAAGAACTTGAGCGACGTCTTTTCTGATCGAACCTCCTGCTATATGCCAGAATACGAGCATGTGGAGGGCGGCAACCGAGCTCAGGGTGATAGCCGCCCAATATTCTTGAGGGCCCCACCATCTTATATTGTAGTTGAGTTTCCAGGGGAAATGCTTTGAATGCGTTCTAATGAACATTGGTTGGTCGGTAAACCGGTCGATTGCTGCAAGGATAAGCGCGATGAGTAGATAGGTAGCTAGGTACGGAAGCATTGATCTGAAAGTCCTTTTCCAAAAAAGGAAGGCTTTATCTCATAGACGTTGCTCGATTCCTAGTTCCGCAGGTAGGGGGGAATTGTTGACCGTTAAATATGAAAAAAGCTTTTCACTGATTTACCTCCGTGAGTCGGCCCAGTTCAGGATTTGTTTTTGGCTGCTTGGTAGCGGTCCTTGACCTCGGCGACACTCAGCCACTTACGGCGTGAATGCACCACACGATGACAATTGGCACATAACAGTGCGAGGTCCGCGAGCTTGGTTTTATCGCCAGGTTGGAGCGTATGCAGTGGCTTAGTGTGGTGCACATCGATAACACCTTCGATGTCCGGGCCATATGTTTTGCTGAAGTTGAAATCACAGGCTTCGCACTGGAGAACACCATGCTTCTTTAGGGCTTCGTCCTTCTTTCGTTTTACGAGTTTTTTGTCCCTTTCCCGTACACGGTGCACGCGAGTTAGCACTTTTCCTTCCTCTGCTTCGAAGAAGCCCGGTTCTTCCTCCGCACTTAGATCCATCGGCGTAGTAGAAGAAGTGGTTCCGACGTTTGCCTTGATGGCTGCTACGACTTCGGCCAGACGCTCGGGATTATTAGCAAACTCCAGCCATACCAATTCCTCGTCCTTATTTCCTTTTGCAAGACCTGTGCGACCAGTGTTGGTATAGCTCGGATCCCAACGACGGAAATTGTTGAGCTTCATGCAGACACCATTGGTGTTACGAAAACTCTGGTTTTTGCTCACACCTGTAGCGGTGCCAATGAGATTGAGGCTCTGTGATAGGGCTCGGACTTCCGGATGATTCACTCCGGGTAAACCATTGCGGTGAAGAAGATACAGGTTCAGGGCTAGGACGAGTTCGTCACGGCTCCAGGGCGGGTTGGATTGATTGCTGTTAGGTGAAGAGGACATGGCGGGGGCTATCCGTAGGGTTCCCGTTTCGCTGTAGGACGCAGCGCAATATGTCGTCAGAATATTCTCTTCTGGTGGCGTTTGGGAATCATACGGTGTTCGATGACCTTTGCTGTCGAGCACGGGATACTTACGAGCGACGTTGTTTGGTCATCAGGCGGGATTTTGGATGGGGGGTGAAAAAGCTCAGACATTAAAAAGCCGGCTTATGGCCGGCTTCTCGTTGACTGATTCAGCTCGTTTTTGACAAACCTTACCAGCCTTCAAAACGTACATCCGGCTCTTGCGGCCGGCTGTGGGACTTGGTCAGAAAGTGATCTGCCTTGTCAGTGCGAGGCGTGGGCTCGCAAATGTGGGGCGGAGGATACGCGGGTTTGCTTCGGAAGCCCAGGGGTAAGTGGTGTGGAATCATTGGGTTATCGGTGATTCAGATAGAAAAGCAGGGGGCTGCTGCGCAGCCCAGCGGGAGCAAGCTCCCTCGCCACAAAAGCTCTCTGCCACAAGCTCTCTGCTACAAAGCTTCCTGTCACAAAGGCTCCTCAGCGCAAGGAGCTTTGGCTGTCTGCCCGTTCGAGTGGGTTAGTCGAACACCGGCGGTCTCTGTTTGTTGAGGGTTGACCACCAGAACACCCAGCCGATCACGTGGATGTGTTGCGCGTCGATTTGTTCGGCGCTGAAGACCTCGTCGGGATACGCAGCGCTGTTGTGGCTGCGCAGGCGCAGTCGGTTGCCGGGGATGCGGTGCAGGTATTTGATGCGCAGCATCCCGTCGTGCTCAAGCGCGTAGATTTGGCCGTCGACGATTTGGGTCAGGCCGCGGTCGATGGCGAGGGTGGAGCCGTCGGCGATGCGTTCGGCCATGCTGTCGCCGACCATGGTGATGCAGATGGCGTCGCTGGGGTCGATTTCCAGGGATTCGAGGTGGCTGCGGGGCAGGCGGATGGATTGGTCGGGGATTTCGGTGATGTGGGTTTTGGTTTCGCCGGGGGCGATGGGGACTTCCTTGTAGAAAGGCAGTTCGATGTCCGTGGGTTCCACCACGCTGTAGACGCCATCGTTTTCGGCCGCCTCATAGGTGGTGCCGGGGCCCAGGCCCAATGGGGTTTGCGGGCCTTCGCCGTGGGCGAGCCATTGCGGGCTGACGGTCAGCAGGCTGGCGATGCTGTGGATGCGCCCGGGTGGGATGCCACGGTTGAACCAGTTGTTCACGTGTTGGGATTTCACGCCGTATAACTTCGCGAAGTCGGCGGATCGGATGTTCGCTTCTCTTAGAAGGGCTCTGAAGCGGTCGCCACTGGAAAGTATTTTCATAAACGGAAAGTTTAGAGGCGACTGTGTTTTCGGCAATAAACAAGTCGTTCAAATATATAAGACGATCTTTCCGTTTGCGGGATCTGAAAGGTGCGGGCTAAACGTGCTTAAACGGTGTTAATACAGTTTCGTATTAGGAAGCATTGAGGCATAAAAAAACCCCGGGGCAAACCGGGGTTCTTTTTAAAGTTTGCTTCAGCCTTTGTAGGCGGCAGCCGACTTGATGATCGCTTCGCGGGCGGCGTCTGCACCGGCCCAGCCTTCGATCTTGACCCACTTGCCTTTTTCGAGATCTTTGTAGTTCGCGAAGAAGTGCTCGATCTGCTGGATCAGCAGCGGTGGCAGGTCGGTGTATTCCTTCACGTCGACGTACAGTTGCGACAGTTTGTCGTGTGGCACTGCGATGACTTTGGCATCGCCGCCGCCGTCGTCGGTCATGTTCAGGATGCCGACTGGACGGGCGCGGATGACCGAGCCTGGGGCCACTGGGTAAGGGGTCACGACCAGCACGTCGAGGGGGTCGCCGTCGTCGGCCAGAGTGTTGGGGATGTAACCGTAGTTGGCCGGGTAGAACATGGGGGTGGCCATGAAACGGTCAACGAACAGGCAGTCGCTGTCTTTGTCGATTTCGTATTTGATCGGGGCGTGGTTGGCCGGGATTTCGATCGCGACGTAGATGTCGTTCGGCAGGTCTTTGCCAGCCGGAATCTTGCTGTAGCTCATTGGGCGGTGCCCCCGTTAGTTGACCAAATGACTGGTCGGATTGACCAAAAAGTGGCGGCGATTATAGGCATATTCAGCCGCTGTTGCCACGTTACCAGGGTCGTAGAGACCTTAGTATGACGCCTGATAGACCGGATCTTCGGCCTGAAGTTGCCGCAACCGGGCCAATGGATCCTGGCGGTAGAACGCCTTGAGCTGTTCGTAGACCTTTGGATAGGCCTGGTGCAGCAGGTCTGGGGCGCTGAAGAAGTATTCGCTGGTGACGGCAAAGAACTCCGCCGGGTTCTCGGCGGCGTAGGGGTCGATGAGGGTTTCTGCGTCGGGGTTGTGGTCGAGTTGGCGGTCGAGGTCGTCGAAGGCTTGTTGCATGGCGTCGGCCCAGTCGCTGACGCGCATGTCGGCGTGCAGCGGTGGCAGGCCGTTGGCGTCGCCGTTGAGCATGTCGAGTTTGTGCGCCAGTTCGTGGATCACCAGGTTGTAGCCGTCCCAGCCGCCGCTGGCCATCACGCCGTCCCAGGCCAGGATGATCGGGCCTTGGGGCCAGGCTTCGCCGCTGTGTTCGCCGTCCCATTCGTGCTCGATGCCGCTGGCGTCGCGGTAGCGCTGGGGGCTGAGGAAGTCGTCGGGGTAGAGGACGATTTCGTGGAAGCCCTGGTACCAGTTCAGTTCGCCCAGGTGCATCAGCGGCAATTGGGCCTGGGCGGCGAGCAGCAGGCGTTGTTCCTGGTGCAGTTCGACGCCGGGCAGGGCGCTGAGGTGTTTGTCGTGCAGGAACAGTACGCAGGCTTCCCGCAGCCATTGGTCCTCGGCGGCGCTGATGCCGTCGAGGAAGCTCAATTGTTGACGCACGCGCTGCCAGGTGTCCTCGGCCACAGGGTGTTTGGCGAGGGTGCGTCGACGGCGCCAGTTGCTCAGGGACCACATAACGATCAGCGCGGTTGGGCTTTCGAAGCGCGCTGGCTCAGTTTGCTGCGCACCAGGCTGATGATCATCGGCAGCAGCGACACCAGGATGATGCCGACGACCAGCAGCGACAGGTTCTGCTTGATGAACGGTACGTTGCCGAAGAAGTAGCCGAGGGTCACCAGGCCGCCGACCCAGAGGACGGTGCCCAGGACGCTGAAGCCGAAGAAGCGCAGGTAATTCATCTTGCCGACGCCGGCGACGAAGGGCGCGAAGGTGCGGATGATCGGCAGGAAGCGCGCCAGGGTCACGGTTTTGCCGCCGTGTTTGTCGTAGAAATCGTGGGTTTGCTGCAGGTAGTCGCGGCGGAAGATTTTCGAGTCGGGGTTGCTGAACAGTTTTTCGCCAGCGGTGCGGCCGATGAGGTAGTTGGTGCTGTCGCCGAGGATGGCCGCGAGCATCAGCAGGCCGGCCAGCAACAGTGGGTCCATGGCACCACCGGCGGCTACGGCGCCAGCGATGAACAGCAGGGAATCGCCGGGCAGGAAGGGTGTGACCACCAGGCCGGTTTCACAGAAGATCACCAGGAACAGGATGGCGTAGACCCACGTCCCGTAGTTGGTCACCAGCATGTCGAGGTAGACGTCGAGATGCAGAATGAGGTCGAGGGGATTGAAATCCATGCAAAGCACCTGTGGTGGCGGCCCGACTCGGCAGGCTTGTGGGTCTGGCTTTGAGTATGGCTACAGAGTGTGTAGCTTTTTCTTACAAGCCGGGAAGAGCGGCATTATACGGCGAGGATTGTGAAGCGCGTGTTGAGTTTGTAGCGGGGGATTTCGGTGGATTTGTGGGCGGTGGAGCTCTTTGTGGGGGGGGGCTTGCTTGCGATGGCGGTGGGGCAGTCAGTATTGATGTTGCCTGGTGGATCGCTATCGCGAGCAAGCTTTGCTCCCACAGGGGGTTGTGGTGAGCATTAGTTTTTTGTGCATGCCTCAAAACCAGTGTGGGAGCGAGCTTGCTCGCGATGGCGGCGGGTCAGTCAGTATTGATGTTGCCTGGTGGATCGCTATCGCGAGCAAGCTCGCTCCCACAATGGGATCGGGTACGACTGGGAGAGCCAGGCCGGCTGTCAGGCTGCCTCGCGAGCAAGCTTTGCTCCCACAGATTTGACGGGGGTACGACTGGGAGAGCCAGGTCGGCCGTTAGGCCGCCTCGCGGTGGACGTTGATCTCGGGCGCCCCGTTAACCACGCTGGCCGAACGCAGGCATTGTGGAGTGGGCATCCCGGCATGGATGCCGGGATAGCCGCGCTGGGCCATGGATGGCCCTTCGCGGCGGGCCCACGGAGCAATGCCGGAGTGAGGGCATGCCGAGCCTAAGCGAGGCACCAAGTGGTGGGGCAGGAGCGTTTTGCTTACTTTTGCGCTTCTCAAAAGTGAGCCGCCGTCAGGGCGGAACCCTAAGCCGCCGTTACCGCAGCAATGGATATGTCCCCGATCATTGCTCTGAACGACTCAGATCCCGTCGCTGATCGGCAACACGTAGTTCTTGAACTCGGTGTCTTCCTTGAACCCAATCGATTCGTAGGTCTTCTGCGCCACTTCGTTGTTGCTGCTGGTGGAGACGCGCATGCGTACGGCGTTGGTTTCCTTGGCCATTTTTTTCGCGGTGCGAATCAGGTTGTCGGCCACCAGTTGGCGGCGGGCGTCTTCGGCGACGTAGATGTCGTTGAGGATCCACACGCGCTTGAGGGACAGGGATGAGTAGCTCGGGTAGAGCTGGCAGAAGCCCAGCAACCGGTGGTTATCGTCATCGGCCAGGGCCAGGTAGATCACCGACTCCTTGCGGCGCAGGCGTTTTTCGAGGAAAGCTCGGGACGAATCCGGGTAGGGCAGGGAGCCGTAGAATTCCCGGTATTTGACGAACAATGGGGTCAGCAGGTCCAGGTGTTCCAGGGTCGCTTGGATAATCCGCATGGTAGGTCTCGTCTGCAAAGGTCGACAGATATTCAGACAACAATGTCGCGCTGCCGTGCTTTTGATGCTGCCTGAAAGCGGATCAAAAACGCAATCGGATAAACGGATCAGTTTCGGGGCGGCGCCAGTAGGAAGTTACCTTTCATATCGGCAGCGTTTTCCGAATCCAGAGTGTGAACCTGGGCTTCGTCCTTCAGATTGACCCCCGAGAGCTGGCGGCGACAGGCTTCGCGCATCAGGTAAATCAGGCGATGGGCCGCCATGCCGTAGCTCAAACCTTCGAGGCGGACATTGGAGATGCAGTTGCGATAGGCATCGGTCAGGCCGACCTTGGGGGCGTAGGTGAAATACAGCCCCAGGCTGTCGGGGGAGCTGAGGCCGGGGCGTTCGCCGATCAGGATCACTGACATTTTCGCGCCGAGCCGCTGTGCCACTTCATCGGCCACGGCAACGCGGCCTTGCTCCACTAAAACTATTGGCGACACAGACCAACCGTCAGCAGCGATCTGCTCTTCCAGCCGCGCCAGGAACGGCAAGGTATGGCGATGCACCGCCAGCGCCGACAGACCGTCAGCCACGACGATGGCCAGGTCCACGCCGCCAGGGTGGGCCGCCGCGTAATCCTGCAGGACCTGCGCTGAGGCGTCGTCGAGCCGTCGGCCCAGGTCGGGACGCTGTAGATAACTGTGTCGGTCGGTCGCCGCGCTGTGGAGCAACAGGCTCTCACGGCCGCGTTCGCTCAGTTGGGCGCGAATGCCCTGGTGATCGAACGCCAGGTGCACGGCATCGCGGGCCTGGGCGTGGGCGTATTGAAAGTCCAATTGCGCCTGGGTCGGCAGGCTGGTGCCGGTGCGGCCCAGGGCGATGCGCGCTGGTGTGAGGGTGCGCAGGTTCAGCCAAGGGTTTTGTGGCTCGACAGGTTTTTTATCCATGGGCAGTTTTCTCATCCCAAATGCGCGAGGGCGTGACGGAACGCCGGTGGCAGGTTGTCGCCGAACCGCACCCGGCCATCGGCCTGGGTGAAGATGCCCATGTTCGCCAGCCACGTTTCGAATTCCGGCGCCGGCTTCAGGCCCAGGGTCTGGCGGGCGTAGAGGGCGTCGTGGAACGAGGTGGTCTGGTAGTTGAGCATGATGTCGTCGGAGCCGGGGATGCCCATGATGAAGTTGATTCCGGCCACGCCCAGCAGGGTCAACAGGGTGTCCATGTCGTCCTGGTCGGCTTCGGCGTGGTTGGTGTAGCAGATGTCGCAGCCCATCGGCACGCCCAAAAGCTTGCCGCAGAAGTGGTCTTCGAGGCCGGCGCGGATGATTTGTTTGCCGTTGTACAGGTATTCCGGGCCGATGAATCCTACAACCGTGTTCACCAGGAACGGGTTGAAATGTCGCGCCACGGCGTAGGCCCGGGTCTCGCAGGTCTGTTGATCGACACCGTGGTGGGCGTTGGCTGACAGCGCGCTGCCCTGGCCGGTTTCGAAATACATCAGGTTGTTGCCCAAGGTGCCGCGATTCAGGCTGAGCCCGGCGTCGTAGCCTTCTTTCAAGACGCTCAGGCTGATGCCGAAACTGGCGTTGGCCGCTTCGGTGCCGGCGATGGACTGGAACACCAGGTCCAGGGGCACGCCGCGGTTCGCCGCTTCGATGGAGGTGGTGACGTGGGTCAGCACGCAGCCCTGGGTGGGGATGTCGTAGCGCTGGATGATGGCGTCGAGCATTTCCAGCATCGCGCAGATCGAGGCGGTGCTGTCGGTGGCCGGGTTGATGCCGATCATGGCGTCGCCGTTGCCGTAGAGCAGGCCGTCGAGGATGCTCGCGGCGATGCCTGCGGGTTCGTCGGTGGGGTGGTTGGGTTGCAGGCGGGTGGACAGGCGCCCGCGCAGGCCGAGGGTGCCGCGGAATTTGGTGACCACGCGGATTTTCTGCGCCACCAGCACCAGGTCCTGCACGCGCATGATTTTCGACACGGCGGCGACCATTTCCGGCGTCAGGCCCGGGGCCAGCGCCCGCAGGCTCTGTTCATCGGCGGCGTCGCTGAGCAGCCAATCGCGAAAGCCACCGACGGTGAGGTGGCTGACGGTGGCGAAAGCTTGTTTATCGTGAGTGTCGACGATCAGCCGGGTGACTTCGTCGACCTCGTAAGGAATCAGCATTTCTTGCAGGAAATGGCTGAGGGGCAGGTCGGCCAGGGCCATTTGCGCGGCCACGCGCTCGCCATCGTTGAGCGCCGCGACCTCGGCCAAAAAATCCCCGGAACGCGCCGGGCTGGCCTTGGCCATCAGGTCTTTGAGGCTGTCGAAGCGGTAGGTCTGGGCGCCGACGGAATGGGCGAATGCGGCCATGGGGCGGTGTCCTCCTGGTTCTCTAAATGACTCAAATACACCGTAGATCCAATCCTGTGGAAGAACCCAGTGAGAGAGCCCAGTGGGAGAGCCTTGTGGGAGCAAAGCTTGCTCGCGATAGCGGAGTGTCAGAAACATATTTTTTACTGATACACCGCTATCGCGAGCAAGCTTTGCTCCCACAGAGTCCTTCCCACAGAGTCCTTCCCAAGAGTTTTCCCACACAGGAAGGGAACTGCGTGCACTTCTATATGGCAGGCACCAGGCCCTCGGCCCGGTGCCGGTGCAACTTCAGATACCTGTGAGCATAGCGTCCGCCGGTGCATCGGAGCGTTGCTTGGCGGTCAGTTGGAAATACAGGTAGCCAACAATCATGAAGCCAAGGAACACCAGCCCGATCACGGTGTTGAACCAGGCCATCGCAATCAGGCACACCACCGCCAGGAACAGCGCAATCCCCGGCACGATCGGGTAGCCCGGGGCGCGGAAGGTGCGTTCCAGGTTTGGTTCGGTCTTACGCAGCCTGAACAGGCTGAGCATGCTGATGATGTACATGACGATGGCGCCGAACACCGACATGGTGATCATCGCCGCCGTCAGCGTCATGCCTTGCAGGTTGACCAGGCCATCGCTGTAGATCGCCGCGATGCCGATCACGCCGCCGGCCAGGATCGCCCGGTGCGGGGTCTGGAAGCGCGACAGTTTCGCCAGGCCACGGGGCAGGTAGCCGGCCCGGGCCAGGGCGAAGAACTGCCGCGAGTATCCGAGGATGATCCCGTGGAAACTCGCCACCAGGCCGAACAGGCCGATCCACACCAGCATGTGCATCCACGTTGAGTTGTTGCCGACCACAGCCTTCATGGCTTGGGGCAGCGGGTCGTTGATGTTCGACAGGGTGCGCCAGTCACCCACGCCGCCGGCCATGATCATCACGCCGATGGCCAGGAACACCAGGGTCAGGATGCCGCTGACGTAAGCGCGGGGAATCGTGCGTTTCGGGTCCTTGGCTTCTTCGGCGGCCATGGCCGCGCCTTCGATGGCGAGGAAGAACCAGATCGCGAAGGGGATCGCCGCGAAAATGCCCGGGATCGAGGCGAGGGTGAACTCATTGGAGCCCGACCAGCCGTTGAGCACGAAGTTACTGAAGCTGAAGCCCGGCGCGACCACGCCCATGAACACCAGCAACTCGGCGACCGCCAGCACGGTGACCACCAGCTCGAACGCCGCGGCGATGCTGACGCCGAGGATGTTCAGGGTCATGAACACGATGTACGCGCCGACCGCCGCCAGCTTGGGGTCCAGCTCGGGAAATTGCACGTTGAGGTAGGCGCCGATCGCCATGGCGATGGCCGGGGGCGCAAAGACGAATTCGATCAGGGTGGCGATCCCGGCGATCAACCCGCCTTTCTCGCCGAAGGCCCGTCGGCTGTAGGCAAAAGGCCCGCCAGCGTGAGGAATTGCGGTAGTCAGTTCGGTGAAACTGAAGATGAAGCAGGTGTACATCAACGCCACCATGAGGGCAGTGACGAGAAACCCGAGGGTCCCTGCGGTGCCCCAGCCGTAGCTCCAGCCGAAGTATTCACCGGAAATCACCAGGCCGACGGCAATGCCCCATAAATGCAGGGTGCCGAGTGTGGGTTTGAGTTGAGTGGTAGAAGTCATAAGTCCTCTCTTTCTTTTTTATTGTTTGATCTGTTGGACTTTCGGGATTGCTGTGGAGCGGGCACGCAAGGCTCATGCCAGAGCAGTGGGACGGTAGTTTGGTGTTGTCAGTGAGGGCGCCTTCGCGAGCAAGCTCGCTCCCACAGTGGATCTGTTGCCAACCCTGGAAACGAGTTATCCACAGATCCCTGTGGGAGCGAGCTTGCTCGCGATAGCTATCTAAAGGGCGAAGCAGTCTGACCTGCCTCGCCCCAAGGGCTTAGAAGAACCCCAACGGATTGATGTCGTAGCTCACCAGCAAATTCTTGGTCTGCTGGTAATGGTCGAGCATCATCTTGTGCGTCTCACGACCCACGCCGGACTTCTTGTAGCCACCGAACGCGGCATGCGCCGGGTACAGGTGGTAGCAGTTGGTCCAGACGCGACCGGCCTTGATCGCCCGGCCCATGCGGTAGGCGCGGTTGATGTCGCGGGTCCAGAGGCCGGCACCGAGGCCGAACTCGGTGTCGTTGGCGATCGCCAGGGCTTCGGCTTCGTCCTTGAAGGTGGTGATGCTCACCACTGGGCCGAAGATTTCTTCCTGGAACACGCGCATTTTGTTGGTGCCCTTGAGCAGGGTCGGCTGGATGTAATACCCGGTCGCCAGGTTGCCCTCGAGTTTTTCCACCTTGCCACCGGTCAGCAGCTCGGCGCCTTCGCCCTTGGCGATTTCCAGGTACGAAAGAATCTTGTCGAATTGCTGCTCGGACGCCTGGGCGCCGACCATGGTCTCGGTGTCCAGCGGGTCGCCACGTTTGATCTGCAGGACTTTCTTCATCACCACTTGCATGAATTCGTCGTAGATCGACTCCTGCACCAGCGCGCGGGATGGGCAGGTGCAGACTTCGCCCTGGTTGAAGAACGCCAGCACCAGGCCTTCGGCGGCTTTTTCGATGAAGGCCGGCTCGGCCTGCATGATGTCTTCGAAGAAGATGTTCGGCGACTTGCCGCCCAGTTCCACGGTGGACGGGATGATGTTCTCGGCGGCACATTTCATGATGTGCGAGCCCACCGGGGTAGAGCCGGTGAAGGCGATCTTGGCGATGCGCTTGCTGGTGGCGAGGGCTTCGCCGGCTTCTTTGCCGAAACCTTGCACCACGTTCAGCACGCCAGGCGGCAGCAGGTCGCCGATCAGCTCCATGAGCACGCTGATGCCCAGTGGGGTTTGCTCGGCCGGCTTGAGCACCACGCAGTTACCGGCGGCCAGGGCCGGGGCGAGTTTCCAGGCGGCCATCAGCAGCGGGAAGTTCCACGGGATGATCTGCCCGACCACGCCCAGCGGTTCATGGATGTGGTAGGCCACGGTGTTGCCGTCGATCTCGGCGGCGCTGCCTTCCTGGGCCCGCAGGCAACCGGCGAAGTAGCGGAAGTGGTCGGCGGCCAGGGGGATGTCGGCGTTGAGGGTTTCGCGCACGGCCTTGCCGTTGTCCCAGGATTCGGTGATCGCCAGCACTTCGAGGTTGGCTTCGATGCGGTCGGCGATTTTCAGCAGGACCAGCGAACGCGCCTGGGCCGACGTGGCACCCCAGGCATCAGCGGCAGCGTGGGCGGCGTCCAGGGCCTTTTCGATGTCTTCGGCTGTGGAGCGCGGGAATTCGGCAATGACCTCGCCATTGACCGGGGAAGTATTGGTGAAGTACTGACCTTTGACAGGCGCGACGAACTCGCCGCCGATGTAGTTACCGTATTTGCTCTTGAACGAAACGATAGCGCCTTCAGTACCGGGGTGAGCGTAACGCATGATGAGTTCTCCTTGGCTTTTGTGCTTATACGGGAGGGCCGCGCAAAATTGAGCGCTGGTAATTAAGCCTAGAGCAAAGGTTGGGCCATTGCCTTGCAGGGCCCGTAAATCAAGACTTTAGGAGGAGTTGGTCGGACAAACGGATGGGTTGTGTGACGCTTGCGATACAGCGGGTGTGACAGTTTGTGCCAGATGCGAGACAGTCTGTGACTGACAGGTCGCGCCAGCATTGCAAAGGCGGTTGGGCTGGAGGATGCTGGGCCTCGACGGCGAGGCCATGGACGGACCGCTTTTGTGGCGAGGGAGTTTGCTCCCGCTGGGCTCTGTAGGAGCTGGCGAAGCCTGCGATCTTTTGATTTTGATCTTTTGCTCTCGACTCAATTGTCAGTGGAAAGATCGCAGCCTCGTTGCACTCGTCAGCTCCTACGGCGCAGCCCAGCGGGAGCAAGCTCCCTCACCACGGGGTAATGTGTCGGCAGGTCCAAAAGGTCCTTCAGGGGAGAATAATAAGAACATGCACAGCAACCATTTGAGTCGCCATGCCCAGCAAGTCCTGACGGTCACCCAGGGCAAGGCCCATTTGCAGGGCCCTGGCAGCGATCCGTCGATTGCCCGTTCCTGGCTGCGCTGCCTCGAGGACTATCACCTCGACCCGGCCCAGAACCTGGCGCCGACGGTGCTCGAACATGGCCGGGTGCTGGAAAGCCGCGAGCGCTTGCAGCAGGTGCTGCACATCGCCGGCAATGAAATGACCAGCCTGCACCAGCAGCTCTCCGGCGCTGGCCACGCGGTGTTGCTGACCGACGCCCGGGGCGTGATCCTCAACTGCGTCACCGCCCCCAGCGAGCGGAAGATTTTCGAACGGGCCGGCCTCTGGCTCGGCGCCGATTGGAGCGAAGCCTGCGAAGGCACCAACGGCATCGGCACCTGCCTGGTGGAGCGCCAGGCCCTGACCATCCACCAGGAAGAACATTTTCGTGGCCGCCATACCGGCCTGACCTGCTCGGCCAGCCCGGTCTTCGACCCTCAGGGCGAACTGCTGGCGGTGCTCGACGTGTCTTCGGCCCGGCCGGACGTGTCGCGCCAGAGCCAGTTCCACACCATGGCCCTGGTCAATCTCTCGGCGAAGATGATCGAGAGCTGCTATTTCCTGCGTTGCTTCGACAATCAATGGCTGCTGCGCTTCCATTTGCAGGCCGAGTCCGTAGGACTGTTCAGCGAAGGCTTGCTGGCGTTCGACGGCGAAGGGCGGATCAGCGCCGTCAACCAGAGTGCGCTGAACCTCTTGGGGCATATTCGCGGCGGCTTGCTCGGTCAGCGGGTCGAGGATTTTTTCGACTGCTCGCTGGACGAGTTGCTGGGCCGGGCCAGCGCCCAGGCCAGCGCCAGTTGGCCGTTGCGCACCCGTGACGGTCGGCATTTGTTCGCCGTGTTGCGTGGGCAGCCGCGCAGTGTGCCGGTGCCGGTCGCGCCGCTGCTCAAGGCCATCGAGCCCGCCCGCCTGCCAGGCATCTGCCTGGGGGATGCGGCGTTGCAGGAGCATTTTCGCAAGGCGCTGCGGGTGTTCGAGCGCGATGTGCCGCTGCTGATCCAGGGCGAAACCGGCTCCGGCAAGGAGGCGTTCGCCAAGGCCGTGCACCACGCCAGCCAGCGCGCCGGCAAGCATTTCGTCGCCCTCAACTGCGCGGCCATCCCGGAAAGCCTGATCGAGAGCGAGCTGTTCGGCTATCGCGGCGGCAGCTTCACCGGCGCGCGCAAGGAAGGCATGCGTGGCAAGTTGCAACAGGCCGACGGCGGCACGCTGTTCCTCGATGAAATCGGCGACATGCCCCTGGCCTTGCAGACCCGTTTGCTGCGGGTGCTGGAAGACCGCCAAGTGGTGCCCATCGGTGGCGAGCCCGAGGCAGTGAACGTGCGCATCATCAGCGCCACCCACCGGCAGTTGCTGGATCGGGTGCAGGACGGCAGTTTTCGTGAGGATTTGTACTACCGCCTCAACGGCCTGGAAATCCCGCTGCCGGCGTTGCGCGAACGCAGCGACAAGTCGCAGTTGCTGGATTTTCTGCTGGCTGAAGAGAGCGGGGCCGAGACGGTGTCCATCGAAGAGCCGGCGCGCCAGGCGTTGCTGGCGTTCGACTGGCCGGGCAATGTGCGGCAACTGCGCAACGTGCTGCGGACCCTTGCCGCGCTGTGTGACGACGGGCGCATCGGGTTGGAGGACTTGCCAGCCATGATCCGCCAGCGTCCGTCGATTGCGCTGGTTGAGGCGGTGGCGGAGCGGCCGCTGGAGGATGCCGAGCGGTTGGCATTGCTCGATGCGCTGGAGCGCCAGCGCTGGCACATGACCCACACGGCGGAACAACTGGGGATCAGCCGCAATACCCTTTACCGAAAGCTGCGCAAACACGCGATTGCCCGCTGAGCCACTGATAATTAATCTGCTGACTGCTGACTGCTGACTGCTGACTGCTGACTGCTGACTGCTGACTGCTGACTGCTGACTGCTGACTGCTGACTGCTGACTGCTGACTGCTGTTGTGGCGAGGGAGCTTGCTCCCGCTGGGCTGCGCAGCAGCCCCAAGCTTTCTTTCCAGCCTGAAACCGAAGGCGACTGCTGCGCAGTCGAGCGGGAGCAAGCTCCCTCGCCACAAAAGCCGGGTTGTACATTCAACTGTGGGAGCAAGCTCCCACAGAGGGGAGTTGCGGTGTTCTGGTGGTGGTAAGTTCGAAACACAAGGTGCGATTTCCCCCTCCCTACGCTAACCTGCGGCCATGTTTTACGAGGTCGACTATGCACATCCATATTCTCGGTATTTGCGGCACTTTCATGGGTTCGATGGCGGTCCTGGCCAAGGAGCTGGGCCATCACGTGACTGGCTCCGACGCCAACGTCTACCCGCCGATGAGCACTCAGCTGGAAGCCCAGGGCATCGAACTGACCCAAGGCTATGACCCGGCGCAACTGGACCCGGCGCCGGACCTGGTGGTCATCGGCAACGCCATGTCCCGTGGCAACCCGGCGGTGGAGTACGTGCTCAACAAAGGCCTGCCATACGTGTCCGGGCCGCAGTGGCTGGCCGATCACGTGTTGCAGGGCCGTTGGGTCCTCGCCGTGGCCGGTACCCACGGCAAGACCACCACCAGCAGCATGCTCGCCTGGGTCCTGGAGCATGCCGGCATGAGCCCGGGTTTCCTGATCGGTGGCGTGCCGCAGAATTTCTCGGTGTCGGCGCGCCTGGGCGGCACGCCGTTCTTCGTGATCGAGGCCGACGAATACGACAGCGCGTTTTTCGACAAGCGCTCGAAATTCGTCCACTACCGTCCCCGCACCGCGATCCTCAACAACCTTGAGTTCGATCATGCGGACATCTTCCCCGATCTGCCGGCCATCGAGCGACAGTTCCACCATTTGGTGCGCATCATCCCCAGCGAGGGCCTGGTGATTCACCCGACCACCGAACCGGCCTTGCAGCGTGTGATCGAGATGGGCTGCTGGACCCCGGTGCAAACCACCGGTGCGGGTGGCCAGTGGCAGGTGAAGTTGCTCAAGGATGACGGTTCGCAGTTCGAAGTCATGTTCGAAGGCGTGTCCCAAGGCGTGGTCGAGTGGGACATGACCGGCCAGCACAACGTCGCCAACGCCCTGGCGACCCTGGCGGCGGCCCGGCATGTCGGCGTGGTGCCGTCCATGGGCATTGCTGCGTTGAGCGCCTTCAAAAGCGTGAAGCGGCGGATGGAGAAGGTCGCCGAAGTGCGTGGCATCACCATCTATGACGACTTCGCCCACCACCCGACCGCCATCGCCACCACCCTCGACGGTTTGCGCAAGCGCATCGGCGATTCGCCGCTGATTGCGATCATCGAGCCGCGTTCCAACTCCATGAAGCTCGGCGCGCACCGTGACGGCCTGCCGGAAAGCGTGGTCGATGCCGACCAGGTGATCTGGTACGCACCGGCCAACCTGGGCTGGGACCTCGGCGCCACCGCCGCGCTGTGCACAGTGCCGTCGATTGTCAGCGATTCCCTGGAAGGCATCATCGGGCGCGTGAAGAGCCAGGCCCAGCCCGGCACTCACGTGGTGATCATGAGCAACGGCGGCTTCGGCGGGCTGCACGGCAAACTGGCCGAGGCGCTGAAATGAGCAATGGTCCGGAACGCATCACGCTGGCGATGACCGGTGCGTCCGGCGCCCAGTACGGCTTGCGCCTGCTCGATTGCCTGGTACGCGAAGACCGCGAGGTGCACTTCCTGATCTCCAAGGCCGCGCAGTTGGTGATGGCCACCGAGACCGACGTGACCCTGCCGGCCAAGACCCAGATGATGCAGGCCTTCCTCACCGAATACACCGGTGCGGCGGCGGGGCAGATTCGCGTGTATGGCAAGGAAGACTGGATGTCGCCGGTGGCCTCGGGCTCCGGCGCACCGGCTGCCATGGTCGTGGTGCCGTGTTCCACCGGCACGCTGTCGGCGATTGCCACCGGGGCCTGCAACAACCTGATCGAACGGGCGGCGGACGTGACGCTGAAGGAGCGCCGCCAGTTGATCCTGGTGCCGCGAGAGACACCGTATTCGAGCATTCATCTGGAACATATGCTCAAGCTGTCGAACATGGGCGTGAGCATTTTGCCGGCCTCGCCGGGGTTCTATCACCAGCCGCAGACCATTGATGACCTGATCGATTTCGTGGTCGCGCGGATCCTCAATCTGCTGAACATCCCCCAGGACATGTTGCCGCGCTGGGGCGAGCATCATTTGAGCAGTGATGAATAAGCTGCTGATCGTGCTGCTGGCGCTGCAACTGACCGGCTGCGCCACCGCGCGCACCCTCGACGCCGCCAAGCCCGGCGCGCCGGTGGTGTACGCGGGCACGCGCCTGGATCTGTACGCCCTCAACGGTGGCTGCTGCGCCAAGGACCGCTTTGGCGCCGAGGCGCCGAGCTACCCGGGTGTGGATCTGCCGGGCAGTGCGTTGCTGGATACCTTGTTGTTGCCGTTGTCGTTGTTCACGGCGATTGGTGTAGGGTTTCAAGCTACGGGCGGGATGTAGCGAACACCATAGAACCTGTGGCGAGGGAGCTTGCTCCCGCTGGGCTGCGCATGGAAGCTGTGTAGACGCTGTGTAGGAGCTGTGTAGGAGCTGTCGAGTGGAACGAGGCTGCGATCTTTCCCCAGCCACTTGAGTTCCAAGCGAAAGATCAAAAGATCAAAAGATCAAAAGATCAAAAGATCAAAAGATCAAAAGATCAAAAGATCGCAGCCTTCGGCAGCTCCTACAGGGCGCCCGTCCAGGCGCAGCAGAATCATTTGCCGAGCTTACGCAACTCATCCGACTCCACCACCCGCACCCCATCCTGCTCTTCCAGCGCCAGACGCCACATGGCGCGGGCCAGTTGGCAGGCTTCGATGCCGTGGTACTTGCCTGGGATCAGCTTCGACAAAGGGCCGGCCAGTTGCTCGGCCAGGCGCGGTTCAACCCGGTCACCCAGCAACAGGGAAGGGCGGCAAATGGTCAGTTGCGGCCAGCCCTGGGCCTTGAGTGCCGCCTCCATTTCACCTTTGACCCGGTTGTAGAAGATCGATGACTTGGCGTCGGCCCCCAGCGCGCTGATCACCACCAAATGCCGTGCACCCAGTTCCCGGGCGCGCTTGGCAAACGTCACCACCAGGTCCAGGTCCACCGCGCGAAAGGCTGTTTCAGAGCCGGCTTTCTTGATGGTCGTGCCGAGGCAGCAGAAGGCGATGTCCACCTGGCCACTGAGTTGAGGCAGCACCTGGGCCGGCTCCCCAACCGGGTTTTCCAGGTGTGGATGCTCAGCCAGTGGCCGGCGTGAAGGCGCCAATACGCGAGTGATGGTCGGCTCGTTGAGCAGCCGGTCCAGTAGATGTTCTCCGGTCAGCCCGGTCGCACCGGCGAGCAAAACATGCTGAGGCGTCAAGTACATAGTGTTTCCCCCTTGATACGATTCAGCTTAGTTGCTCTTTGTGGCTCCGTCGTTCAATGCAGCACTTTGCAATGCTTTACGTGCCTGCTGTTTGCGCAGCAGTTGCCAGTGGGAAAGGACCGTCCTCGGCGCCCACATCTGTGGTTCGGACGCTTCGAAGTTGTCGGCCTGTTCGCGCTCGGCCACGGTGGCCTTGGCTCGCTTGAAGGCCTGCTCCAGGTCGTCGGTCTGGTTCAATGCCTGGGCGAACAGCGCATCGCCAAAATAGGTGAAGTTGGCTTCCTCGGAGCAGCCGAAGGACACCCGGTCGGCCCGTGAAGCGGTCATGATCAGGGTGCGTTCATCCTTGAGTGCCGGGATGAAACCGCCGGAATAACAGGCCGAAATCACCACGATCTTGTCGCGGTTCTTCAACGGTGCCAGCACCACGGCCAGTTCATCGGCGGGCAGGTCGGCCAGTTCCATGCGCGGCTGGTCGAGCACCAGTTCATGTTCGCTGGTGCCGTGGCTGGTCAGGTAGATGAAGATAAGGTCTTCCGGACCACTGCGTTCGGCCAGGGTGGCGGCGGCGCGGCGCAGGCTTTCGCGGCTGGCCATGGGCCGGTCGCCGAGGTGATCGCGGTGGTTGACCAGGCGGATCTGCCCGAACGCGCCGAAACGGCTGGCGAGCATGTTGGCGACATAGTCGGACTCGCGCAGGAACACGCTTTGCTTGCCGTCGCCGCCCAGGGTCAGGCTGTACAGCTCCACCGCCGGGGTCGAGGCCGGGATGTTGGCGAGGGCATCGTCCAGCAGGCGGCCTTGGGCCAGCAAGCCGAGTTCGAGCACATCCGGCAGCAGCCTGCCGTCCGCGTCGCGCACCCGTTGGCCGTTGGCCCAGGTGCCGCTTTGCACGGTGCCGTCGGTCAGCACAAGGGTGCCGCGTCCGTGGTAACTGTCGCTTTCGAACTGGCCGACGTAAAAACTGCCGTCGGGCAGGTTCAGGCGACCATCGCCGGTAAAGCGCCAATCATTGAATTGTCCGAGGTAGTGGCTGCCGTCAGCGCCGATCAGTTCGCCCTTGCCGGTCAGCGCGCCGTCCTTGAATCGGCCGATCCAGACATCGCCGTCGGCATTTTCGTAGCGCCCGCGACCGTTGAGCTGGTTGTTCTTGAAGCCGCCGATGTAGACATCGCCATCGGCACTGTTGAAGGTGCCCTTGCCCTGCAGTTGCCCGTCGACAAAGTGCCCGGTGAACTGGTTGCCGCTGGCGTCGAAGCGCTGGCCTTCACCGTTGGGCTTGCCGTTGGCGAACGGGCCTTGGTACTGGCTGCCGTCGTCGAGCTCCAGGCGTCCGAGGCCGGAATAGCGGTCGGCCTTGAACTCGCCCCGGTAGGTCATGCCGTTTTCCTTGAGCGTCCCTTCACCGTCCCGCCGCCCGAGCTTGAAGCCGCCGGTGTAGCTGCTGGTCGGTGTGGTCAGGCTGCCCTGGCCGTGGAACAGGCCCTGCTGGAACTGGCCGCGATAGACCTCGCCATTGCTGCCATGCCATTCCCCGGCGCCGTGCCACTGGCCTTTGTCGAACTGCCCGGCGTACCAGCTGCCATTGGGGTAATCGATGCGCCCCTGGCCTTGCAGCAGCCCGTCCACCAGGTCGCCGCGATAGCGGCCGCCGTCGGGCAGGCGCGCGTCGGGAGGCAGCGGCGATTCGCCGTTGCCACAGGCGGTGAGCAGCAGGGTCAGGGTCAGTGGGACGAATAAGCGCATAACGGGATCCAGGTCATCAGGCCACGAGTATGCCGCAGCTATGCGCGTTGAACATAGAGAAGCGATGCGAAACTGCCTGGACGGTTTCGCATTTGCGCAGGTTTACACGAAGCAGAGCGACAGCGGCTCGGCGATGTAGGCCGGTTTTTCCGAACCTTCGATCTCCAGCGTGGCGGTGGCCTTGAGCAGCCATTGGCCAGGTTTTTTCTCGGTGACTTCCACCAGGTCGACCTTGAGCCGGACCTTGGAATCGACCTTCACCGGTTGGATGAAGCGCACGCTGTCCAGCCCGTAGTTGACGACCATCTTCACGCCCTCGGGCAGGATCAGGATGTCTTCCATCAGCTTGGGCATCAGCGACAGCGACAGGAAACCGTGGGCAATGGTGCTGCCAAACGGGGTCTGCGCGGCCTTGACCGGATCGACGTGGATGAACTGAAAGTCGCCAGTGGCTTCGGCGAACAGGTTGATGCGGTCCTGATCGATGGTGAGCCATTCGGAACGTCCAAGTTCCTTGCCGACATAATCTTTGAGCGCTGCAACGGGGACGTAGGGCATTGAGACTCTCCTTGGGTTCATCGGTTTTACTTTTTCTGGAACGGGGATCGGCATCCCCGGAGAACCACTGTAGATCAACATGGCGCGCCGGGAAGGTCATCGACCATGCTTTTTACGAATGCCGAACCATAGCGCGGGCGTGTTTAAATGTGTCGTCTGGTTACTCCCTGTAGGAGCTGCCGAAGGCTGCGATCTTTTGATTTGTTGATTTTTCGCTTCAGACTCAATTGGCAGGGGAAAGATCGCAGCCTCGTTGCACTCGACAGCTCCTACAGGCAGCTTCTGCAGGTGGTTTCTACGGGACGGGGTTCATGGGTGTTTGTGGGGGAGAGAGCGGATGTTGCTACGGGGCCTGACCTGGCTGGTGCTGTTTCAATTGCTGGGTACTGCGATCAATCATTTGTTCCTGCCGGTGCTGCCGGGCCCAATCATTGGCCTGCTGCTGTTGCTGGGTTATCTGGTCATGCGCGGCGAAGTCAGCGAGCCGCTGAACCTGGCTGCCAGCAGCCTGCTGCGTTATCTGCCATTGCTGCTGGTGCCGCCCGCGGTGGGGGTGATGGTCTATGCCCGGGCGATTGCCGCCGATTTCTGGGCCATCGTCGGTGCGTTGACCTTGTCGCTGGTGCTGTCCGTGGCGTTGACGGGGGTGCTGATGCAGCGCCTGGCCCGGCGTCACGTCGCCGCCCCGGAGGACAGCCAATGATGCTCGACTGGCAAGGTGCCTGGGCCTCGGTGATTCATCATCCGTTGTTTGGCATCGGCATTACCCTGGGCGCCTATCAACTGGTGCTGGCGGCGTTCGAAAAGACTCGCTGGGTGTTCCTGCAACCAGTGCTGATGTCGATGGTGCTGTTGATCGTCGTGCTGGTCGGTTGCGGCATCGACTATGCCGAATACCGCAAGAGCACCGAGATCCTCAGCATCCTGCTGGGCCCGGCCACGGTCGCCCTGGCCGTGCCGTTGTATTTGAACTTGCGACGGATCCGGCAGTTGTTCTGGCCGATTTTTACTACGCTGGTGATAGCTGGGGTGTTTGCCACGGGCTCTGCGGTGGTGTTGGGCTGGGCTTTTGGTGCCGAACACATGATCCTGATGACCATGGCGCCCAAGTCCGTGACCTCGCCGATCGCCATGCTGGTGGCCGAGCAGATCGGCGGTGTGGCAGCGATGGCGGCGGTGTTCGTGTTGATCACCGGTGTGCTCGGGGCGATCCTCGGCCCGAGCATCCTGACCAGGCTGGGTGTCCATAGCCCTGAAGCCCGGGGCATGGCCCTGGGGCTGGCGGCCCATGCGGTGGGCACGTCGGTGGCGTTGCAGGAAAGCGAGGAAACCGGCGCCTTTGCGGCGCTGGCGATGAGTCTGATGGGCGTGGCCACGGCGGTGTTGCTGCCGTTGGTGGTGTCGATGACGGTTTAAGGAACTGGTTATGAGCTTGCCGCTTTTCCCGTTGAACACCGTGCTGTTCCCCGGTTGCATCCTCGACTTGCAGATTTTCGAGGCGCGTTACCTCGACATGATCGGGCGCTGCATGAAAAAGGGCGAAGGCTTCGGCGTGGTGTGCATCCTCGATGGCGAGGAAGTCGGCATCGCGCCTGAAGGCTACGCGCGGGTCGGTTGTGAGGCGCGCATCACCGATTTCTCCCAGCAGGACAATGGTCTGCTGGGCATTCGCGTGCAGGGCGGGCGGCGCTTTATCGTCCATGGCAGCAGCGTCCAGGCGGATCAACTGACGGTCGCCGAGGTCGAGTGGCTGGAAGAAGAGCCGGAGCAACCGCTGCAAGAGGAAGACGCTGACCTGGTGGCGCTGCTCAAGGCCCTGGCCGAGCACCCGATGGTCGAGGCGCTGAACATGGGCACCGAAGCGACCGGCCAGCAATCGCTGGCCAATCAACTGGCCTACCTGCTGCCGTTCAATGAGCTGGACAAGATCGACCTGCTGCAACTCGATGATCCCCAGCAGCGGCTGGATGCGATCCAGGCCTTACTCGATGAGTTGCAGGGCGAACTCTTCGCCTGACCCAGCACATCTCCCCCTGTGGGAGCGAGCTTGCTCGCGATAGCGGTGGGTCAGCTTGCATCAATGTTGAATGTGCCGCCGTCATCGCGAGCAAGCTCGCTCCCACATGGGATCTGCAGTGCCCACAGATAGTGTATTCAATAGGCATACCGCAACATCGCATGCGGCAAGTGCCGCAGGGCGAAGAAGCTGAACACCGCCACCAGCGCCGGCAGGAGCAGCCACCAGACTTTTGGCGGCATGGCCGGTAGCGGGCTCTGGCGCTGGCTCAACCACAGGGCGGCCGCACAGATGCTGGCGGCGAGCATCGCCCCGGCGGCGATGTCGCTCGGCCAATGCGCGCCCAGGTAGACCCGCGACAGAGCGATGGCCAGCGCCGGCAGGCAGCCCAGCAACAGCCAGGTCAGGCGCAGGCGTGGTGGTTGGCCGCGGCCGGCCAGGACGGCGAGGGTCAGGAACAGCGCGAAGGCCCCGGAGGAGTGGCCGCTGGGCATGCTGTAGCTGGTCAGCGGGTCAGTGAGGATTTCCGGGCGCACGCGGGCAAAGAAGTGTTTGCAGCCGGCATTGGCCAGGGCGGTGACCAGCATCGTGCCCCCGGCAAAGATTGCCTGGCGCCATTGCCGTGCCAACAGCAGCAACCCGGTCACCAGGCTGCAGACAATCAACATGTAGCGGAATTCGCCGATCAGCGTAAAGGTCACGGCGATTTCATCCAGCGTCGCGCTGCGGTGCTCCTGGACCAGGGCCATCAAGCCCTGGTCGAACGCCGTCAGGTAGCGAAAGCCGATGAACAGGCCGATCAGGATCACCAGGCCCAGGCCTGCGATCAGTGCCGTGGCATGGCGATGGCGGCGCATGCTGCTGTTGACGCTCAGCCCGATCATCACCGCGATACTGCCGATGACCACGCCGGCCTGTGGCCAGAAACCTTCGGGCAGCGGCAGGCGAAACGCCGCCCCGGTGGCCCAGCCCGGCAGCAGGTACGCCACGGTCCAGCCCGCCGCAGCCAACACGCTGACGGCGGCGAAGCGTGGGAATGGCATGTCGCACATCCCGGCCACCATCGGCAACATCGGCCGTAGCGGGCCGATGAAGCGGCCCACCAGCAGGCTGGCGATGCCGTAGCGCTGGAAATAGTTTTCCGCCGCGCTCATCCATTCCGGGTGATGCCGCAGCCCCGGCAGGCGCCGGATGTTCTGGTGGAAATGCCGGCCCAGGAAATACGACACCAGGTCCCCGAGCAACCCGCCAAGCAGGCCCAGCAGTAGCGTCTCGCCCAAGGACAACGCGCCGCTGCCGGCCAGCACGGCAATCGCAAACAACAGCACGGTACCCGGCACGATCAGGCCGGCGATGGCCAGGCACTCCACGCAGGCGACGATGAACACCGCCACCGCCAGCCATTGCGGGTTGACGGTCAACCAGCCGGTGATGCTATCGAGCCATGGGCCCATAAATACAACTCCATTGAATAGTGATTGGCATGCACCGAACCCCCCTGTGGGATTCTGCTGCGAACACAAAACCTGCGGCCACTGAAGATCAACTGTGGGAGCGAGCTTGCTCGCGATGGCGGTGTATCAGTCGGCCCCCATTCTGCTGACCCGACGCCATCGCGAGCAAGCTCGCTCCCACAGGGGGATGCGGTGTTTGTGTTCATGAAAGTAAAAAGTAATCACGTCCTTCGACCTGTCCGCGCCGCAAAGGGTTGCGGGTGCACCACGGGGCGTAGGCGGCGTCGACGAAGCGGTAGGGCAGGTGCTCGTCGCGTCCCTGGGGGATACCCAGGCGGGTGGTCTGGATCGCATTGACCGTCGGCACGCCGACATCTTCCACCAGCAAGCGCTCGGGGTCGAAGCGTTTGGCGTCCCAGTCCGGCACTTTCAGCCCCAGGGCTTTGCACAGCAAGGTCTGGCCGGCACAGAGTTTTTGCGGTGTGCGCGGCCGACCTTGGGCGTCGGGGTTGTTGAGCAGCATCTGCGCCAGGCTCGCCGGCCCGCAAAGGGCATCGACCCACGGGTACGCCGATTTGATCAGCACCGCATTGCCAGGCCCTTGGGCGCTGAAGTTCAGCGAATCGCCGCCCCGGGCGTAGTACATATAGATGTGGCCGCCATCCAGAAACAGAGCCCTGCGTTTTTCTGTGTAGCCCAGCGAGGCGTGGCTGCCTTTTTCGGCGAAGTAATACGCCTCGGTCTCGATGATCCGCGCGCTGAGCCACAGGTCACCGACCTTGTGACGGATGACTTTGCCCAGCAGGTCCTTGGCAAGCACCTGGGCGTCGCGATCGAAAAAGGCGTGGGGCAGGGCGTTGGGCGATGGCAAATCGGTCATGGCGATAAACGAAGTGAGGCCAAAGGAAGCGCGATGATAGCAATGGAAAGCTTAATCACCGCTGAACAGTCGCTTCAACCGGCTGTTTACGCCTGTTTTGCTCCTCCGCCGGTCACCACTGTGAGTCCATGCTGTTAGTCGAGGGTTACGACAGCTATAATCTGCCGCTTTCCTCATCGCCAAGACCACACAGACCATGACTGAGTCCGTTCTTGACTACATGACCCGCCTGGGTCGCGCCGCTCGTGCAGCGTCGCGCATCATCGGCCGGGCCAGCACCGCGCAGAAAAACCGCGCCCTGCAGGCCGCCGCCAATGCGCTGGACGCTGCGCGTGCCGAGTTGTCCGCTGCCAACGAACTCGACCTGGCCGCCGGCCGGGCCAATGGTCTGGAGCCGGCCATGCTCGAGCGCCTGGCGCTGACCCCGGCACGCATCGACGGCATGATCGTCGGTCTGCGCCAGGTCGCGGCCCTGCCGGACCCGGTCGGCGCGATCCGCGACATGAGCTACCGGCCGTCGGGCATCCAGGTCGGCAAGATGCGCGTGCCCCTGGGCGTGGTCGGGATCATCTACGAGTCGCGGCCGAACGTAACCATCGACGCCGCCAGCCTGTGCCTGAAGTCGGGTAACGCGACCATCCTGCGTGGCGGCTCCGAGGCGATCCATTCCAACCGTGCCATTGCCGCCTGCATCCAGCGCGGCCTGGCCGAGGCCGATCTGCCGGCGGCCGTGGTGCAAGTGGTGGAAACCACTGACCGCGCCGCAGTCGGCGCATTGATCACCATGCCCGAGTTCGTCGACGTCATCGTGCCGCGTGGCGGCAAGGGCCTGATCGAACGGGTCAGCCGTGACGCCCGCGTGCCGGTGATCAAGCACCTGGACGGCATCTGCCACGTCTACGTCAGCGCCCACGCCGAATTGCCGAAGGCCCAGCGCATCGCCTTCAACGCCAAGACCTACCGCTACGGTATCTGCGGCGCGATGGAAACCCTGCTGGTGGACCAGGCCGTGGCCAAGGACTTCCTGCCGTCGATGGCTGCCCAGTTCCGCGAAAAAGGCGTCGAGCTGCGCGGTTGCGAGCGCACCCGGGCGATCATCGAGGCCGTCGCGGCCACGCAAGAAGACTGGGACACCGAATACCTGGCGCCGATCCTGTCGATCCGTGTGGTCGACGGGCTGGAGGAAGCCATCGAGCACATCAATCGCCACGGCTCGCACCACACCGACTCCATTGTCAGTGAAAACCTGGGGGAAACCCGGCGCTTCGTGGCCGAGGTGGACTCGGCGTCGGTGATGATCAACACCCCGACCTGCTTCGCCGATGGCTTTGAATACGGATTGGGTGCCGAGATCGGCATTTCTACTGATAAGCTGCACGCCCGTGGCCCGGTAGGCCTCGAAGGCCTGACCTGCGAGAAGTACATCGTGGTCGGTGACGGCCAGTTGCGCGGACAGGAGTCGGTCTGACTTGGGCGATCTCGACCCGCCGGCCTCTATGACTACGACCGCTGTGACGGCGACCACCGCGCCAAAGCGCATTGGCATCCTGGGCGGCACGTTCGACCCGGTGCACATCGGCCATTTGCGCGGTGCGCTGGAAGTCGCCGACGCCCTGGCCCTCGATGAGCTCCGCCTGACGCCCAGCGCCCGGCCGCCTCACCGGGATACGCCGCAGGTGTCGGCGCAGGATCGCCTGGCGATGGTCGAGTGCGCGGTGGCCGGTGTGGCACCGTTGGTGGTGGACGCCCGCGAATTGCAGCGGGACAAACCGTCCTACACCATTGATACCCTGGAGCTGATGCGCGCCGAACTGGCCGCTGATGCCCAGGTTTTTCTGCTTCTGGGCTGGGACGCATTTTGCGGCCTGCCCACTTGGCATCGCTGGGAAGAGTTGCTCCAGCATTGCCACATCCTGGTGCTGCAACGCCCGGATGCCGACAGCGAGCCGCCGGATGCCTTGCGCAACCTGCTGGCGGCCCGCTCGGTGAGCGACCCGCTGGCCCTGAAAGGGCCGAGCGGACAGATTGCATTCGTCTGGCAGACGCCGCTCGCGGTATCCGCCACCCAGATCCGTCAACTGCTGGCCAGCGGTAAGTCGGTACGTTTCCTGGTGCCCGACGCGGTCCTGGCCTACATCGATGCGCACGGGCTTTACCGTGCGTCGAACTGAAAAAGGTGTGCTTCAAGGCACGTGAATGCGTGTAGCGAAGCGCCCGAACATACGAGCAAAACGAGTTTTATATGACTGACAAAGACGTAAGCAAAGTAAAGCGCAAAGGCACGTTCAAAAGCGCCCCGCTGCCGGTAGAGGCCCACACCGGCGTCGTACTGGCCGGTGAAGAACTGGTCAAGGTGGCCGTGGCGGCCCTGGAAGACGTCAAGGCCCAGGACATCCAGGTGATCGACGTTCGTGAAAAGCAGAGCATCACGGACTACATGATCATCGCCACCGGTACCTCCAACCGTCAGATCGGCGCCATGCTGGACAAGGTCCGCGAAGCGGTCAAGGCCCAGGGCGTCAAGCCGCTGGGTGAAGAAGGCAAGGGCGACAGCGACTGGGTACTGCTGGATATGGACGACGTCATCGTGCACATGATGACTGCCTCGGCGCGCCAGTTCTATGACCTGGAGCGCCTGTGGGCCGGTGCCGAGCAGAGCCGTTCGGCCAGCGCCGCGCACCACAGCCCGGAAAACCCCCATGAGCACTTCACCAAGCTCAACAAAGACCAGCAATAAGGGACCGCTGTGCGACTGCGCCTGATCGCCGTCGGTTCTCGCATGCCCAAGTGGGTGGAAGAAGGCTGGCATGAATATGCCAAGCGTCTTCCGTCCGAGCTGGCCCTGGAACTGGTGGAAATTCCGCTCAACACCCGTGGCAAGAACGCCGACGTGGCGCGCTTCATCCGCCAGGAAGGCGAAGCCATGCTGGCCAAGGTCGGGCCGAACGAGCGCATTGTCACCCTCGAAGTCCATGGCAAGCCCTGGAGCACCGAGCAACTGGCGGTTGAGCTCGATCGTTGGCGGTTGGATTCGCGCACGGTCAATTTCATGGTCGGTGGCCCGGAAGGGCTGGCGCCGGAAGTCTGTGCCCGGGCCGATCAGCGCTGGTCATTGTCGCCGTTGACGTTGCCACACCCGCTGGTGCGGATCCTGATCGGCGAACAGCTGTATCGTGCCTGGACAGTTCTGTCCGGGCACCCTTACCACAAGTAATCCTGCCCCATGCCCCAGCCGATCCGCATCAAGGACCACGAAAAAGACGCCCGTCTGGTGCGGGGTCGCGTCGTGTTCGGCGCTATTACGGTGGTGACGCTGATCTGCGTGCTGATTGCGCGCTTGTATTTCCTCCAGGTGATCCAGTACGAGTACCACTCGACCCTGTCGGAAAACAACCGGGTGCATGTGCAGCCGATTCCGCCGACCCGCGGGTTGATCTTCGACCGCAACGGCGTGGTGGTGGCGGATAACCGGCCCAGTTTCAGCCTGAGCATGACCCGCGAGCGCTCCGGCGACTGGCAGCACGTGCTCGACGTGATCGTCGAAGTGCTGCAACTGACGCCCGAGGACCGGGCGATCTTCGAGAAGCGCATGCGCCAGGGCCGCCGTCCGTTCGAGCCGGTGCCGATCCTGTTCGAGCTGACCGAAGAGCAGATCGCCCTGATCGCCGTGAACCAGTTCCGCCTGCCCGGCGTCGAGGTGGTGGCGCAGTTGGTGCGTCATTATCCCCAGGGGCCGCACTTTGCCCACTCGGTCGGCTACATGGGGCGGATCAACGAGAAAGAGCTCAAGACCCTCGATCCGGTCAATTACAGCGGCACCCACCATATCGGCAAGACCGGCATCGAGCGTTTCTACGAGCCCGAGCTGCATGGACAGGTGGGTTACGAGGAAGTCGAAACCAACGCCCGCGGCCGCGTATTGCGGGTGCTCAAGCGCACCGACCCGATTCCTGGCAAGGACATCGTCCTGAGCCTGGACATCAAGCTGCAAGAGGCCGCCGAAGCGGCGCTGGGCGGTCGGCGTGGTGCTGTGGTGGCGCTGGACCCGAACACCGGCGAGGTGCTGGCGATGGTCAGCCAGCCGAGTTTCGACCCGAACCTGTTCGTCACCGGTATCAGCTTCAGGGCCTACGCCGATTTGCGCGATTCGATCGATCGGCCGCTGTTCAACCGTGTGCTGCGCGGCCTCTATCCGCCGGGGTCGACCATCAAGCCGGCCGTGGCGATTGCCGGGCTGGACTCCGGCGTGGTGACCGCGTCGAGCCGGGTCTATGACCCCGGCTATTACATGCTGCCCAACTACGACCACAAGTACCGCAACTGGAACCGCACCGGCGACGGTTATGTGGACCTGGAAACGGCGATCATGCGTTCCAACGACACCTACTTCTATGACCTGGCCCACAAGCTGGGGATCGATCGGTTGTCGTCCTACCTGGGCAAGTTCGGCATCGGCCAGAAGGTCTCCCTGGACATGTTCGAAGAGTCGCCTGGCTTGATGCCGTCCCGGGAATGGAAGCGCGTGACCCGGCGCCAGGCCTGGTTCCCCGGCGAAACCCTGATCCTGGGGATCGGCCAGGGCTACATGCAGGCCACGCCCTTGCAGCTGGCCCAGGCCACGGCGCTGGTGGCGAGCAAGGGCAAGTGGTATCGCCCGCACCTGGCCAAGACCATCGAAGGCCAGAAACCGGTGGACCCGGACCCGATGCCAGACATCATCCTGCGCAATCCGTCGGACTGGCAGAAGGTCAACAACGGCATGCAGCAAGTGATGCACGGCGCCCGGGGCACCGCCCGCAAGGCGGCCATCGGCTCGCCCTATCGCATTGCCGGCAAGAGCGGTACGGCCCAGGTCGTCGCCATCAAGCAGGGCGAGAAGTACGACCGCTCCAAGGTCCAGGAACGCCATCGCGACCACGCCTTGTTCGTCGGCTTCGCGCCGGCCGACAACCCGAAGATCGTCGTGTCGGTGATGGTCGAGAACGGTGAGTCGGGTTCCGGCGTCGCCGCGCCGGTGGTGCGCCAGATCATGGACGCCTGGCTGCTGGACGAGCACGGCCAGCTCAAGCCTGAATACGCAAGCCCCACCACTGCGGAGGCTACGGCCCGTGAAGAATAATTTCGACCGGATCCTCTCCAGCGAAGATGTGATGCGCCGCCGTGCCACCTTGTTGCAGCGCATGCACATCGACGGTCCGTTGCTGATCCTGCTGCTGACCCTGGCCGCAGGCAGCCTGTTCGTGCTGTATTCGGCCAGTGGCAAGAACTGGGACCTGCTGGGCAAGCAGGCCACCTCGTTCGGCATCGGCCTGGTGTCGATGATCGTCATTGCCCAGCTCGAGCCGCGCTTCATGGCCCGCTGGGTGCCGCTGGCCTATGTGGTGGGCGTGAGCCTGCTGGTGGTGGTGGACGTGATGGGCCACAACGCCATGGGCGCCACTCGCTGGATCAACATTCCCGGGGTGATCCGCTTCCAGCCATCGGAGTTCCTCAAGATCATCATGCCGGCGACCATCGCCTGGTACCTGTCCAAGCGCACCCTGCCGCCGCAGCTCAAGCACGTGTGCATCAGCCTGTTGCTGATTGGCATCCCGTTCATCCTGATCGTGCGCCAGCCGGACCTCGGCACTTCGCTGCTGATCCTGGCCGGCGGCGCTTTCGTGCTGTTCATGGGCGGGTTGCGCTGGCGCTGGATCCTCAGCGTGGTCGCCATCGCCGTGCCGGTGTCGGTGGCCATGTGGTACTTCGTGATGCACGACTACCAGAAGCAACGCATCCTGACCTTCCTCGACCCGGAGAGCGATCCGCTGGGCACCGGCTGGAACATCATCCAGTCCAAGGCCGCCATCGGCTCCGGCGGGGTGTTCGGCAAGGGTTGGCTGATGGGCACCCAGTCGCACCTGGACTTTCTGCCGGAAAGCCATACCGACTTCATCATCGCCGTGATGGGCGAGGAGTTCGGCCTGGTGGGCATCTGCGTGCTGCTGTTGATCTATTTGCTGCTGATCGGCCGGGGGCTGGTGATCACCGCCCAGGCCCAGACGTTGTTCGGCAAGTTGCTGGCGGGCAGCCTGACCATGACGTTTTTTGTTTATGTTTTCGTCAACATCGGTATGGTCAGTGGCCTGTTGCCGGTCGTGGGGGTGCCGTTGCCATTCATTAGCTACGGAGGAACTTCGCTGGTGACACTACTGTCAGCGTTTGGGGTCTTGATGTCGATTCATACGCATCGCAAGTGGATCGCGCAGGTTTGAATAAGGTGAAGAGTTCAATGCAAGCAATGCGTGGCTGGTCGACGCGATATGCGCCGTGGATCGGCCTGGTCGGCTTCCTGGGCGGTGCGTCCCAGGCCCAGGCCGGCGAATACGAAGGCTCGCCGCAGGTGGCCGAATTCGTCGGTGAGATGACCCGCGACTACGGTTTTGCCGGTGAGCAACTGATGGGGGTGTTTCGCGAGGCCGAGCGCAAGCAGTCGATCCTTGACGCCATCTCCCGGCCCGCCGAGCGGGTCAAGCAGTGGAGCGAGTACCGGCCGATGTTCATCACCGAGGCGCGTATCGCCCGGGGCGTGGACTTCTGGCGCCAGCACGAGGCGGCCCTGGCCCGTGCCGAGCAGGAATACGGCGTACCGGCCCAGTTCATTGTGGCGATCATTGGCGTCGAGACCTTCTTTGGCCGTAACACCGGGAATTTCCGGGTGATCGACGCACTGTCGACCCTGGGCTTCGACTACCCGCCGCGCGCCGAATTCTTCCGCAAGGAGCTGCGCGAGTTCCTGCTGCTGGCCCGCGAAGAGCAGGTCGACCCGCTGACCCTCAAGGGTTCCTATGCCGGGGCCATGGGCTTGCCGCAATTCATGCCCAGCAGTTTTCGCGCTTACGCGGTGGACTTCGACGACGACGGCCACATCAATATCTGGACCAACCCGACCGATGCCATCGGCAGTGTTGCCAGCTATTTCAAGCGCCACGGCTGGGAAGCCGGCCAGCCGGTGGTCAGCCGGGCCGACGTGCGTGGCGAGCAGGTGGACGAGGGCCTGACCGAGGGCATCGAGCCGACGAAAACCGTCGGGGAGTTGCGGGCGTTGGGCTGGTCGAGTCATGATGCGCTGCGTGACGACATGCCGGTCACCGCGATACGCCTGGAAGGCGAACAAGGCCCCGAATATTGGATGGGCCTGAAGAATTTCTACGCGATTACGCGTTATAACCGCAGCGTGATGTACGCCATGGCCGTATATCAACTGTCTGAAGAGCTGGTCAAAGCACGGGGCGTCAAATAATGCGGGCATTGCCTACCTATCTACCCCTGAAAGCCAAGCCCCTCAAGCTCGTGGCGTTGGCCGCGCTGTCGCTGTTGGTCGTCAGTTGTTCGACCAGCCGCGCGCCGGCCCAGAAAAACTCCACCGCCGTGCGCGCGACGCCCGGCCTGGACATCAACCGGGCCCACAAGGACGGCGCGCCGTGGTGGGACGTGGATGTCTCGCGCATTCCCGACGCCACGCCGACCCTGCACACTGGCCCCTACAAGGCCAACCCGTACACGGTGCTGGGCAAGACCTATTTCCCGCTGTCCGACTCCAAGCGCTACGTGGCCTCGGGCACGGCGTCCTGGTATGGCACCAAGTTCCACGGCCAGAACACCGCCAACGGCGAAGTGTATGACCTGTATGGCATGAGCGCGGCCCACAAGACCTTGCCGCTGCCCAGCTATGTGCGGGTGACCAACCTGGACAACAACAAGAGCGTGATCCTGCGGGTCAATGACCGTGGGCCGTTCTATTCCGACCGCATCATCGACTTGTCGTATGCGGCGGCGAAAAAACTTGGTTACGCTGAAATCGGCACCGCGCGGGTCAAGGTTGAAGGTATCGACCCGCAGGAATGGTGGGCCCAACGCGGCCGTCCGGCGCCTTTGATGCTCAACGAGCCGAAAGTGGCGCAAAATGCCGCGCCGACCGTAACGGCGTCCACCGGTACGGTCGAGCAGTGGACGCCACCGCCGCAGCAGCACGCGGCGGCCGTAGTGCCCGTTCAGCTCGACGCAAAAAAAAACGCTTCTGCAACAGCGTCTGGCCAGTTTCTGCAAGTGGGCGCGTTCGCCAACCCGGACGCTGCCGAGCTGCTGAGGTCGAAGCTCAGCTCGATGGTGAGCGCTCCGGTGTTCATCAGCTCGATCGTGCGCAACCAGCAGACACTGCATCGGGTGCGCCTGGGGCCAATCGGTTCTCCGGGTGAAGTCCAGCAAGTGCAGAACAGTGTGCGCCTGGCCAATCTCGGTTCGCCGAGCCTGGTCACCGCCGAGTAATTGATTGAGGCCCGCTTGCGGTTGGAGCGGGTCAGGTTGTTGGCTCCATGAATAATAAAAGCCCGGCAAGGGTTGTGAGTGAGCAACTTAAATACGCGGCGACCCGTTAGAAGGTTGCCTGTTTTAGTTTTGCCTTCGGGCAGTCCCATTAGCGATTTCGAGAGACGGATGAACATCACCACCTTTGCCAAACGCCTTTGCCTGCTAGTCCCGCTGCTTCTCTCCCCAGCCGCGTTCGCGGTCGAGATGATGCCTGCGCCTCCTCAATTGGCCGCCAAATCCTTTGTGCTCATGGATGCCAGCAGCGGCGAGGTCCTGGTAGAGAACAACGGTGACCAGCGCCTGCCACCGGCCAGCCTGACCAAGCTGATGACCGCCTACATCGCCACCCTGGAAATTCGTCGCGGCCAGATCGGTGAAAACGATCCGGTGACCGTCAGCGAAAACGCCTGGCGTACCGGCGGTTCGCGGATGTTCATCAAGGTCGGTTCGCAAGTGACCGTCAGCGACCTGCTGCACGGCATCATCATCCAGTCCGGCAACGACGCCAGCGTCGCCCTGTCCGAGCACATCGCCGGCAGCGAAGATGCGTTCGCCGACATGATGAACAAAACCGTGGCCGACCTGGGCATGACCAACAGCCACTTCATGAACCCTACCGGTCTGCCGAACCCTGAGCACTACTCGTCGGCTCACGACATGGCGCTGTTGGCACGGGCGATCATTCACGAAGACCCGGCGCACTATGCCATCTACTCCCAGAAGGAATTCTTCTGGAACGGCATCAAGCAGCCTAACCGCAACCTGCTGCTGTGGCGCGACAAGACCGTCGATGGCCTGAAGACCGGCCACACCGACGAGGCCGGCTACTGCATGGTGTCCTCGGCTGTCCGTGAAGGCATGCGCCTGATCGCCGTCGTCTTCGGCACCAGCAGCGAAGTGGCCCGGGCCGCTGAAACCCAGAAGCTGCTGACCTACGGTTTCCGCTTCTTCGAAACCCAGACCTTCTACCAGAAGGGCACCGAACTGGCCCAGGCCCAGGTCTGGAAAGGCACCACCAATCAAGTGAAGGCCGGTCTGGCCCAAGACCTGACCATGACCTTGCCTAAAGGCCAGCTCAAGAAGCTCGCTGCCAGCATGACCATGAACCCGCAACTGACCGCTCCCATCGCCAAGGGCGACGTGATCGGTAAAGTCGAAGTCAAACTGGACGACAAAGTGGTGCACAGCGCCGACCTGATCGCTCTGGACGCGGTCGAGGAAGGTGGTATCTTCCGCCGCATGTGGGATAGCATCCGTCTATTCTTCTACGGCTTGTTCAACTGATTGAAGTGTTGACCTGCATGGCCTCGTTCCCATCCGGAGCGGGGCCATGTGCGTTACCACGGCTTACGAGGCCGTTACCCCATGACAGACTCTGAAGTAAAAGCGCCAAAGATCGAATTCCCCTGCGCGGATTATCCGATCAAGGTCATCGGCGACACCGGTGTGGGTTTCAAGGATCGGATCATTGCGATCCTTGAAAAACATGCCACCGTTGACCACAAGACCCTGGCCGAGCGCCAGAGTACCAACGGCAAGTACACGACGATCCAGTTGCACATCATTGCCACCGGCCAGGAACAGCTCTACGACATCAACAGCGAGCTGCGTGCGACCGGTTTCGTGCACATGGTGTTGTGATGCCGGGCACGCTGGGCTTTCGCGAGCTGGGCACGATGGCTTACGAGCCGGTCTGGCATGCCATGCAACGCTTCACGAACGAACGCGGCACCACCGCCGACGATGAAGTCTGGCTGGTGGAACACCCACCGGTGTTCACCCAGGGCCAGGCCGGCAAGGCCGAGCACCTGTTGCTGCCGGGGGATATCCCGGTGGTGAAGGTCGACCGGGGCGGGCAGGTGACCTACCATGGCCCTGGCCAACTGGTCGCCTACCTGTTGCTGGATGTGCGCAAGCTGGGGTTTGGCGTGCGCGAGCTGGTCACCCGCATGGAGACATGCCTGATCGAGCTGCTGGCCAGCTACGGTGTGACGGCGGCGGCCAAGCCGGATGCGCCGGGCGTCTATGTCGACGGGGCGAAGATCGCCTCCTTGGGATTGCGAATCCGCCACGGCTGTTCGTTTCATGGCCTGGCGCTGAACGTGGACATGGACCTTGCGCCATTTCGACGGATTAATCCCTGTGGCTACGCGGGACTGGCGATGACCCAGTTGAGCGAGCATGCAGGATCGATTGAATTTGCCGAGGTAAGTGCCCGGCTGCGCGCGCAGCTCGTCAAACACCTCGACTATGCTGAGCAGACGACCCTCACGGGCGGAATCGACTGATATGACTACTGATGCAGTGCAAACCATTATCCCGACGCAGGACGTCACCGAGCGTCCGGCCCCACGTGCCAAGGTAGAGGCCGGCGTCAAGCTGCGCGGCGCCGAGAAGGTTGCACGCATCCCGGTCAAGATCATCCCGACCACCGAATTGCCGAAGAAGCCTGACTGGATCCGCGTGCGCATCCCGGTGTCCCCGGAAGTCGACCGGATCAAGGCCCTGCTGCGCAAGCACAAGCTGCACAGCGTCTGCGAAGAAGCCTCCTGCCCGAACCTGGGCGAGTGCTTCTCCGGCGGCACTGCCACGTTCATGATCATGGGCGACATCTGCACCCGTCGCTGCCCATTCTGTGACGTTGGCCACGGCCGTCCGAAGCCATTGGACACCAACGAGCCGGAAAGCCTGGCCATCGCTATCGCCGACCTGAAGCTCAAGTACGTGGTCATCACCTCGGTGGACCGTGACGACCTGCGTGACGGCGGTGCCCAGCACTTTGCCGACTGCATCCGCGAGATCCGCAAGCTGTCGCCGAACGTCCAGCTGGAAACCCTGGTGCCCGATTACCGTGGCCGCATGGACATCGCCCTGGAAATCACCGCCGCCGAGCCACCGGATGTGTTCAACCACAACCTGGAAACCGTGCCGCGCCTGTACAAGGCCGCGCGTCCGGGTTCGGATTACCAGTGGTCGTTGACCTTGCTGCAACGCTTCAAGCAGATGATGCCGCACATTCCGACCAAGTCTGGCTTGATGCTGGGCCTGGGTGAAACTGACGAGGAAGTCATCGAGGTCATGAAGCGCATGCGTGAGCATGACATCGACATGCTGACCTTGGGCCAGTACCTGCAGCCTTCGCGTAGTCACCTGCCGGTGCAGCGTTTTGTGCATCCGGATACCTTTGCCTGGTTTGCCGAGGAAGGGTACAAGATGGGCTTCAAGAACGTGGCTTCGGGGCCGTTGGTGCGGTCTTCGTATCATGCGGATGAGCAGGCTAAGTTGGTCAAGGCTGAGCTTTTGGGTTCCTGAGTTTTTGGGTGGGGTGTGTATCCGTTATTTGTGTAATGGCGGCTTATGGTTCCGCCCTTACGGCGGGTCACTTTCGAAAAGCGCGAAAGTAACCAAAGCGCTTCTGCCCCACCACTCGGTGCCTCGCCTAGGCTCGGCATGCCTTCACTCCGGCATTGGTTCGTGGGCCGCCGCGAAGGGCCATCCATGGCCCAGCGCGGCTAACCCGGCATCCATGCCGGGTTGCCCACGAACCAATGCCTGCGTTCAGCCATCGTGGTTAACGGGGCGCCCCAGATCAACGTCCACCGCGAGGCGGCCTTAGAGCCGACCTGGTTCTTGGTGAGACCGCGTTTCTCCTGTGGGAGCGAGCTTGCTCGCGATGGCGATGTCCCAGTTTGCGGTGATGTTGGATGTGCCTGCCTCATCGCGAGCAAGCTCGCTCCCACAGGGTTCTGTGGTGTATATGCGTTTGTGGCTACCGAAAAATCCAATGTGGGAGCGAGCCTGCTCGCGATGGCGGTGTCACAGTCGATGAAGCTGTTGGATGTGCCGGCCTCATCGCGAGCAGGCTCGCTCCCACAGAGGGGATCTGCGGTTTACATGAGTTTTGTGGTTGCTGAAGGTCCAGTGTGGGAGCGAGCTTGCTCGCGATAGCAGTGGTGCAGCCACATAAATGCCAGCCCCGACCGCTTTTGCTTCTGATCTTGATCTTGATCTTGATCTTGATCTTGATCTTGATCTTGATCTGAGGCGCCCCGTTAAACCACGCTGGCCGAACGCAGGCATTGCGCAGTGGGCATCCCGGCATGGATGCCGGGATAGCCGCGCTGGGCCATGGATGGCCCTTCGCGGCGGCCCACGGAGCAATGCCGGAGTGAGGGCATGCCGAGCCTAGGCGAGGCACCGAGTGGTGGGGCAGAGCGTTTTTGGTTACTTTTGGCGCTCTTTCCAAAAGTGACCCGCTGTAAGAGCGGAACCGCCAGCCGCCGTTACAAAAAAAACGGATATACACACGATCAAGAAAACCGGGAACCCCATGGCCCTAACCCCACACCACCCCGTCCCAGCCCTCCCTCAAGAAGGCCTGATCGCAGTGATCGCCCCCGCCGGTCCCGCCCCCCTGGACACGGAAAAAGCCATCCAATGGATGCGCGCCCGGGGCCATGAGCTGCGAATATACCCAGGCGTCTATGAAAAGAACGACTACCTGGCCGGCAGCGACGAGACAAGGCTCAACGACCTGCACACCGCCTTCGCCGACCCAGAAGTCAAAGCCATCATCTGCCTACGCGGCGGCTACGGCACCCCCCGTCTACTCGATCGTATCGATTTCGAGCTCTTGAAACGCAACCCCAAACCATTCGTAGGCTACAGCGACATCACCGCCCTGCACCTGGCCATCAGCCGCTACGCAGGCTTCGTGACCTTCCACGGGCCGTTGCTCAACGCCGATCTGCTAGGCGACAAGGAACCCCCAACCGTCACCTCGTTTTTCAGCCTGCTGCATGGACAGTTGAAGTCCGGCAGCACGCTGAACCACCCCGCCGCCTACCCATTGACCACCGTCGAGTCAGGCATCGCCCACGGGCGTCTGCTGGGCGGCAATTTGTCGATGATTGCCGCGACCATGGGCACGCCTTATCAGATCGACGCCGAAGGGGTGATCCTGTTCATCGAAGACGTCAACGAGCCGCTGTACCGCATCGACCGACTGCTGACGCAACTGCGGTTGGCCGGCACGTTGCACCAGCTACGCGGCGTTTTGGTGGGGGATGTGGCCGGGGTCGACGTCGAGGCGTTGAACCGCTTGCTCAAGCAGACCTTCGAGCCATTGCGCATCCCGGTGCTGTCCGGCTGGCGCAGCGGGCACTGCGATCCGAACCTGACCTTGCCCATGGGGGCGTTGGTGGGATTGGATGCGGGGGAGAAGAGGTTGGTGCTGGAGCAGGATGTGGTGGTCGGTCGCTAGTCGTGTAGCGTCTGTCACTCAGTCATCGCGAGCAAGCTCGCTCCCACAGGTTGATCGAATGTGGGAGCGAGCCTGCTCGCGATAGCGGTAGCCGCCAGAAACCAATTCAGCGGCTACGCAACGCCTCCAGCAACTGGTGCGTCGGATACCCATCCGCCGGCCAGCCGAAGAATTGCTGGGCGCTGCGGATGGCCTTGCGAGTGTTGGCGCCGATGATGCCGTCGGGGTTGCCCGCGTCGTAGTTGTGCTTGCCCAGCAGGGTTTGCAGCTCGATGCGTTCGCTGCGGCTCAGGGGCAGGTCCTCCTTGGGCCACTGGCTGTAGACCAGCCCGCCGTCGGTAAAGCGTTTTGACAACAGCCCGACCGCCAAGGCATAGGACGACGAGTTGTTGTACTTGAGGATGGCGCGGAAGTTATCGAAGATCAGGAACGCCGGGCCGCGATGGCCGGCCGGCAGGAGCAGGGACGCCGACAGCTGTTTATCATCCGGGGTTATTGGCAGGCCACCATATTCTGAAACCCCCAGTCGCTCCCATTCAGCAACAGGCTTGCGGATCGTGCCATCGGCCAGTGTGTAGTCGAAGCCCTCTGGGAGATCGACCTCGAACCCCCACGGCTGGCCACGCTGCCAGCCGGAGCTTTGCAGGTAGTGGGCGGTCGAGGCCAGGGCGTCGGTGGAGCTGCCCCAGATGTCGCGGCGACCGTCGCCGTCGAAATCCACTGCATGGGTGTTGTACGTGGTGGGAATGAACTGGGTCTGGCCCATGGCGCCGGCCCAGGAGCCGAGCATTTTTTCCGGTGTGATATCGCCCTGTTGCAGGATTTGCAGCGCGGCGATCAGTTGCGCATGGGCAAACCCCGGGCGCCGTCCTTCGTAGGCCAGGGTCGCCAGTGAGTTGATCACCGACTTGCTGCCCTGGAACTGGCCGAAGTTGCTCTCCATGCCCCACACCGCTACCAGCGCTTCGCGATCGACGCCATAACGCTGCTCGATGCTTTGCAGGATCTGGGCGTTCTGCTGGATCAGGCTCTTGCCTTTGTTGACCCGCAGTGGTGACAGCGCGCCATCGAGGTATTCCCACACGGGACGGGTGAATTCCGGCTGGCTGCGATCGGCCTTGATCACGCTCATGTCCGGGCTGACGCCGACAAACGCACGGTCGAACAAATCGGCGCGGATCCCGGCGGCCAGGGCTTCCTTGCGAAACCCGGCCTGCCATTCAGCGAAGGTCTGGGTAGGCGCAATGGCCAGGTCATCACCGGTGGGCACCAAGGGCGGCACGATGGCCGGAACGGTCACGGCGGGGGCTGTCTGGAGCGGTTGGGCGTCGGCGGCTGTAGGTTTTTCGGCGCAGGCGACAAGCAGGGCAACGCTTGCGGCAACAATCATTTGGCGCAGTGGCCAACGATGGGAAAGACAGAAGGGCATGCACGGGTCCAGAAATACAAATCAGGTGCTGACCTTAACATGCGAAAGGGGCGTAGGGCTTGTCCGGTTGTTTCAAGCGGCCAGAAAGCAAGAAGCCTCCCAGTTGTCAGACTGGAAGGCTTCGCGGCGGTAGCTGCCTTTGCCCTTGGCGGGTCGTTCCTGGCGGCTGCGGAACAGGGGCTGGGCGACGATGGATTTGGCCTTGTTGGGGCCATGCTTGGATGGCTTTTTGCTCATGATGGGTACTCTCGTGGGGTGGTTTTTGCGGGGCAAATCATGGGACAGAGTTGGGTGGTTGTCCAGTCCCTGCATTGCGTAGGAAATTTCATCTGAGATGAAGCGCTTTTGTGGCGAGGGAGCTTGCTCCCGCTGGGCTGCGACTGTAGGAGCTGTCGAGCGCAGCGAGGCTGCGATCTTGTCCCAGGCAGTTGAGTCGCAAGCGAAAGATCAGGATCAAAAGATCGCAGCCTTCGGCAGCTCCTACACGCAGTCCAGCGGGAGCAAGCTCCCTCGCCACAGGTACTGTGTTATTCAGCGGGCAAAGGGAGTCGCTGCCCAGCCATCAACAGCGACAAGCGACTGAGGCTCATCCACGGTGAGCCAGCGGCCTGGCCCTTGATCTGCGCATCGATGCGCTGGGCTTCGAGCAGCAATTGCGCCCAACGCGACGCGGAATAGCGTTGCAGGGCCTTGCTCATCAGCGGTTTGCGTTTGTCCCAGACGGGCGGGCGGGCCTGGCTGAAGGCCTTGTCCAGCGGTACGCCCTGGCTGTATTGCAGCGACAGGTTGGCCAGCAGACGCAATTCCCGGGCCAGGGCCCAGAGGATCACCGGCGGCTCGACGCCTTCGCCCCGCAGGCCTTCGAGCATGCGCAGGGCATGGGCGGCCTCACCGTTGAGGATCGCATCGGTCAGCCCGAAGACATCGAAGCGCGCACTGTCGGCCACGGCAGCCTGCACCGTTTCCACGGTGATCTGCCCGCTCTCGGCCATCAGCTTGAGCTTTTCGATTTCCTGGGCAGCGGCCAGCAGGTTGCCTTCGACCCGGGCGGCAATCAGCTCCACTGCGTCCTGGCTGGCCGAGAGACCGGCTTGGGACAGGCGCTGGCGGATCCAGCTGGGCAACTGGCTGACATCCACCGGCCAGATTTGCACGAACTGGGTCTGCTGGCCTTCGACCAGGGCCTTGCCCCATTTGGTCTTTTGCGCGCTGCCGTCGAGTTTCGGCAAGCTGATGAGCAGCACGGTGTCCTCGGCCGGGCGTGAGCAATATTCGATCAGCGCAGCGGCGCCTTTGTCACCGGGTTTGCCAGACGGCAAACGCAGCTCCAGCAGGCGTTTTTCGGCGAACAACGACATGCTCGCCCCGGCCTGCAGCAGCGTGCCCCAGTCGAAACTGGCGTCGGCGGCGAAGACCTGGCGTTCGTCGAAGCCTTGCTGGCGTGCAGCGGCGCGGATGGCGTCGGCGGCTTCCTGGCACAGCAGCGGGTCATCGCCACTGATGATGTAGACCGGCGCGAGGGCGCCTTGCAGGTGTTTGCCGAGTTGGGCGGGAGCGAGCTTCATAAGAGAAGGCGAGCGGGGCACCGGAGCGCCCCGCAAGGCTTATTCAGCCGGGATCTGCATCGGCGACTGTTGCGGGGTTTCCGCTTCAGCCTTGCGTGCCGCTTCCAGCGCATCGGCTTCGGCTTTGGCCTTGGCGTCGGCGGTCTGTTGCAACTGGTCCAGTTGGGCCGGGCTCAACTGTTGCAGGCGCAGCATCATGCGCTGTACGAGGTCACGACGCATTTCGCCGCTCACTTCGCTCGACTCCTGGTCGGAGCCGGTAATGTTGTTGCCATCGTGCAGGTAGACCTTCTGCACCTGCAGCTTGTCGTCCAGCAGTACCAGGTTGTTCTGGCCGCGGATCTCATAGCTCAGTACGTTGTTCAGTTCGTACTCGGCGGAACGACCAGCACCGGCATAGCTCAGGCTGCGCTGGCTCTGCTGTTCACGGGTCAGTACCAGCTTGTACGGGGCCCCGCTGTAGACTTTCACGCCACTGTTTTCCAGGGTGTCGCGCAGCAGTTTCACGGTGTCGCCATAGGCGTCCCGTGCGCTGAGGTCCAGTTCCTTGATCGCCAGCTCGGTGGTGCCGGTGCCGCGCAGTTGGAAGCCGCAGGCGCTCAACAGGACCGCCAGGCCCACTACCAGCAGATTACGTTTGATCATCTTGTTGCTCCCCTTGAACCCTATGGGGGTCGATCATGCGACCCCGCAGGTTGTATTCGGCGCCAGGCTCAAGCCCGCGCCCGATCCAATTAGCTTGCGACGATGTTGACCAGCTTGCCGGGCACGACGATCACTTTGCGAATCGTCAGGCCATCGACGAAGCGCAGTACGTTTTCATTCGCCCGTGCAGCGGCTTCGACTTCTTCGCGAGTGGCGGCGGCCGGCATTTCGATCTGGCCGCGCAGCTTGCCGTTGACCTGGATGACCAGGGTCAGGCTGTCCTGCACCAGCGCGGTTTCGTCCACCAGCGGCCAGCGTGCGTCAATCACCGGATCGGCGTGACCCAGTTGATTCCACAGTTCGTGGCTGATGTGCGGGGTGATCGGCGCGAGCAGCAACGTCACGGCTTCCAGGCCTTCTTGAACCAGTGCGCGATCCTGCTCGGTGCCTTGCGCGGCTTTTTCCAGCACGTTCATCAGCGTCATCACCTGGGCGATGGCGGTGTTGAATTTGTGGTTCTGGCCGACGTCATGGCTGGCCTGCTTGATGGCCAGGTGGATCGAGCGGCGAATGGCTTTCTGCTCGTCGTTCAGGCTGGCGACGTCCAGTTTGCCCGGCAGGCCCTGGGTGACGTGGGCTTGCGCCAGGCGCCAGACGCGCTTGAGGAAACGGTGCGAACCCTCGACGCCCGAATCAGACCACTCTGCGCTCATGTCAGGTGGCGAGGCGAACATCATGAACAGGCGGCAGGTGTCTGCGCCGAACTGGTCGATCATCGACTGTGGGTCGACGCCGTTGTTCTTCGACTTGGCCATTTTCTCGGTGCCGCCGATTTCCACCGGCAGGCCGTCGGCGATCAGCTTGGCGCTGATGACCTTGGCCTTGCTGTCGCGTTCGAGCTCGACGTCGCTCGGGTTGAACCAGGTGTAGGCACCGTTGGCTTCGCGACGATAGTAAGTCTCGGCGATCACCATGCCTTGGGTCAGCAGGTTCTTGAATGGCTCGTTGGAGCTCACCAGGCCTTCGTCACGCATCAGCTTGTGGAAGAAGCGTGCGTAGAGCAGGTGGAGAATGGCGTGTTCGATGCCGCCGATGTACTGGTCCACTGGCAACCAGTGGTCAGCCGCGGATTTTTCCACCAGGCCGCCTTGATAGTGCGGCGAGGCGTAGCGCGCGTAGTACCAGGACGACTCGACGAAGGTGTCCATGGTGTCGGTTTCACGCTTGGCCGGTGCGCCGCATTTCGGGCAGCTGCACTCATAGAACTCGGGCATGCGCGCCAGGGGCGAACCGGCGCCGTCGGGTACGACGTCTTCCGGCAGGACCACGGGCAGTTGATCTTCCGGCACCGGTACGTCACCGCAGGTGTCGCAATGCACGATCGGGATCGGGCAGCCCCAGTAGCGTTGGCGGCTGATGCCCCAGTCCCGCAGGCGGAACTGGGTGCGCGAGGCACCGAGGTTCTTCTTGATCAGGGCAACTTCGATGGCATCGAACGCGCCAGGGAAATCCAGGCCGTTGAACTCACCGGAGTTGATCAGCTCGCCATGTTCGCCATAGGCGTCCTGCCAAGGTTCCGGGGTCTGGTCGCCGGCGCTGGTGCGCACCACGGCTTTGACCGGCAGGTTGTACTTGTGGGCGAATTCGAAATCGCGCTCGTCGTGGGCCGGCACTGCCATGACAGCGCCGTCGCCGTAGTGCATCAGCACGTAGTTGGCGACCCACACCGGCAGTTTCTCGCCGGTGAGCGGGTGCTCGACGAACAGCGAGGTTGGCAGGCCTTTCTTCTCCTGGGTGGCGACGTCGGCTTCGGCGACGCTGCCGCCCTTGCATTCGGCGATGAACGCCTGCAGCTCAGGGTTGTTCTGTGCCGCCAGGGTGGCCAGCGGATGCTCGGCGGCCACGGCCACATACGTGGCGCCCATCAGGGTGTCCGGGCGGGTGGTGAAGACTTTCAGGGTGCCGGCTTCGCCAATGGAGGCGACGTCGTAGGGGAACTGCACTTCCATGCCCCGGGACTTGCCGATCCAGTTGCGCTGCATGGTCTTGACCTGCTCGGGCCAGCCGGTCAGTTCGTCGAGGCTCTCCAGGAGCTCATCCGCGTAGGCGGTGATCTTGAAGTAGTACATCGGGATTTCGCGCTTTTCGATCAGCGCGCCCGAGCGCCAGCCGCGACCGTCGATCACTTGCTCGTTGGCCAGTACGGTCTGGTCCACCGGGTCCCAGTTCACGGTGCCGTTCTTGCGGTAGATCACGCCTTTTTCGAACAGGCGGGTGAACAGCCATTGTTCCCAGCGGTAGTAGTCGGGCTTGCAGGTGGTGACCTCGCGGGACCAATCCACCGCCAGGCCCAGGCTGCGCAGCTGGGTCTTCATGTAGGCGATGTTTTCGTAGGTCCACTTGGCGGGGGCCACGTTGTTCTTCATCGCGGCGTTTTCCGCCGGCATGCCGAAGGCGTCCCAACCCATGGGTTGCAGGACGTTCTTGCCTTGCATGCGCTGGTAGCGGGAGATCACGTCGCCGATGGTGTAGTTGCGCACGTGCCCCATGTGTAGCTTGCCGCTGGGGTAAGGGAACATCGACAGGCAGTAGAAAGTCTCCTTGCCTGGCTGTTCGCTGACTTCAAAGGACTTTTGCTCGTCCCAGAACGACTGGGCGGCGGCTTCGATTTCACGGGGCTGGTAGTGTTCGTGCATGGCTACTTTTGTACTGAATGGGGTGGCCCAATCCTCTTCGTTGCCATGCTGGACGCAGACGACGCCGAATGCGGCGTTTTCGATGCCCAGCCAAGCTGGAAGTGGAGTTACAGGAAGCGCCGTAGCATACATGACCGCGCTCTGCCGAGGGAAACCCTGATTGCTGCCGAACCACCGCCGAGCCATTGCCGATCATCGGCGATGACCCGTGTTCAGGGCCGTTGGTCGCGGCGCCCTGCCGGTTTGCCCAGCGAAGCTAAGCTTCTCAATGGGGAGTGAGTCTTATCTTCAATGAGGTGAGGGATGGTTGAATCACAACGAAAAGTCGCTACACCTGAGTTGTACGAAAAACTGATCGATCGTCTCGGGGTGGCCCTGGACGCTGCAAGAACCGCCGGTCGCTTGCGTGATGAACGCCCGGTAGAGCTGGAACTGCGAGGCTTGAGCCCCGCGGAGTTCGAACTGGTCGAGGCTTACCTCGAACAGGTCGGACATCAAACCTCCACCAGTGGGGCCCAGGTACTCAAGCGTCTCGATACGCCCCGTTCGGCCAAGGTTGTGTGGCTCAAGGACCGGACGCCTGATAAGGATGCTGTAAAGATCCGGTCGCTGCAGTTTAAGTAAAGCCGGATTCACGCGTGTCGCTTTTTTGGTTCAAGGCTTTTTCGAATCTGTTGTCGCTTTGCGTCAACCCACTTAGGCTTCGGGCATCTATGGAGATGCCCGATGCCGTTTCGCTATTTCATCAAACAACTTTTATTGCCGCCCGGCATTCTTTTGCTGCTGTTGGCGCTGGCCTGGTGGTGGCGCCAATCTCGGCCGCGCCTGGCCCGGCTGTGTTTCGCCGTGGGCCTGGGCGGGTTCTGGTTGATGAGCCTGCCGGTGGTGGTGCAGTGGACTGCCAAGGCATTGGAGCGTGAGCCGCCGCTGCTGCGCAGTGAATGGGCGACCCTGGCCCAGCGTGCCGACGCCATCGTGGTGCTGGGTTCTGGTCGCGAGCGCGGCGACCTGGCCTGGGGCGCCGACCAACCCACCGGTGTTGGCCTTGAGCGCCAGCGTTATGCGGCGCGACTGGCCAAGGCGTCGGGCTTGCCCGTACTGACCACGGGCGGCTTGCACTACGGCACCCCACCCAGCGAGGCCAAGTTGATGGCCGACTCGATGCTGGAGGATTTCGGCGTCAACGTACGCTGGCAGGAAGGACGTAGCCGCACCACCTGGGAAAACGCCCAGATGAGCGCCGGGATCCTGTTGCCGGAAGGCATCAAGCGGGTCGTGGTGATCACCCAGGCCTGGCACATGCCGCGGTCGGTCTGGAGTTTCGAGCGCGCGGGGTTTGAAGTGGTACCGGCGCCGGTGGGTTTCCTGGGGCAGGACAATGCCCGGCCGTTGGGCGGCTGGATGCCGGAGTTCAAGTCGATCTGGCAATCCGGGCAGTTGATGAATGAGGCGGCGGGGCTGGTGGGGTATGCGTTGTTCTACCGTTGAGCACTGTAACGGCAAGTGAAATTATCCCGCTGGAACGCACCTGTAGGAGCTGTCGAGCGGAGCGAGGCTGCGATCTTGTCCCAGACAATTGAGTCGGGAGTGAAAGATCAAGATCAAAAGATCGCAGCCTTCGGCAGCTCCTACAGAGTCCAGCAGGAGCGAGGATTATCGAAAACCTTAAACCGTCCTGGCCATCCGTCCCGTCATCAACGCCCAGCCCAGCAACAACACGCACAAGATGATCAGCGGCCACGAGCGCCATTGCAGGTAAGGCGTCAGGTCATGCATCGGCACCACTTCGCCGTAGAGGATGCCGCGCTCGAATTGCGGGATCTGTGCGGTGATCTGGCCGAAGGGGTTGATCAGCCCGGTCACGCCGTTGTTGGTGGCGCGGATCATCCAGCGGCCGGCTTCCAGGGCACGCATCTGGGCCATTTGCAGGTGTTGCAGCGGGCCGATCGAAGTGCCGAACCAGGTGTCGTTGCTGATGGTCAGCAGCAGGTCGCTGCGCGCTGACAGGCTGGCGGCAAATTCCGGGTAGACCACTTCATAGCAGATGAACGGCGCGATCTGGTAACCCTTGGCTTGCAGCAGTGGCTGGTCGGCCGGGCCCCGGGCGAAGTCCGACATGGGCAGGTCGAAGAAGGCGATCAGGCCGCGCAGGATGTCCTGTAGCGGTACGTACTCGCCGAACGGCACGAGTTTTTGCTTCAAGTAAGTACCGTCACCTTCGCCGGTCACGGTGATGCCGTTGTAGTAACGCTTCTCGTGACGCACCAATTGGCGAATCGGTACGCCGGTAATCAACGCCGAATGCCGCTCGGCGGCGAAGCTGCCCATCATGTCCAGGTAACCCTGCGCAGATTCCTTGAGCACCGGTACTGCGGTCTCCGGCCAGATCAACAGGTCGACGCGCTTGGACGCAAAGCTCATGTCGCGGTACAGCGCCAACTGCGCGTTGAGCTGCTCGGGGTCCCACTTCATGCTTTGTTCGATGTTGCCCTGGATCGCCGCGACGCTCAGCGGGTCGCCCGAGGGGCTGGTCCAGGCATGGCCCTTGAGGGCCAGGCCGGCCACCCATGGGCCGATCAGCAGCACCACGCCCGCGGCGATAAAGCCCTTGCGCCCGGTGCGGATCAACCGCGGCGCGTTGTACAGCAGCGCGGCGGTCAAGGCCAGGGTGAAGGAAATCAGCCACATCCCGCCCAGCGGCGCGAGGCCGGCCAGCGGGCCGTTGAGCTGGCTGTAACCGGAATACAGCCAGGGGAACCCGGTGAGGAACCAGCCGCGGAAAGCTTCCTGGCCCAACCACAGCGCGGCGAACGCCAGGGCATCGGCCAGCGGCGCCTCGTTGCGGCGCAACCAGCGTGCCCACAGCCAGGCGGGCAGGGCGAAGAACCAGGCGATGGCGGCGATGAACAGCAGCATCAACAACCCGGCGAGCAGCACCGAGGCGCCGCCGAAGTTGTGGATACTGACGTAGATCCAACTGGTGCCGGCACCAAACAGGCCAAAACCGAAACACCAGCCTCGGCCCAGGGCCTGGCGTGGCGAGAGTTCGCGTAGCCCGGCGTAGAACAAGCCGACCGCCAGCAATGCCAGCGGCCAGAGGTCGAACGGCGCCAGGGCCAGGGTGGTGATCGCACCGGCCGCCATGGCCAGCAGGTTACCGGGCCAGCCGGGGCGGGTTATCCAGCGCATTTTTGTCCTTAGCGGGTCTCGCAGGGGTTATCGGCTAATGGGCGACAGGCGCAGCAAGTGAATCCGACGGCTGTCGGCATTCAGGATGCGGAAGCGCCAGGAGCCGATTTCCGTGGTTTCGTTGCGCTTGGGCAGATGCCCGAAAGCACTCATCACCAGGCCGCCGACGGTGTCGAACTCATCGTCGGAGAATTGGCTGTCGAAGAACTCGTTGAAGTTCTCGATCGGCGTCAGGGCCTTGATCAGGAAGTCGCCGCTGGGCAGGGGCTTGATGTAGCTGTCTTCCTCGACGTCGTGCTCGTCCTCGATGTCGCCGACGATCTGCTCGAGCACGTCTTCGATGGTGACCAGGCCGGCCACGCCGCCGTATTCGTCGATGACGATGGCCATGTGGTTGTGGTTGGCGCGGAATTCACGCAGCAGCACGTTCAGGCGCTTGGACTCGGGCACGAAGGTGGCCGGGCGCAACAGGTCCTTGATGTTGAAGCTGTCGCCGTTTTCCTGAAGGATCAGCGGCAGCAGGTCCTTGGCCAGCAGCACGCCCATGACGTCGTCATGGCTCTCGCCGACGACCGGATAGCGCGAGTGAGCGGAGTCGACCACGGCGGGCAAAAATTCGCGAGGGGTCTGGGTCGCCTTGATGCTGACCATCTGCGAGCGCGGGACCATGATGTCCCGGACTTGCAGGTCAGCGACCTGGATGGCGCCTTCGACGATGGCCAGCGCTTCGCTGTCCAGCAGTTTGTTCTGGTGTGCGTCGCGCAGCAGCTCCAGCAGCTCCTGGCGGTTCTTCGGCTCATGGGCAAAAGCCTGGGTGAGCTTGCCCAGCCATGACTTCTGCCCGTTGCTCGATCGATCTTCGCTCATAGCGATTACTCTGAATCCTTTGTCGTTACAGGTTGATGTATCAGTGTTCGTCGCCGGCGTAGGGGTCGGGATGACCCAGCTCTGCAAGCAACGTTCGTTCCAGTGCTTCCATTTCTTCGGCTTCGTCATCTTCTATATGGTCGTAACCCAGTAGATGCAAGCAGCCGTGAATCACCAGATGGGCCCAGTGGGCCTCAGGGGTCTTGTCTTGTTCCGCCGCTTCACGCTCCACCACCGGGACGCAGATCACCAGGTCGCCCAGCAGTGGGATGTCGAGCAGTTCGTCGGGTACGTCGGCGGGGAACGACAGCACGTTGGTGGCGTAGTCTTTCTGCCGCCAGGTGTGGTTCAGTTCACGGCCTTCGGGTTCGTCCACCAGGCGGATCGTCAGCTCCGAGTCGGCACTGCGCTGGCGCAGGGCCAGTTCGCACCATTGGCGGAACTGGGCTTCGTTGGGGGCGGCGTGTTCGCAGGCCACTTGCAGGTCGAGTTCAAGCATTGTGACGATTGCCTTTGCTTTCGGCCGAGTCTTCATCGGCGCGATTCTCGAAGCGCTCGTAGGCTTCGACAATGCGTTGCACCAACGGATGGCGCACGACGTCCTTGGGCATGAAGTGCGTGAAGCTGATGCCCGGCACGTCCTTGAGGACCTGGATCACATGGTTCAGCCCGGACTTGGTGCCCTTGGGCAGGTCGACCTGGGTGATGTCCCCGGTAATGACGGCGGTGGAGCCGAAGCCGATCCGGGTCAGGAACATTTTCATCTGCTCGACCGTGGTGTTCTGGCTTTCGTCGAGGATGATGAAGCTGTTGTTCAGGGTACGACCGCGCATGTAGGCCAGCGGCGCAACCTCGATGACCTGGCGCTCGATCAGCTTGGCGACGTATTCGAAGCCGAGCATTTCATACAGCGCGTCATAGAGCGGGCGCAGATACGGGTCGATCTTCTGGGCCAGGTCGCCGGGCAGGAAGCCGAGTTTTTCACCCGCTTCGACCGCCGGGCGCACCAGCAGGATGCGCCGCACCTGTTCGCGTTCCAGTGCATCGACGGCGCAGGCCACGGCCAGGTAGGTCTTGCCGGTACCGGCCGGGCCGATGCCGAAGTTGATGTCGTTGCCCAGGATTTCCTTCACGTAGCGCTGCTGATTCAAGCCGCGTGGGCGAATCATGCCTTTTTTCGTGCGCAGGGCCACGGCAGGTTCCGACGGGGCGTGGTTGTCGAGTTCTTCGACAGCCGACTCCTGCAGGAACAGGTGGACCGTATCCGGCGACAGCTCGCTCCCCTTGGTTTCCCGGTAGAGACGGCGCAGCAGGTTTTCCGCGGAGGTGGTGTGCTTGGGTTCGCCGATCAGTTCGAACTGGTTTCCGCGGTTGCGGATCTCGATGGCCAGGCGCTGTTCGATCAAGCGCAGGTGCTCGTCGAATTGCCCGCACAGATTGGCGAAGCGGCGAGCCTCAAAGGGCTCGAGAATAAAGCGATGTGGTTCGATGGGTGCGTTCAAGGTCGTTTTTAGCCGCCCGGGGGCAATTAAGGTGAAATCAAGGATAACGCCAGTAGGCTGGGTGCGAAAGCTCTTAAACAGGCGAATCGGATCACAGGGCTTGGCACAACCCATGTGGGAGCAAGGCTTGCCCGCGATGGGGGCCTCACATTCAACATGAGTATTGACTGTCATGCCGCCATCGCGAGCAAGCTCGCTCCCACAGGTAATCGCGGTTACTGGATCAGCGAACCGCGCAGGGAGTGCGGTTGCGCGGCGTCGATGTGCACGTCGGCGAACTGGCCGATCAGGGCCGGGGTGTCGCAGCGGAAGTTGACGATGCGGTTGTTTTCGGTCCGCCCTTGCAACTCGCCCGGGTCCTTTTTCGAGTAATCGGTCACCAGAATCCGCTGGACGGAGCCGACCATTTGTCGGCTGATCTCGAAACCTTGCTGGTTGAGGCGATGTTGCAAGGCGTTGAGCCGTTCCTTTTTCAGTTCTTCGGGGGTGTCGTCCGCCAGGTCGGCCGCCGGAGTGCCAGGGCGCTGGCTGTAGACGAAGGAATAGGAGAAGTCGAAGCCCACGTCTTCGATCAGCTTCATGGTCTGCTGGAAGTCTTTCTCGGTTTCGCCAGGGAAGCCGACGATAAAGTCCGAGCTGATGCAGATCCCCGGCACTGCCGCGCGCAACTTGCGCAGCTTGGATTTGTACTCCAGCGCCGTGTGATTGCGTTTCATGGCCGCAAGGATCCGGTCGGAGCCCGATTGCACCGGCAGGTGCAGGTGCTTGACCAGTTCGGGGACTTCGGCGTGGGCCTGGATCAGGCTGTCGGAGAACTCCAGCGGATGAGACGTGGTGTAGCGGATGCGGTCGATGCCATCGACTGCCGCCACGACGCGGATCAGTTCGGCGAGATCCGCCAGGCGCCCGTCATGGGTCAGGCCGCGATAGCCGTTGACGTTCTGCCCCAGCAGGGTCACTTCGCGCACGCCGTGTTCCGCCAGGTGGATGATTTCGGCGATCACGTCGTCGAATGGTCGGCTGACTTCTTCGCCGCGGGTGTAGGGCACCACGCAGAACGTGCAGTACTTGCTGCAACCTTCCATCACCGACACATAGGCACTCGGGCCGTCGATACGCGGTTCGGGCAGGTGGTCGAATTTTTCGATTTCCGGGAACGAGACGTCCACTTGCGGCAGCTTGGTGCTGCGCGCGGCATCGATCATCTCCGGCAGGCGGTGCAAGGTCTGCGGGCCAAAGACCACGTCCACGTAGGGTGCGCGATCACGAATGGCCGCGCCTTCCTGGCTGGCCACGCAACCGCCTACGGCGATGACCATTTCCGGGTTGGCCAACTTCAGTTCGCGCCAGCGGCCGAGCTGGGAATACACCCTGTCCTGGGCGCGTTCGCGAATCGAGCAGGTGTTGAGCAGGATCACGTCCGCGTCTTCAGCGCGTGCGGTGACTTCCAGGGCCTGGTGTTCACCCAGCAGATCGACCATGCGCGAGCTGTCGTACTCGTTCATCTGGCAACCGTGGGTTTCGATGTAAAGCTTCTTGGCCATGGACGGGATCATCACGTGATTCAAAGAACCGCGCATTATAGAGAACAAGTCCCTGGGTTCCCACCGCTGTGCGAGCAGTGGCTATGCTATAGTTCGCGCCCTCATTTTTACCCGCCGATGTGTTTCGCCAGCCATGACCAAACGTGAAGCTCCAATCTACAAGGTGATTTTCCTCAACCAGGGCCAGGTGTTCGAAATGTACGCCAAGCAGATCTATCAAAGTGATCTGTGGGGTTTCCTGGAAGTGGAAGAATTCGTCTTTGGCGAGCGCACGCAAGTGGTCGTCGATCCGAGCGAGGAAAAGCTCAAGGCGCAGTTCGAAGGCGTGGTGCGCAGCTTCGTGCCGATGCATTCGATCGTGCGCATCGACGAAGTCGAACGCCTGGGCACCCCGAAAATCAGCGAAGCCCGCGGTGCGGTCGGCAATGTGATGCCGTTTCCGATGCCGATGCCTGAGAAGTAGAAAATATTGTTGTTGCTGCGCCGGGCCCTGTAGGAGCTGGCGAAGCCTGCGATCTTTTGATCTTGATCTTGATCTTGATCTTGATCTTGACTTTCGCTTGAGACTCAAGTGTCTGGGAAAAGATCGCAGCCTCGTTGCACTCGGCAGCTCCTACAGGTGCGAGGCTATGGTTCAGGGTAATGGCGAAAACGGCGTACGCCCATCGGCGTTCTGCAATTCCATCAGGTATTTGCGAAAGATCTGCCCCAGCACCTGGGTTGCCACTTCCAATTCGTCGCGGGGCATTTGCTCGGCGACTTCGTCGGCGGTGTCCAGGGCTTCTTCGGCGCCGTTGACCGCGGCCATCTTCAGGACGATATAGGCCTGGACGTTGTTGGCTGGCACGCCTTCGCCATGGAAGAACATGCCGCCGAGCTTGAATTGCGCCTGGGCATGGCCTTGCAGTGAGGCTTTTTCGAAGTAGTCGAGGGCTTTTTTGAGGTCGCGCGGTGCAGCCTTGCCTTCGTAGTAGAACTCGCCCAACTCGTATTGCGCTTGTGCATCACCTGCGTCCGCCGCTTTTTGACAGGCGTCGAGTGCCGGTGCGAGATCTTGTGGCTGGGTATTGAGCGTGCAACGGCCCAGCGCCGGGATCAACAACGAGTTACCGCCTGCCTGTGCATTCGCGAGCAGGGGCTGAAGGAGCAACAGGCAGCCCAAGGCAAGGGTGCGGCCGGTGCGGTTCATGGGAATCGACTTACCTCTGAGGGGCGCGCGGACCCTCCGGGGGATCCAATAAGCGCGCATTATGAAATAAGCAGGGCCATCCTTACAAAGTCTTTACTCGTTTTTCTGCTGCGAGGGAATGCTAATAGCTGCTTGGGGCATAAATACGTAGGAAAAAGGCGGGAGGTTGTCGGCAATCACTGACGCCAGCTTCAGCCGGCGTCAGTTATCCACAGGCTTATTTCAGCGCAGCAAAGGCCCGTTCGGCCGCATCGAGGGTGATCTTCAGCTCGGTCTCGCCATGGGCGATGGAAGTGAAGCCGGCCTCGAATGCGCTCGGGGCCAGGTACACGCCGCCATCGAGCATCAGGTGGAAGAAGCGCTTGAAGCGGTCGGTGTCGCTGGCCATCACGTCTTCGAAGGTGACGATGTCATCGGCGCCACTGAAATACAGGCCGAACATGCCGCCGGCCTGGGTGGTCACGAACGGAATGCCTGCCGCGTCAGCGCGAACCTGCAAGCCGTCGAGCAGGCGGGTGGTGTAGTCGGTCAGTTCGGCGTGAAAGCCCGGGCGGCTGATCAGGCGCAGCGTGGTCAGGCCGGCGGCCATGGCCAGTGGGTTGCCCGACAAGGTGCCGGCCTGGTAGACCGGGCCCAGCGGCGCGATGCATTCCATGATCTTGCGCTTGCCGCCGAAGCAGCCCACCGGCATGCCGCCGCCGATGATCTTGCCGAAGGTGCTCAGGTCCGGCGTGACGCCGTAATGGGCCTGGGCGCCGCCGAGGGCGACGCGGAAACCGGTCATCACTTCATCGAAAATCAACACCACGCCATGCTGGTCGCACAGGCTGCGCAGGCCTTCGAGGAAACCCGGTGCCGGTGGTACGCAGTTCATGTTGCCGGCCACTGGCTCGACGATGATGCACGCCACTTCCTGGCCGACTTCGCCGAGCATCTTCTCGACGGCTTCGAGGTCGTTGAACGGCAAGGTCAGGGTGTGTTTGGCGAACGCTGCCGGTACGCCGGCCGAGCTCGGCACGCCCTGGGTCAGTGCGCCAGAACCAGCCTTGACCAGCAGGCTGTCGGAGTGGCCGTGGTAGCAGCCTTCGAACTTGATGATGCTGTCGCGGCCGGTGAAACCCCGCGCCAGGCGGATCGCGCTCATGGTCGCTTCGGTGCCGGAGCTGACCATGCGCACCATTTCCATCGACGGCACGATCGAGCAGACCAGGTCGGCCATCTCGGTTTCCATCGCGGTCGGGGCGCCGTAGGACAGGCCGTGTACCAGTTGCTTGCGCACCGCATCCAGCACGTCCGGATGGCTGTGGCCCAGGATCATCGGGCCCCAGGAGCCGACGTAATCCACATAGCGCTTGTCGTCTTCGTCGGTGACGTACGCGCCTTCGGCGTGCTTGAAGAACAGCGGGGTGCCGCCGACGCTCTTGAACGCACGAACAGGCGAGTTCACGCCGCCGGGGATGTGTTTCTGGGCATCGGCAAACAGGGTTTCGGAACGGGACATGGTTGGGCTCTCGAAAACGGAAAATAGACTATTTGATCTGCAGCAGCTCATTGAAGGCGCGGGCGCGGCGTGTCACTTCATTGGTGCTGTCGGCGCCGAACAGGCCGTGGACCACCGCCAGCAGGTCGACCCCGTGGGCCACCAGCGGGGCGGCGTTGTCCAGGGTGATGCCGCCGATGGCGCACACCGGGATATGCAGTTTGAGGTGCGCCTGTTCGAGCAGTTCAAGGTTTGCGCTGGGGGCGCCGGGCTTGGTGTTGGAGTTGAAGAAACGCCCGAACGCGACATAAGTGGCACCTTCGCTGGCGGCCTGTTCGGCCAGTGCCAGGCTGGCGTGGCAGGTGGCACCGACGATCGCCTTGTGCCCGAGCAGTGCCCGCACTGGCGCCAACGGGCCATCGGTCTGGCCCAGGTGCACACCGACGCCCAGGCGTGCGGCCAACTCGGCGTCGTCGTTGATGATCAACTGGGTCTTGTAGCGCTCGCACAGGTTGCGCAGTGCTTCGGCTTCCCGCAGGCGGCGGGCCTCGTCGCTGCTTTTGTCGCGGTATTGCAGCAGGGTGACGCCACCTTCCAGCGCCGCTTCGACATAAGCGAGGAACTTGCCGGCCAGCAATTGGCTATCGGTGATGGCGTAAAGGCCACGTAATTTCATTCCACAGGCCTCCGGTGCTACGAGCAGAAATCCAGCGGCAGGCGACGCGGTACGAACTGGCCTTTGCCCAGTTGTTCGGCATCGCGCAAGGTGCGCCAGGTGTAATCCAGCGCCGTCTTGACGGCGCTGGCGAGCTGTTCGCCCTGGGCCAGCCGACCGGCCAGGGCGCTGGCCAGGGTGCAGCCGGAACCGTGGTAACTGCCGGGCAGACGCTGGCAGGTAAAGGTTTCGCGCCCGCCGTCGCGGCTGTACAGGCGATTATGGACTTCATGTTCGTCGCCGTGACCACCGGTGATCAACAGGTGTTTGACGAAGGGCAGCAGTTTTTCCGCGCACTCGTCGGCGCTGCCCTCGGGCAGTTCGGCGAGGATGCGTGCTTCAGGCAGGTTGGGGGTGGCAATGATTGCCAGGGGCAGCAGGCGTTCGCGCATGGCGTAGCCGACCTCATCCTTGCCCAGGCGCCCGCCACCGCCGGCGCGCAGCACCGGGTCGCAGACCATGGGCAGGTGCGGGTGCGCCTGGAGCAGTTCGACCACCGTGTCGACCATTTCCAGTGAGCCAAGCATCCCCAGCTTGACCGCTGCCACCTGGGCGTCGTTGAGCACGGCATTGGCTTGTGCCAGCACCCACTCGCGGTCGAGCACGCGGAAATCGCTGACGTTGACGGTGTCTTGCACGGTCAATGCGGTAACGGCAGGGGCGGCATGACAACCCTGGGCAAGCAGGGCTTCGATATCTGCCTGCAAACCGGCGCCACCACTGGGATCGTGGCCGGAGAGACAGAGGACAACGGGGCGAGAACTGTAGATATTCATGGTGCGCGAGCTTACCACCAAACCTCTTTTGTCGGTGCTCGGGTTCAGCGGGTTTCGGGTGCATGAGCAACATTGGCGGTTGCTTTTGTGGCGAGGGAGCTTGCTCCCGCTGGGCCGGTCCGACGCTTCGGGCGAAGCGGCCCCGGTTTTTGGGAGCGCTGCGCACTGGAGCGCCAGCCCGGTCCAGCGGGAGCAAGCTCCCTCGCCACATTGATCCGCCAGTTGCCGACCTGACCAAGGCAACAGCTCTATCTCAAGGCTTTGCTCTGAAACGCCCGTTCTAGAGCCTTCTGTAGGAAAGATTTCAATGGTGCAAATTGGCCATCAGCGGCTATGCTAGAGATGGATCCAACTCATAACAGGTAATGCCGGTTTTACGTCTACTCAGGGAATGGGGGGCTTCCTGACTCAACCGGACAGGCCGCGCTGGGGCTTAAATGCGCTATTTGCTGATGTTGTTGCTGTGCTTGTCTCCTTTGGCAAGTGCTCTCGAATTCGATGAATTCACCCAAAACCTGCCCTTGGGTCATGCCCTGCAGGTGTTCGAAGATGCGGGCGGCACGGCCTCCATTGACGATGTCCTGGCCCAGGCTGCCGCTGGTGCTTTCAAGCCCCATGACCAAGCCACCCTGAACGCCGGTTACTCGCGATCAGCCTTCTGGTTGAAAATCGACCTGCACTACCGTCCTGCCAATCCGGACGCCCAGCGCACCTGGCTGCTGGAGCTGGCGTACCCGCCGCTGGACCACCTCGACTTGTATTTGCCCGATGCGGCGGGGGGCTATCGCCTGGTTCGCCAGACCGGTGATGCGTTGCCGTTCGCCAGCCGCGAGATCCGCCAGAACAACTACCTGTTCAGCCTGGCTTTCAAGCCCGAACAACAGCAGACCCTCTACCTGCGCCTGCAAAGCCAGGGTTCGATCCAGGCGCCGCTGACGCTGTGGTCGAGCACCGCTTACCTCGAACAACAGCCCGTGCGTTTGTATGTACTGGGGATCATCTATGGCGTGCTGCTGGGGATGCTGGTCTACAACCTGTTCATCTACCTGAGCGTGCGCGATACCAGCTACCTCTATTACATCTTCTACATTGCCTCGTTCGGCCTGTACCAGTTGTCGGTCAACGGTGCCGCCGTGGAGTATTTCTGGCCGGATAACCCTTGGTGGGCCAATGCCGCGACGCCGTTCTTCATCGGCTGTGCGGGCCTGTTTGGCAGCCAGTTCGCCCGCAGCTTCCTGCAAACCGCCCAGCACAGCCGTTGGCTGGACCGCTTGCTGCTGGCGCTGATCGCCTACAGCGCCGTGGTGGTCGGCCTGTCGCTGATGACCAGTTATGCCCTGGCGCTGCGCCTGGCGACGGTGTTGGCGCTGCTGTTCACGGTGGCGATCTTCGCCGCCGGGTTGTTTGCCTGGTGGCGTGGCCTGCGGGTGGCGCGTTATTTCATCATTGCCTGGTCGGCGTTTCTGCTGGGGGGCATCGTCAATACGTTGATGGTGCTCGGTTACCTGCCGAACGTCTTCCTGACCATGTACGCCAGCCAGATCGGCTCGGCCATCGAGGTGGCGCTGCTGTCCCTGGCCCTGGCCGACCGCATCAATGCCATGCGCGAACAGCAGGCCCAGACCCTGTTGGACGCCGGGCAGAAACTCGAAGTGCTCAACCAGCAACTGGCCCACGGCAACAAGCTCAAGGATGAATTCCTCGCCACCTTGACCCATGAACTGCGCACGCCGATGAATGGCGTGATCGGTTCCCTTGAGCTGATGGAAACCGTCGAGATGGACGAGGAACTGACCCAGTATCAACAGACCGCCGCCGGTTCGGCGCGGGACATGATGCGCATGGTCAACGGCATCCTCACCCTGACCGAGTTGCAGGCCGGCAAGCTCAAGGTCTATCCGGCACCGTTCAGCCTGCGTGGGGTGGTCGATGCGCTGCAGGTGCAGTTCGGCGCCAATGCGGCGGCCAAGGGCCTGGATTTCAAGGTCGACGTATCCCCAGGCCTGGCGGACCGGTTGCTCGGCGACAGCGGCAAACTGGCCCAGAGCCTGGAATGCCTGCTGGACAACGCCATCAAGTTCACCCGGGTTGGCGGCCTGGCCCTGCGAGTCAGCGGCAGGCCCACGGCGCTTGATCGGCTGGTGCTGTCCTTTGCCGTCATCGACACCGGAATCGGTTTTACCGACCTGGGGGAAGCGACCTTGTACCAGCGCTTCTTCCAACTCGACGGCTCGATGACCCGTGAATACGGCGGCCTCGGCGTGGGCCTGGCGATCTGCCGGCAACTGGTGGAACTGCTGGGTGGACGCCTGACCCACACCTCCGAACCCGGTCGTGGCAGCCGTTTCCAGTTGGACGTGGAGTTTGACGTGGCCTCGCCAGCGGCGGTCCCGACGCCGTTTTCCTTCGGTGGCCGCCAAGGCTCGCGCCTGCCGCAGGATTGCACGGTGCTACTGGCCGATGACAACAACATCGATCAGTTGGTCATGCGCGGCATGTTGCTCAAGCTCGGTTATCGGGTGCGCACCGCCGACAGTGGCCGCGCCGCGCTGGATCTGCTGCACGGCGAGCGCTTTGATGCGGTGCTGCTCGATTGCCAGTTGCCGCCGCTGGACGGCGTGTCGCTCTGCTGCCAGATCCACACCTTGTCCGGCTGCGAGGAACTGCCGGTGCTGGTGGTCAGCCCGAACGTGGGGCGCGAGTGCTGTCCTTCGGGCGCGCCGGTCGATTACCTGAACAAACCCGTGAAATTCGAGGCACTGCAGGCGATGCTCCAGCGCCGGGTGCTTTGCCCGAGACAGGGTGAAAGCGCCGACATTTAGGCGGATATGACACTTTGTTCGGCCTGGAGGCGGTGCTTAACTGAATCCCTGGCCGATCGAGGAGCGCTGTCATGAACCTGCACCAGTTCGCTGAAACCCACGACGTCACCAACCAGCCGCCGTCCCTGGATGGCGCCAACCTGTACCGCATCGACCTGCCGCTGCAGCAGTGGTCGCAGCGCTTTGGGGCGGGCTGGGCACAGGCTCGGATCGATGCGTATGGGGCGCTGGCCGGCGGGCCGTTGATGGAAGCGGGCTTCCTGGCCAACCAGAATAAACCGGTGTTCTCCAGCCATGACCGTTACGGCCATCGCATCGACCTGGTGGAGTTCCATCCGGCTTATCACCAGTTGATGCGCACCGCCGTCGAGCACGGCCTGCCCAGTTTGCCCTGGGCGCATCCGCAACCCGGCGCGCATGTCGCCCGGGCGTCGATGACCTATTTGCACAGCCAGGCCGAAGCCGGCACCGGCTGCCCCCTGACCATGACCTTCGCCAGCGTGCCGGCGCTGCGCTTGCAGCCGGACCTGGCCGAGCACTGGGTACCCAAGGTGCTGGCCACCGAGTACGACCCGCGCAACGTCGGCATGGCTCACAAGGCCGGCGTGACCCTGGGCATGGCGATGACCGAAAAACAGGGTGGCACCGATGTGCGGGCCAACACCACCAAGGCCTATCCAGTGGGCGCCAGCGGCCCCGGCCAGGCCTATGAGCTGGTTGGGCACAAATGGTTCTGTTCGGCGCCGATGTGCGATGCCTTCCTCACTTTGGCCCAGACCGACAAGGGCCTGACGTGTTTCCTGCTGCCGCGCCATCGCCCCGACGACACCCGCAATCAGTTCTACATCCAGCGGCTGAAGAACAAGCTGGGCAACTGTTCCAACGCCTCCAGCGAAGTCGAGTTCCGTGGCGCACTGGCCTGGATGGTCGGTGAAGAAGGGCGGGGCGTACCGACGATCATCGAGATGGTCGCCATGACCCGTTTCGATTGCATGGTCGGCTCCAGCGCGCTGATGCGCCAGGCGCTGACCCAGGCCAGCCACCACTGCGCGCACCGCAAGGTCGGTGGCAAGTTGTTGAGTGAACAGCCGCTGATGCAAAACGTCCTGGCTGACCTGGCGCTGGAAAGCGAATCCGCATTGGCCTTGAGCCTGCGCATGGGCCGGGCACTGGACCACTTGAATGACGAGCATGAGGCCAAGTTCGCCCGGCTGGTGACGGCGGTGGGCAAGTACTGGATCTGCAAGCGCGCCCCCGCGATGATCAATGAAGCTGCCGAATGCATGGGCGGTGCCGGCTACGTCGAAGACAGCATCCTGCCGCGCCTGTACCGCGAAGCGCCGGTCAACTCGACGTGGGAAGGCTCCGGCAACGTGCAATGCCTGGATGTGCTGCGCGCCTTGTCCAAGGAGCCCGGCGTGCTGGAGGTCTTGTTCAGCGAATTGGGCGACGGCCACGGCGACAAGCGCCTGGCTGGCCACATCCAGCAATTGCACGCCGCGTTCAAGGACACCGACGACATCCAGTACCGCGCCCGGCAATTGACCGAAGACATCGCCCTGGGCCTGCAAGCCAAGCTGTTGCTCGAGGCGGGGAACAGTGAGGTCAGCGATGCCTTCATCGCCAGTCGCCTGGGTTCGGCCGGCCGGGTGTACGGTGCCTTGCCTAGGGGCTTGAATGTCGAAGCGATCGTGACGCGCTCCACCCCACACGGCTTCTAGAAACACCCCATCGAATCCTGTGGTGAATGGCAGTCCTGGGTCCCTGAAGATCTATTGTGGGAGCGAGCTTGCTCGCGAAGGCTTCGGGCCATCGAGCCTCTGTGGCGACTGACACACCGCTATCGCGAGCAAGCTCGCTCCCACAGGGGATCTGCGATGAATGAAGATTCCGCGGCCCCCGGCGATCAAGGGTGGGAGCGAGCTTGCTCGCGATGGCGTCGGCCCATCCAGCACCTGTGGTGACTGATACACCGCCATCGCGAGCAAGCTCGCTCCCACAGGGGTTCTGCGGTGAATGAAGATTCCACGGCCCCCGGCGATCAAGGGTGGGAGCGAGCCTGCTCGCGATGGCGTCGGCCCATCCAGCACCTGTGGTGACTGATACACCACTCACAGGGAATCGATCGAGTCCACTACGCCACTGTTCCCGTCGGGCGGCGATGCAGGCAAGATGAAGGCCTGCAAGTCAGAACACAGGAAGCTGATCGTGACCGAAGCGTTTATTGTCGTTCAAACCGCCGAACAAGCCGTGGATCGTCTGGCGGCCCTGCACGAGCGTGCGACCACCGCGTTGAACCAGGCGCTGATGCGTTATCTCAAGGACCGCGTCGAGCCGGATGCCGAGCAACGTGCGTTGTTTCGCTATCCGGCCTTGCGCCTGACCTATCACTGCCACGGCGAAGTCCCGCAAACCACGCGTGCCTATGCCAAGGTCCAGTTGCCCGGCACCTACAGTGTCACCGTCACTCACCCCGCCGCCTTCCGTAAATACCTGCTGGAACAGCTGGTCCCGCTGATGCACGACTTTACCGTCACCGTGGAAGTGGGCGTCAGCGAGCAGAACATCCCGTACCCGTACGTGGTGGAGCAGGGCGACGAACTGGCCGGCTCTGGCGTGACCGCCGCCGTGCTGGCGCGGGTTTTCCCCAGCACCGACCTGTCGGCCGCCACCGACGGCATTGCCGACGGTCTCTATGACTGGGAAAACACCGACCCGCTGCCCTTGGCGCTGTTCGACGCGGCGCGGGTGGATTTTTCCCTGCGCCGGCTGGTGCACTACACCGGCAGCGACTGGCGCCATGTACAGCCGTGGATCCTGCTGACCAACTACCACCGCTATGTCGACCAGTTCATCGTCCATGGCCTGGAGCAACTGCGCAGCGACCCGCGCTTTGTACGCATGGTCCTGCCGGGCAACGTGATCATCGACAAGAACATGGAGCACAGCGAAGCGTCGGCCATCGCCGCCGGTGTGGTCTGGCACCGCTACCAGATGCCGGCCTATCACTTGCAGACCAATGATGGCCATGGCGTGACCCTGGTGAACATCGGTGTCGGCCCGTCCAACGCCAAGAACATCACCGACCACCTGGCCGTGCTGCGCCCGCATTGCTGGCTGATGATCGGTCACTGCGGCGGGTTGCGGCAGTCCCAGACCATTGGCGACTACGTGCTGGCCCACGCCTACATGCGCCGCGATGGCATTCTCGACCGGGTGGTGCCGCCGAACATTCCGATTCCGGCCCTGGCCGAAGTGCAGATGGCACTTCAACAGGCCGCGGCGAACATCACTGGCGAGAAGGGCGACGAGCTGAAAAAACGCCTGCGCACCGGCACCGTGCTGACTTACGACGACCGCAACTGGGAGCTGCGCTGGGCCCAGGAACGTCCGCTGATCAACCTGTCTCGCGCCGTGGCGGTGGACATGGAAAGCGGCACCATCGCCGCCCAGGGCTATCGTCTGCGGGTGCCCTATGGCACGTTGCTTTGCGTCTCGGACAAACCGTTGCACAGCGAAATCAAGCTGCCGGGCTCGGCCAACGCGTTCTATGAGCGCGCGGTCAACCAGCACCTGAAGATCGGCATCGAGGCGCTGGACCTGTTGCGCACCGAACTCAACTCGTTGCATTCGCGCAAGCTGCGCAGCTTCGACGAGCCGCCGTTCCGCTGATGCGCTGTTGAAGGGGGTGGTGGTTATTTAACGGTCGGGCCACTAGCATGGTTGGCCCGAACGTTAAATGTTGTATTCACCATGCCCCGTCCTCCACGCCCTGCTTCCCGTCGCCCTGGCGCGAAGCTTCCCGCCGCCGCCCCGCGCCGTGTGGCCAAGGCCCCGCCGGCCGAGTCGAAGCTGATTCTGTTCAACAAACCGTTCGATGTGCTGACGCAATTCAGTGACGGTGAAGGGCGGGCGACGCTCAAGGATTTTATCGACGTACCGGGCATCTACCCGGCCGGACGACTGGATCGCGACAGCGAAGGCTTGCTGTTGCTGACCAACGATGGGCAGTTGCAGGCGCGTATTGCCGACCCCAAGCACAAGCTGGCCAAGACCTATTGGGTGCAGGTGGAGGGCGAGCCGAGCGCTGAACAGTTGCAGCGTTTGCGCGACGGCGTGGAGTTGAACGACGGCATGACCCTGCCGGCCGAGGCGCGCTCATTGGATGAGCCGCAACTGTGGCCGCGCAACCCGCCGGTACGTTTTCGTAAAAGCGTGCCCACGAGCTGGGTGGAGCTGGTGATACGCGAGGGGCGCAATCGCCAGGTACGACGCATGACCGCCGCCGTGGGCTTGCCGACCTTGCGCCTGGTGCGGGTCAGGATCGGCGACTGGACGATCGAAGGGCTCGATCAGGGCCAGTGGAAGGAAGTCCCGGCGCGCTTATAACGCCCCGGACTCGATCAGGCCGATCACCACGCTCTTGATGACGAACGCGGCCACGCCGAGGCCCAGCACGAAAAACAGGATGAACGAGCCGAAACGCCCGGCCTTGGACTTCTTCGCCAGATCCCAGACGATGAAACCCATGAAAATGATCAGGATGCTGACCAGGCCGGTCATCATCCACTCTTCGAAAACAGCAGGATCCATCAGGACACTCCGGCGTGGGCGGGGTTGAAAAGGCGCGGCGAGTATAAGGCATGAGGCGCGGGCGCGGGATTGGCCTGCGGCGGTGTGTCGCAGCTATTCATCGGCTGGGCTGACGCCATCGACCCATGTGGGAGCGAGCTTGCTCGCGATGGCGGTAGCACATCCAACGTCAATGCAAGCTGAACCGCCGCTATCGCGAGCAAGCTCGCTCCCACATGGGATCCGGACAAACGCAACATCTGGATCGCCCCGGGCCCCTGTGGGAGCGAGCCTGCTCGCAATGGCGTCTTCAGCTGCGCAGATGCGTCAACGGCAGTTCGGTGCTGTTGAGCACCTGGTTCAGTACAAAGCTCGAACGCACGCTGGTGACGCCATCGATCCGGGTCAGGTGCCCCAGCAGCAGTTTCTGGTAATGGTCCATGTCCGGTACCACCACCTTGAGCTGGTAGTCCGCGTCCATGCCGGTGACCAGGCTGCACTCCAGCACTTGCGGCAGGTTGCGGATGGCGGCTTCGAAGTTCTCGAAGCGCTCGGGTGTGTGGCGGTCCATGCCGATCAGCACATAAGCCGTCAGGCTCAGGCCCAGCAGCTTGCGGTCGAGCAGGGCGACCTGGCGGGTGATGTAGCCGTCATCTTCCAACTGCTTGACCCGGCGTGAGCAGGGGGAGGGCGACAGGCCGATGCGTTCGGCCAGTTCCTGGTTGGAGATGCGCGCGTCGCGCTGCAATTCCGCCAGAATGCTCAGGTCGTAACGGTCGAGTTTGCTCATCGGTCGGGCCTTTATCTTGATAATTGCGGCAGATTATCTATCCGGGGTTAAAAATTGCGCAAGTGATGTTTATTTCCGCAATCTTAGCAATCATCTGTCGGCACCTCAGGTTTACTCTTATTACCAAGATCACTGCTCGGACAAACAGTCCAGTGCAGCCCGCCCAATCAGGCCGGCTGCGGTCGCAGTACCCACCGGTACTGGCAGACCCCCGAGCTGCACACTGTCCAGAAGACGGCGTGAGGTGAGCCGACGTCATAAGCGTCGCGCACGGACGAAATTCTCAAGGGGAGGCCGACGGGCCTCCCTTTTTTATGGGCGCAAGAATTTGCTTCGGCTAGGGCACGTCATAACCGCAGGAGCGCAGGCGCTGGCGGGTCAGGCGCTTGTCGGGGTAATCGCTGCCCCAATTCAGGTGCTGGTCATAACGGGATTTGACGTGGGCGCAGGCGGCCTTGATTTTTGCGTCCGCCTCGGCCAGGGCGGCCTCGGGGAGGCGATTGATTTTCAGACTCTGGAAGAACGGCAGGATAAAGGCCTGCTCAAGGTCATAGCCTTTGGTGCCTTCGGGCAAGCGTTGGCTCGCGCTTACCGAGAACGGTTGTCTCAGGCCGCTCTGATTTTCCCAGCACCAGTATTTGACGACCTCTTCCCAGGAGTCCGTCGGGCTGTGCCATACGTTATGAAAGCGCAGGCATTGCATGCCTTGTCGGGTTACCCAGTCGATCAACTCTGGACGTGCTTTGCTTGGGGTAAGGTCCATCAAGGCGAGTTGGTATTGCAGGAATTGTTCGGGGGGATAAAGCGTTCCTTCCTCTTTGCCGTCGAGTAAACCCTCGACGACGATGGAAAGCGATGAAGCCAGCACTTCGAGCTCGCCGGAGCGAAAGGTGCCGGAGGTGCCCGCCGACTGTATATCGCGCCGCTTGTCGTAGTCGAAGCCGCTTTGGATAGAGCCGCATGGCGTGTGCCGCAATGGCCCTGGCAGGTCGTAGGAGAACCGTGGGCTCAGGGTCACCCGTTGTTCCCCCACTTCACACAGCATTCGGCTCAGCCGCTTATCATCTTCATGCACCAGCGGCGCGGGCGCGCAGCCCCACAGGGCCACGGGCAGCAGTATCAGGCCAACAAGGCGGATCCTCGTGACGAGGTACCGCACGAGGTGCCCCTGACCCTGTCTGGATGGAATTGACATGCCTTCACTCCCTTGATTGGCTCATTGCGACAGATGCCGGTAGTCGCTACGGGTGAATGGAAGTCCCTGTCAACCGGCGAAATCGATAGGCATCTTAGAGGAAAACTTTCAGCTGCCTGCGAAATAAACCCCGTGGCTGTTAACCTGTCGCAGAACCGGCCTGGGCTTTTCCAGTCTTACTATCAGGCCCTGAACCGTTGTGAGGAATTTCATGAAGTCGCGCATCTGGCGTTTGGCAGGTGTTGGTCTGTTGTGGGCAAGTGTCAGTGCGCAGGGAATGGCCGACGATCAGCAAAACCGTGGCGGCCCCGATGGCGGTCGCGGGCAGGACGGGCGCGGCGGCAACGGCCAGGGTCACTCGGTCCAGCCGCGGCCGCAGAGCAACGAAATCATTCGGGGCGATAACAGTCGTCAGTTCGAGGTCAAGCCACAGCCGCAGTACCAGGGCGGCCAGCGCTATGATCGTGGGCCTCAAGACCCCAGCGGCCAGCGCTACGATCGTGGCCCCCAAGACCCCAACGGCCATGGGCGTCCGCAGCCTCAGCCGCAGCCCGGCAACAACCTGCCGATCCAGGGCCGGCCCGACAGCGTGACCCAGACCCGCGAACCGCAACCGGGGTATTACCGCGATGTCCCGCGTCGCAACGACAGTTATCCAAACGGCGGGCCACGCCCAAGCCACGACAACCGTCCCGAGCAGCATTGGCCCGGTCGGCCGGACGGCCATGGCAACGGCTGGGGCTCGGGGCCGCAATACCGCCCGGGGTATGTGATCGACCGTTTCCCGGATCGCAACTACCGCGTGCCCTATCGCGGCCAGGATTATTTCTACTCGGGCGGCTACTGGTATCGCCCTCAAGGGCCGCGTTACATCGTGGTCGAGCCACCGCGGGGCATCCGTACCCGTTACCTGCCCGATTACGCCAGGGAAGTGTGGATCGGCAGCTCGCTGTTCTTTCTCGCTGCCGGCGCCTATTACATCTACGAAGCCAGCACCCAGGACTACGTCGTGGTCGAGCCGCCCGTGGCCAACCCGCAGCCTCAACCGCAAGGCAACAGCTTTGACGTGGTGGCCTACCCGGCCAACGGCCAGTCGCCCGAGCAGGTCAATCAGGATGGCTATGACTGCTATCGCTGGGCCGTGCAGCAGAGCGGTTTCGATCCGCGCAACTACAGCTACCCACCGGCGCCGGAAGTGGTGCAGACCTATCGCCAGGCCCAGGGCAGTTGCTTGAGTAGCCGTGGGTATCAGGTGACGTACTGAGTTCTGGCGGGAGACAGGATGCCGCTCTTGTGGCGAGGGAGCTTGCTCCCGCTGGACTGCGCAGCAGGCCCAGGATTTTTACGGTCGCTGCGCAACCGAGCGGGAACAAGCTCCCTCGCCACGGGTTCGGACATCAAGCGCTGGCGCGCTGCACCACTTCCGACGGATCGGCATGCACCAGCACTTCGGCCTTCGGATAGACATCATGGATCGCATCGGCGGCCTGGTCGCTGATGCCGTGGGCCACTGACAGGGTCAGTTCCCCCGGCAACTCCAAGTGCAGCTGCACGAACCAGTGGTTGCCGGAGATCCGCGTACGCAAGTCATGGGCACCGAGCACGCCGGGCACGGCGCAGGCCAGTTCCAGCATGTGCTGGCTGACGTCGGGCGGCAGTTCCTGATCCATCAGCACGGCGAAGCTTTCCCGGGCGATCTGGACGGCGCTCCACAGAATGTAAATGGCGATCCCCAGGCCGAACCAGGCGTCCAGTTGATACCAGCCAAACCCGGCCAACACCAGCGCCACCAGGATGCTGCCGTTGAGCAACAAGTCGGAGCGATAGTGCAGCGAGTCGGCGCGCACGGCGTTGGAGCCGGTGGCGCGGATGACCCGATGCTGCAACGCCAGCAGCGCCAGGGTCAGCCCGAGGGAAAACACGATCACGCCGACGCTCAGCCAAGGGGCATCCACCGGCACCGGGTTTTTCAGCCGCTCGAAAGCCTGCAAGGCAATCAATACCGCACTGCCGCCGATAAACAGCGCCTGGGCCATGCCGGCCAGGGATTCGGCCTTGCCATGACCGTAACGATGATCATCGTCGGCGGGGCGCAGCGCGTAATGCACCGCCAGCAGATTGAGCAGCGAGGTGACGCCGTCCAGTGCCGAGTCGGTCAGGCCGGCAAGCATGCTCACCGAGCCGCTCAGCCACCAGGCCAGGGCCTTGGCGACGACCAGGATAAGCGCCACGGCCACTGACGCCCGGGTGGCCAGGCGCAGCAGACGGGCGTGTTCGGTGCTGGTGGTCATGGCGCGGTCGTTCCTTCAATAGCGCTTGTCATGCGGCGGGCTTGAGGCCGAGGGCGGCCAGTTGTTGCGCGCTGCCCTTGTGCTGGATCAGCCGAGGATCGTCCAGCGGGAAGCTGCGGCCCAGTTCGCGTTCCAGGATCGCCTGCAATTTTTGGTTATTGACGGTGCCGTCGGGGTTGATGGCCGGCTTGAGTTTCTCTGGCTCGATCTGGACACTCTTGCCCGGCTCGAAGTAAATGGCGCCGGTGGCGAAGTCCACGGCGAACGCGATCAGGCCGGGGATGATGTAGAACAGCAGGCCGACGGCATCGAGCGCGGCAATCGCCGGGTCGATCTTGCCGTCGATCTGGCCGCGACGGTCCGGGTAGAAGATCGAGCCGCAGGCGCTGATTTGAGTCAGCAGGGCGGCGACCAGGACGCCACCGATCACGCGAAAGGGAATACGCATAGCAATCTCCTGAACAGGTAAAGGCGTTGCTGGTTGGAGTCCAGACCACGCTAAACAGTTCGCCGTTATACTCGGCCCTCTGTTTTGGAGCCAGCATGATTTCTTTGCCGATTGATGAAGTTTTACCCGCCCTGCGTCAAGCCTTGGCATCGCGCCACGAAGCCGTGCTCGAAGCGCCGCCCGGTGCCGGTAAAACCACCCGTGTTCCCCTGGCCTTGCTGAACGAGCCCTGGCTGGCCCGGCAGACCATCCTGATGCTCGAACCCCGGCGCCTGGCGGCACGGGCGGCGGCCGAGCGACTGGCCAGCGAGCTGGGGGAAAAGGTCGGTGAAACCGTCGGCTACCGGATTCGCCTCGATAGCAAGGTCGGCCCCAAGACCCGTATTGAAGTGGTCACCGAAGGCATCCTCACCCGGCGCTTGCAGGACGATCCGGCGCTGGAAGGCGTGGGGCTGCTGATTTTCGATGAATTCCATGAGCGCAGTCTCGACGCCGACCTGGCCCTGGCCTTGAGCCTCAACGGTCGGGAGCTGTTTCGCGAAGACCAGCCATTGAAGATCCTGCTGATGTCCGCGACCCTGGAAGGCGAGCGCCTGGCCGGGTTGCTGGACAATGCGCCGATCCTGCGCAGCGAAGGCCGCATGTTCCCGGTGACGGTACGCTGGGGCCGGCCGTTCCAGCCCGGCGAGTTCATCGAGCCGCGGCTGGTGCAGACCGTGCTGGACGCACTGCACGATGAAACCGGCAGCGTCCTGGTGTTCTTGCCCGGGCAGGCGGAGATCCGCCGGGTCCATCAGCAATTGGCCGAGGCCTTGGGCGAGGGCGGCAATGTGTTGCTCTGTCCGCTGCACGGTGAACTGGACCTCGCCGCCCAGCGCGCTGCCATCGATCCCGCGCCGCCCGGCCAGCGCAAAGTGGTGCTGGCCACCAACATCGCCGAAACCAGCCTGACCATCAATGGCGTGCGGGTGGTGATCGACGCCGGACTGGCCCGGGTGCCGCGTTTCGACCCGGGCAGCGGCATGACCCGGCTCGACACCCAGCGCATTTCCCGAGCCAGCGCCACCCAGCGGGCCGGTCGGGCCGGGCGTCTGGAGCCTGGTGTCTGCTATCGATTGTGGTCCGAAGACCAGCATGAACAATTGGCCGCCTATGGCAGCGCGGAGATTCTGTCGGCGGACCTGGCCGGATTGGCCCTGCAGTTGGGACGCTGGGGCGTGACGCCGCAGCAATTGGTCTGGCTCGACATTCCGCCCACCGCCGCATATGCCCAGGCCCAGGACCTGCTGCAACGCCTGGGCGCGCTGGAGGGCGAGCAACTGACCCGCCACGGGCAGGCCATGGCTGAACTGCCGGCCCACCCGCGTATCGCTCATCTGCTGTTGCGCGGCCAGGCGTTGGGGCTGGCGGACATGGCCTGCAACGTCGCCGCACTGTTGGGCGAGCGCGATATTCTGCGCGGCGCCGGCGCGGATCTGCACAGTCGCTTGGCCTTGCTGTCCGGCGAAGAACGAGCAGCGCGCGGCACCCAGGGCGGGGTGCCGCGGGCGCGACAACTGGCCCGGCAATATCGCGGTTACCTGCGGGGCAAGGCCGAAGAAGCCGTGGCCGATCCCGATCATCCGCGCTGGCTCGGCGCGTTGCTGGCGCTGGCCTACCCGGACCGCGTCGCCCAGCAACGCCGGCCCGGCGGCGCCGAATATCGTTTGGCCAATGGCCGTGCGGCGCTGTTTGCCGAGGCGGACAGCCTGATGAAACAAGCGTGGCTGGTGATCGCCGACCTGGGCAGCCGTCAGGGCCAGCGCGAAGAACGGATCTACCTGGCGACGGATTTCGACCCGGCGCTGTTCGATTCGGTGCTGGCCGAACAAGTCCGTGTTGTAGATCAACTGGATTGGGACGAGCGCGAAGGCGTGCTGCGCGCCGAGCGCCAGCGCAAGGTTGGCGAACTGGTGCTCAGCCGCGAACCGCTGACCGGCCTGGATGAGTCGGCCCGTAGCCAGGCCCTGGTGAACCTGGTGCGGCGCAAGGGCCTGGAATTATTGCCCTGGACCCCGGAACTGCGGCAATGGCAGGCGCGGGTGGCGCTGCTGCGTCGCCTGGACCTGGACGCCAAGGGCGAGAGTGAATGGCCGGATGTCAGCGATAGCGCATTGCTGGGCAGCCTCGAACATTGGTTGATGCCGTATCTGGGGCGCGTCTCGCGCCTCAGCCATTTTGCCAACCTGGACTTGTCTAGCATCGTTCACAACCTGTTGCCCTGGCCCCTGCCGCAACGCTTGGATGAACTGGCGCCGCACCATTTGAGCGTGCCCTCGGGGTCGTCGATCCGCCTGGACTACAGCGAGCATCCGCCGATCCTGGCGGTGCGCCTGCAGGAGCTCTTCGGCCTGGCCGATACCCCGCGCATTGCTGGCGGGCGGCAGGTGGTCAAGTTGCACCTGCTGTCACCGGCGCGCCGGCCGGTGCAGGTCACCCAGGACCTGGCGAACTTCTGGCGCAGCACCTACGCCGAGGTGAAGAAAGACCTCAAGGGGCGTTATCCCAAACATTACTGGCCGGACGACCCGCTGGTGGCGGAGGCGACGGCGCGGGTCAAGCCGCGTAAGTGAGCTGATTCCAGATTCAACACAGAGTCAGTCTTTCTCAAGAAACTTGCTGTAGCTGAAAAACATCTCGTCGCGTATCCAACCTGCAGACTCATAGAGCGCCTGGGCGGATTGATTGGTCTTGGCCGTGCGCAAGTCCATACGGACTGCCCCTTGTTGCCTGGCATATGCTTCGGCGGCCATAAGCAGCTTTTTGCCTATACCCCGTTGGCGCACGTTCGAATCAACGAAAAGATCATACAAAGTGAAGATGCGCGCCGTGAAAACCGAGCAAAAGGTTGGGTAGAGCTGGCAGAACCCCACAATCTCCTTGGCGGCGTTCTCTGCAACGAACACCAGGGACTCACCCTGTTCAATTCGCGCCCTGACATAGGCGGTCGCCCGCTGCACGTCGGCATCCATTCTGTAGAACTGCCGATACGCATCAAACAACACACCAACCGCTTCAACGTCGTTGTGTTCGGCCAGGCGAATCTGGGTGTCGCTCATGGATCTCTCCTTGAAATGGGTGTTCAGTCTGAGAAGGCCTCAGAGCAATACCATCAGGACAGTCAGAGCGTACTGCTCGTGTCGGCCGGGCGTTATCCCAAACCGGCACTGGAATTGCGACATAGATCCACTGTGGGAGCGAGCTTGCTCGCGATGGCGGTGTGTCAGCCAATAGTCATGTGGCTGATCCACTGCTATCGCGAGCAAGCTCGCTCCCACAGTTATTCTGCGGCGAGTCGTACTAAGGCGCAGGCGGCAACAAAAACCGCGCAATCACCGGCAAATGATCGGAGATGCGCAAGGTGTCGTCCTGTCTTACCTGGGCTTCGACTCGTTTGAGGCGCGGGCTGTAGAACAGGTAGTCGACGGTGCGGTCGGGGCCGTTGAGGCCGGGGTCGTTCGGGTAGTGGGTCAGCCAGTGTGCGCGATCGATGCCGCTGGCCTCGTTGTTGGTGGGGATCATCGGGTATTTGTCCCACAACAGGTGCAAGGGGCTGTCAGCGGAGTAGGGCGTGCGTTGCTCGGACGGCAGGCGCCGGTACTGGCCCAGGGGCAGCAGGTTGAAGTCGCCGCCGATCAGCCAGGGTGTGCCCGCGGATTCGAATTTATCCAAGGCCTTGGCCACGGCGGTGATTTGTCTGGGCAGGGTTTCGTCCGGCTCGCTGGCCCGTTCCAGGTGGGTGTTGAGCACCGCCAGTTGGCCGCCGCCGCTCAGCGACAGATAGCTCACCAACAAGGCGTTTTTTGGCTGGAACTGACGGCTGATGATATTGGCGTCTGCCACCGGCAGTTGTACCCGTTCGGCATGGTCGATGCGGTAGCGACTCAGGGTCGCCAGTTGCCGGCCGACGCTGCCGAAGATGTGCGGGTCGGGGATGAAGTCGGCCTTCCAGTCGAAGGCGCTGGTGCCGCACGGATAGAGGTCGGCCAGCCGCTCCTGCAACAGCTTGAGCTGGTCCTGGTAATCGCTGGCCTTGGCGCCCTTGTCCAGTTCCTGGAGCAGCACGACGTCCGGTTGCTCATCGCGGATGACCCGTGCCACTTCGTCGAGGCTGAAGGCCATGTCTTCCTGGGTCGGGCTTTCATCGTTGCCCTGGGCCAGGTCGTGCCAGAACACGTAGCGTTTGCCGGCGAGGAACTGCACGTTCCAGGTCATCACCTTCAAGGCCTGGCCGGGCACCAGCGGTGCTGCGTTGGCGGTGCAACTGACCGGTAGGGTTTCCCGAGGCTGCGGCCGCCAGGTCAGGCCGTAGATCGACAGGGCGGCCAGGCTGACGATCGACAGCAGGCCCAGCAAGGTGTAGCGCAGTAGACGGGTCATGGCTCGGCTTATGGGCGAAACGCGAAAGTGATCCCGAGCATAACCGAGAGCGGTTCTCAAGCCCAAGCCCAGGGCCTTCGCAGTGTGCGATCAGCGGTTGTCAGGCTTGGCTTCGATCAACATGAACATGCGGAACAGCACCACGCTGGTGAACAGTTGCAAGAAGCTGTGGACGCTCTCGATCAGCAGGCTGAGCACAGGGTTCTGAGGCGGTGGATACACCGAGACGCTGACGCCCTTGAGCAGCCACAGCGGGCCCATCACACAGAGGATGCACAGCAGGACCCGCCAGAAGTTACCGCGGGACATGTTCAGGCTTTCCTTCATCGCCGCCAGGGGTGTCAGGCCCCTGAGGACCAACAGGTATTCACTGAAGGCCAGGGTCACCATCAGCCACAGGCCCGGCAGGAAGTACAACGACAGCCCCACCAGGATCAACAGCGTGTTGAGGGCCGTCAGCAAGGCAAAGCGTGGCCACAGGGTGAGGGCCGTCGCGAGCAGGTCACGGGTGCGTGGTGCTTCGCCGCGGCTGCGGGCGTCGAGAAACAGGATCAACGCGGCGGTGTACAAGGGGTACACCAATAACCCGACGATCACGCTGTAGCCGGGGAAACCCTCGGGGCCGACGGCGCTGTCCACGCCTTGTTGCAGCAAAGCCTCGAGTATGACCAGCGGCAGGCACAGCTGGGCGATCCGGCCCAGATGGCGCTTGAAGAAATACAAAGAGTCGCGCAGCACGTCAAACGGATTCATGAGTCGGTATCGCAGTTCAAAAGCGGTCCGACACTTTAACCGATCAGGCGCCCGCACAAGCAAACGTAAACATCAGGTAAAGACCATTGAAACCTTTGCGACGAGCCCCATTACTGGTGGGCACCGGTCTTCAGGACCGGAATGGTTTCTACCCGGCAATCTAATGAGGTCGCCATGAACAGCGAAGAACAAACCCTGATCGATGGACTGTTTTCACGGCTGCAACAGGCCGAAAAGGATTCAGCCCCGCGTGACGTCCAGGCCGAGGCGCGGATCAAGGAACACCTGGCCAGCCAGCCAGCGGCGGGCTATTTCATGGCCCAGGCGATTCTGGTGCAGGAGGCCGCGATCAAGCGCCTCGATGAACAGAACAAGCAACTCACCCAGCAAGTCGAGCAGTTGCAGGCCGAGCTGCAACGGGCCCGTTCCCAGCCATCGGCACCCAGCGGTGGCGCAGGCTTTCTGTCGAGCATTTTTGGTGGCAGTGCCCGGGATTCACGCCCGGCAAGCGCACCGACGTCCAGTGGGGGAGGCTGGCGCGAACCGGCACAGCCGTCCTTCAATGCCCAGCCCCAGCCCCAGCAGGGCTTCGGCGCGCCGCCCGGCAATTATGGCGCACCGCAGCAGCAGGCCCCGGCAGCGGGCAGCTTCCTGGGCGGCGCCCTGAAAACCGCGGCCGGCGTGGCCGGCGGCGTGATGCTGGCCCAAGGTATCAGCAGCCTGTTCCACAGCAACCAGCAACCGCAGGAAATCGTCGAGGTCATCAAGGAGGAACCGGCGCAACCGGTCAACGACACCGCAGACAACGGCTGGGGCGATGAGCCGAGGGTGGCCGATAACGACGCCTACGGCAACGACCAGGGCGGTTTCAGCGACGCGGACTACAGCGACGATTCTTCTTTCTTCGGCGACGACGACTCCTTCGTCTGACCTGCCATTCGTCCGGGGCGCCTTGGTGCCTCGGGCCGATTATTCGCGGAACAATCCTTCGGGCTGGCATACTGGGCGACTTTTCGGCCCTGGTGGCCTGTGTGCGTGTGCATCCAAGAGGAAACGCGGTGAAAAAAATTGCAGTGTTCGCCGATGTCCAGAACCTCTACTACACCGTGCGCCAAGCCTACGGTTGCCATTTCAACTACGCCGCGCTGTGGGCTGATGTCAGCAAGCAGGGGCAGATCGTCGAGGCGTATGCCTACGCGATCGATCGCGGTGACAGCAAGCAGCAGCAATTCCAGCAGATCCTGCGCAACCTGGGTTTTGTCGTGAAGCTCAAGCCCTACATCCAGCGCAGCGACGGCTCGGCCAAGGGCGACTGGGACGTGGGCATCACGCTGGACATCATGGACGCCGCCGACCACGTCGACGAAGTGGTGCTGGCCTCCGGCGACGGCGATTTCGACATGCTGCTCGAGCGCATCATCCAGAAGCATGGTGTACAAGCGGTGGCCTATGGCGTGCCGGGGTTGACCGCCAACTCGCTGATCCGCGCCGCCAGCCGCTACGTGCCCATCGAAGGCGCGTTGTTGCTCAAGAATTGATTTTCACGGAGTTCAAAAGGTTTGGAACGCATCGCAGTCATCGACTTTGAAACCACCGGGATCACCCCGAGCAGCAGTTGCCGGGCCACTGAAATCGCGGTGGTGATGCTCGAACAAGGCCGGATCGTCGACCGCTACCAGAGCCTGATGAATGCCGGTGTGCGTATCCCTGCGTTTATCGAGCAATTGACCGGCATCAGCAACGCCATGCTGCGCAGCGCCCCGTCGGCGGAAAAAGTGATGAACGAGGTCAACGAGTTCGTTGGCATCACGCCGCTGCTGGCCCACAACGCCGCGTTCGACCAGAAGTTCTGGGACTTCGAACTGGGGCGAATCAAGCGCACCCGCCTGCAGAATTTTGCCTGCTCACTGTTGCTGGCCCGACGCCTGATGCCGGCGGCGCCGAACCACAAGCTCGGCACGCTCAACGCTTTCGCCGGCCTGCCCCATACCGGCCAGGCTCACCGGGCCATGGCCGACGCCGAAATGGCCGCCAACCTCACCGCGCACCTGGCTTCGCAATTGCGGCAAAAGCATGGGCTGCGGGAGTTGTCCCATGATCTGCTGTGCAGTTTGCAGAAAGTGCCGGCGGCGAAGATCAATGAGCACCTCAAGCGGCATCGCGGGTTCTAAACACACCACAAAGCAACTGTGGGAGTGATGTGTCAGACAGACCGCAATCGCGAGCAAGCTCGCTCCCACACCATATCCCGGCAACACACTGACCCTGTGCTCACTGAAGATCCAATGTGGGAGCGAGCTTGCTCGCGATTGCGGTCTGTCAGTCGACATTAATGTTGGCTGATCCAAAGCTATCGCGAGCAAGCTCGCTCCCACAGGGTTGGTCTGTGTTGAGCAATTATTTGCCGTTGCCTTCCAACTGCCCCAACGGCACGCGCTTTTCAATGGCGCTGGACAGCACGATCGAGGTCTTGCTGAAGCCGAACTTGGCGATGCGGTTGATCAGCTCTTCCAGTTCCGGCATCGAGCCCACCGCCGCTTGCATGATCACGCACGGGTCCCCGGTGACCCGGTGGCACTCGGTCAGTTGTGGGATCTTGCACAGTTCGTCGTAGGTCTTCTGGTTGCCATGCTGGTTCATCCGCAATTCGATGACGCACTGCACCGGCAGGCCGATCTTCGCCATGTCGACTTTGGCTTGATAACCGGTGATGACGCCGCTGGCTTCCAGTTTGCTGACCCGCTCGGCCACGGCGGGGGCTGACAGGTTCACTTTGCGGGCCAGTTCGGCGTAGGACGCACGACCGTTTTCCAACAGGGCGCTGAGCAGCATGCGGTCGTATTTATCCACAGGTAGGCTTCCAAATGACGTGGCTTTCGAAAGCGCGACTTATAGCGCCGAACGCCGTGTTTTGAAAAGTGTATGGCCCGGATAAACAGGTTTTGTAGCTTAATTTCCGCCCTTCGCCTTTCTAGAATAGCGTCTCTCATTGTCCTGACTTCGAGCTGACCATGCCTGGCACACGCCGCTTCCCCCTGCCATTGATCGCTGCCTTCTTTGCCTTGTATGTCATCTGGGGTTCGACCTACCTGGTGATTCGCATCGGTGTGGAGCATTGGCCGCCGCTGTTGCTGGCCGGGATTCGTTTTGTGCTGGCCGGTTCGCTGATGTATGGCTTCCTGCGCTGGCGCGGGGCACCGGCGCCGACCTGGGCGCAATGGAAGGCCGGGGCCATCATCGGCGTACTGTTGCTCAGTTTTGGTAACGGCGCGGTCAGTGTGGCCGAGCACACTGGCGTGGCGTCCGGGGTGGCGGCCCTGGCGGTGGCAACGGTGCCTTTGTTTACCTTGCTCTGCGGATATTTCTGGGGTGCGCGTAATACTCGTCTGGAATGGGCGGGGATTGTGCTGGGGTTGATTGGTATCGCGATGCTCAACCTGGGCTCCAACCTGCAGTCCAGCCCGTTGGGTGCGACCTTGCTGGTATTCGCGGCGGCGTCCTGGGCCTTCGGTTCGGTGCTGAGCAAACATGTGCAGTTGCCAACCGGGGCGATGGCCAGTGCCGTGGAAATGCTGGTGGGCGGTGTGGTGCTGTTGATCGGCAGTGTGGCCAGCGGCGAGCACCTGGACAGCGTGCCGCCGCTGGAAGGTTGGCTTGCCTTGGCTTACCTGACCTGCTTCGGCTCGATCGTTGCCTTCAATGCCTACATGTACCTGCTCAAGCATGTGCGCCCGGCGGCGGCCACCAGTTATGCCTACGTCAACCCAGCCGTGGCAGTGTTGCTGGGGATCGTGTTCGCGGGTGAAACCATTGGCGCTGAAGAAAGTGTGGCGATGTTGGTGATCATCAGTGCCGTGGTGTTGATCGGTTTGCCGCAGTGGCGCAAACCCAAGCCTGCGCCGGCCGCTTCCTGATTTAGGGTAAACTGCCGCGCATTGCACATCTTGCGCTGATTTTTCCTACGGTACTTCCATGACTTTCGCCACCCTTGGCCTGATCGAACCCTTGCTGCGCGCCCTTGAGACGCTCGGCTACCAGACCCCGACCCCGGTGCAGGCCCAAGCCATGCCGGCGGTGCTGGCCGGTCGTGACCTGATGGCCGCGGCCCAGACCGGCACCGGCAAGACCGCCGGTTTCGCCGTGCCGCTGTTGCAGTTGCTGACCACCGAAGGGCCGAAGGTCGCGGCCAACTCGGTGCGGGCGCTGATCCTGGTGCCAACCCGTGAGCTGGCTGAGCAGGTCCATGAAAGCGTGCGTCAGTACGCGCAAAACCTGCCGCTGAGCACCTACGCCGTGTACGGCGGCGTCAGCATCAACCCGCAGATGATGAAATTGCGCAAAGGCGTCGACCTGTTGGTCGCCACGCCTGGGCGTCTGCTCGATTTGTTCCGCCAGAACGCGCTGAAGTTCAACCAGTTGCAGACCCTGGTGCTGGACGAAGCCGACCGCATGCTCGACCTGGGCTTCTCCGAGGAACTGGCGAATATCTACAAGGCCCTGCCGAAGAAGCGCCAGACGCTGCTGTTCTCGGCGACCTTCTCCGACGCCATCCGCCTGCTGGCCGGGCAGATGCTCAACGATCCGCTGAGCATTGAAGTGAGCCCGCGCAACGTCGCCGCCAACACCGTCAAGCAATGGGTGGTGACGGTGGACAAGAAGCGCAAGCCGGAATTGTTCGTGCACCTGATGCGCAAGAACAAGTGGAAGCAGGTGCTGGTCTTTGCCAAGACTCGCAATGGCGTTGATGCGTTGGTGGAAAAACTCCAGGGCCTGGGCGTCAACGCCGACGGCATCCACGGTGACAAACCCCAAGCCACCCGCCAGCGCGCACTGGACCGCTTCAAGGCCAGCGAAGTGCAGATCCTGGTGGCGACCGACGTCGCTGCCCGTGGCTTGGATATCGAAGACTTGCCGTTGGTGGTGAACTTCGACCTGCCGATCGTCGCCGAGGACTACATCCACCGCATCGGCCGTACCGGTCGGGCGGGCTCGACCGGGGAAGCGATTTCCCTGGTCTGCGCCGACGAAGTGAACCTGCTGTCGGCCATCGAGATGCTGACGCGCCAGGCGCTGACTCGTCAGATGGAACAGGACTTCGAGCCTGAACATCGGGTACCGGACACCGATGCCAGCGGCCAGGTGATCAAGAAACCGAAAAAGCCGAAGAAACCGAAAACCTCCGGTGGCGGCGGCAAGCGCAACCTGGGCAAGTGGGTGGACAGCGGCGATGCCTCGCCTGTTGAACCTTCGGTCAAGCCTGTGCGCAAAGTGCCGGTGTTCAACACTGGGCCGCGTAAGCGTAAGCCTTGATATCAAAGGCCACATGGGAACTGTAGGAGCTGTCGAGCGAAGCGAGGCTGCGATCTTTTGATCTTACGCTTGAGATTCAAGTGTCTGGGGAAAGATCGCAGCCTCGTTTCACTCGTCAGCTCCTACGGGTTCAACCGTTCAAGAATTCCAGGATTCCCAACCCCGCCGCGCGGCCGCTGGCAAAACACGCCGTGAGCAGGTAACCGCCGGTCGGTGCTTCCCAATCGAGCATTTCCCCTGCGCAGAAAACGCCGGGCAATTGCTTGAGCATCAGGCGTTCATCCAGGGCCTCGAAGGTCACGCCACCGGCGCTGCTGATGGCTTCGTCCAAGGGGCGGGTCTTCACCAGGGTGACTGGCAAGGCCTTGATCGCCCGGGCCAGCCGCGCCAGGTCAGTGAAACACTCGGCCGGCATGAGCTCACGCAATAGCGCAGCCTTGACGCCGTCGATCCCCAACTGACTGTGCAAGTGCTTGGCCATCGAACGGGAACCACGAGGCTTGTTCAGGGCCTGGAGGATTTTATCCACAGGCCGTCCGGGCAGCAGGTCTAGATGGAGGGTCGCGCTGCCGTGTTGGTTGATGGCTTCGCGAACCGGCGCCGACAGGGCGTAGATCAGGCTGCCTTCGATGCCGGTGGCGGTGATCACGCATTCGCCGAGGCGCGGTACATCGTCGTTCAGGCCGATGGCGATGTTCTTGAGCGGGGCGCCAGCGAATTTGCTGATCATCAGGTCGCTCCAGGCTTCTACCTCGAACCCGCAGTTGCTTGGTTGCAACGGCGCCAGGGCCACGCCGCGTTGTTCCAGCGGCAGCATCCAGGCGCCGTCGGAGCCCAGGCGTGACCAACTGCCGCCGCCCAGGGCCAGCAGTGTCGCGTCGGGGCGTAGCGTTTTCTCACCTTCCGGACTCGCTATGCGCAAGCTGCCATCGGGGTTCCAGCCGAGCCAGCGATGGCGCGTGTGGATCGCCACGCCGGCATCGCGCAGGCGCTTGAGCCAGGCGCGCAGCAGCGGCGCGGCTTTCATGTCGGTAGGAAATACCCGTCCGGAGCTGCCGACAAAGGTATCGATGCCCAGCCCGTGAATCCATTCGCACAATTGCTCGGCGCCGAATGCCCGCAGCAGCGGGGCAATGTTCGGCGCACGTTCGCCGTAGCGGGAGAGGAAGGCCGGGAAGGCTTCGGAGTGGGTGATGTTCATGCCGCCGACGCCGGCCAGCAGGAATTTGCGGCCCACCGAGGGCATGCCGTCGTACAGGTCGACTTGAAGGCCCGCCTGGCTTAGCACCTCGGCCGCCATCAGGCCGGCGGGGCCGCCGCCGATGATGGCGACGTTTGGGGCGGAAGGCTTGGCGGTCGAGGTCATGATTTGAACTGTGGGGGCTGGGGTAGGCGGGGCATTCTACCAGCACAACTCTTTGTGGGAGCGAGCTTGCTCGCGATAGCGCAGGGTCAGCTACATGAATGTCACTGATACACCGCTATCGCGAGCAAGCTCGCTCCCACAGGGGGTGGGTGGCGCTTTTCAGGAAGTGATCAAAAAACAGCCAAGCCTCTGTACGCTACAGGCAGCATAGCCTGTAGGCCGTTTCGCTCAGGTTATCCACAGGCCGCTCCACAGGCATTGTGGGTAAAGCCCAGGTTTCAGTGACAACCTGATGACGTCCAGACCCTTTGTGCGCTGTGGTGCAGGATTGCGTGGCGGCGGGCCAGGGCCTTGCGGTCCTTGCTGTAGCCGCCACCGATCACGCCGACCACCGGGATGTCGCGTCCCAGGCAATGGCGCATGACACTCTCGTCCCGGGCGGCGAGGCCTTCGTCGGTCAGCTTCAGGTAACCGAGGGCGTCATCCTTGTGTACGTCGACGCCGGCGTCATACAGCACCAGGTCCGGCTGATAGAGCGGCAGCAAGTAGTTGAGCGCATCGTCCACCACCTTCAAATAAGCCGCGTCTTCCATGCCCATCGGCAGGGGGATGTCCCAGTCGCTTTGCGCCTTGCGTGCAGGAAAATTCTTTTCGCAGTGCAAGGAAACTGTCACGGCGTCCGGGGTGTCATGGAGTATTCGGGCGGTGCCGTCGCCCTGGTGCACGTCGCAGTCGAAAATAAGCACCCGTGAGACCCGGCCGCTGGCCAGGAAATAGCGACTGATTACCGCCAGGTCGTTGAAGATGCAGAACCCGGCCGGGTGGTCGTAGTGGGCGTGATGGGTGCCGCCGGCCAAGTGGCAGGCCAGCCCGTGCTCAAGGGCTTGTTCGGCGGCCAGGAGCGAGCCGCCCACGGCACGCACCGTGCGGCGGGCCAGGGCTTCGCTCCAGGGCAGGCCAAGTCGCCGTTGGTCTTCACGGGACAACTCACCGCCCATGTAGCGTTCGATATACGCACGGTCGTGGGCCAGGGCGAGAATGTCCGGCGGACACAGCGACGGGCGCAGCAGGTCCGCGTCGCGGGTCAGGCCGCTGTCCACCAGGTGATCGCGCAACAGGCGAAACTTGTCCATGGGGAAACGGTGTTCCGCCGGGAAGTCGGGGCTGTAGTCTTCGTGATAGATAAGCGGCAGAGGCATAGTGTTTTCAGCGGTGAGTGAGTGACGGATCCTACCAGCGATGTAGACTCTGGGGCATGGAAGAGGAGTGAAAATGGAGCCGATACTGGAACTGGAAAGCGCACGGCTGCTCTTGCGGCAGTGGCGCGATGATGACTTGCCGGAATTTGCCGCCATGTGCGCAGACCCGCAGGTGATGCGTTATTTCCCGGCGCGCCTGAGCCGCTTGGAAAGCGCTGCCCTGATCGGTCGCGTGCGGGGGCATTTCGCCGAGCATGGTTTTGGTTTGTGGGCCCTGGAACGCAAGGACACTGGCGCCTTCATTGGCTTCACCGGGCTGGGTGTGGTCGGGTTCGATGCGCCTTTCACACCGGCTATCGAGATCGGTTGGCGCCTGGCCCGGGAGCACTGGGGCCTGGGGTATGCCAGCGAAGCGGCGTGGACGGCCCTGCGTTGTGCCTTCGACCAGTTGACGCTGGACGAAGTAGTGGCGTTCACCGCCGTCGACAACCTGCCATCGCAAAAGGTCATGCAGGCCATTGGCATGCTGCACGACCCGGCTGACGACTTCGAACACCCGACACTCGCCGTCGGTCATCCATTGCGTCACCATGTGCTCTATCGCATCAATCGTGAGCAGTGGTTGCAGACCCTGCACGGTTAACCGACACGGACGTTTACAATGCCCGCCAGAATGGCCTGGGCCACTATCATAGACTGCGCGGTTTTTGCGCTGTGTGAGGAAAGTCTGAATGAGCCACGTGTTGGAAGATCTGGTCGACCTGCTGACCCTGGAACCGATCGAAGAGAACCTGTTTCGCGGGCGTAGCCAGGACCTGGGGTTTCGCCAGTTGTTCGGTGGCCAGGTACTGGGCCAGTCGTTGTCGGCGGCCAGCCAGACCGTGGAAGAGGCGCGCCATGTGCATTCGATGCACGGTTACTTCCTGCGTCCGGGCGACGCTGCGTTGCCGGTGGTCTACCAGGTGGACCGGGTGCGTGACGGTGGCAGCTTCAGCACTCGCCGGGTGACGGCGATCCAGAAGGGCAACCCGATTTTCACCTGCAGCGCGTCGTTCCAGTACGACGAAGAGGGCTTTGAGCACCAGAGCAGCATGCCGCAAGTCGTCGGGCCGGAGAACCTGCCGTCCGAGCTGGAACTGACCCAGCAGCGCGCGCACCTGCTGCCCGAGCACATGCGCGAAAAACTGCTGTGCCCCAAGCCGATCGAAGTACGCCCGGTCACCGAAAAAGACCCTTACAACCCGCAACCGGCCGACCCGGTCAAATACGTGTGGTTCCGTGCCGATGGCGCCCTGGCGGATTCGCCGGCCTTGCACAAATACCTGCTGGCCTACGCGTCGGACTTCGGCCTGTTGACCACTTCGCTGCTGCCCCACGGTAAATCGGTGTGGCACAAAGATATGCAGGTCGCCAGCCTCGACCACGCCTTGTGGTTCCATGCCGACCTGCGCGCCGATGACTGGTTGCTCTACGCCATGGACAGCCCCTGGGCCGGTAACTCGCGCGGGTTCTCCCGTGGCAGCGTGTTCAACCGCGCCGGACAACTGGTGGCCTCGGTGACCCAGGAAGGCCTGATTCGTCATCGCAAGGACTGGGCATGAGCCTGGCCGAGGTTCGTCACTGGGTGTTCGACATGGATGGCACGCTGACGATCGCCGTGCATGACTTCGCGGCGATTCGCGTGGCCCTGGCGATTCCGGCCGAAGACGACATCCTCACCCATCTGGCAGGGTTGCCCGCCGAGGAAGCGGCGGCCAAGCATGCCTGGCTGCTGGAGCATGAACGGGACCTGGCGCTGGGCTCCAGGCCCGCGCCGGGGGCGGTTGAGCTGGTGCGCGAACTGGCCGGGCGCGGTTATCGCCTGGGTATCCTCACCCGTAACGCCCGCGAGCTGGCCCACGTCACCCTCGAAGCCATCGGCCTGGCGGACTGTTTTGCCGTGGAAGATGTGCTGGGCCGCGACGAAGCACCGCCCAAGCCTCACCCCGGTGGCCTGTTGAAGCTGGCCGAGGCCTGGAACGTGGCGCCCGAGGCGATGGTGATGGTGGGCGATTACCGCTTTGACCTGGACTGCGGGCGTGCGGCGGGGGCGCGGACGGTGCTGGTGAACCTGCCGGACAATCCATGGCCGGAACTGACGGATTGGCATGCGCGGGATTGTTCGGCGTTGCGGCGGATGCTTTCGGCCTGAGCGCTGGGTTGACTGATCGATCGCTATCGCGAGCAAGCTCGCTCCCACAATGGATTTGTGTCGAGCACAGGTTTTGTAATCGACCGAGCCCCCCTGTGGGAGCGAGCTTGCTCGCGATAGGTCCCTGTCATTCGCGACAAAACTTACTGACCAAACAGAACCCTCAACCCCTCGGGCGAAGTCAACATCCCATCCCCGTTATGCCCCACCCCGGGCACTTCGATCAGCCGCTGGTTCAACCCCTCGGGATGACGCCGGGTCAGGTAGTCGAAAAAGAAATGCCCGCGCAGTAACCGATACGGTCCCTGGGTTTGTGCTTCACAGCCTTTATCCAGCGCCGGATGTTCCGGGTCGGTGTCTTGCTGCCCGAGCAAATAGACGATGTCGCGCTTGGCGTAGTGATCTTCCAGTTGCGCAGGTGTTTGCCCCGCCGCGTAGGCTGGCAAGTTCTGCAGGCCGTATTTCCAACGATTGAAGCCAGGGCAACTGGCAGGGTCGAAAGCCATGGGCCGTTGCGCATCGAAGTAGGCATAGGACGACGGGTTGGCGATGACAAAGCGTGGGCTGATCCGGTATTGGCCGTGGGCGAGCAGGGCATAGCGCTGCACGACCTGGGCGCCGCCGGAATGGCCGGCGATGACGATCTCTTTCACTTCGGGAAACTGCTGCCGGTCACTGACTCGCGCGACGATGTCGTCGAGTACCTGGAAGGAACTGACCGGGTTGGGCCCTGTGGATAAGCCACCGGCCATCCAGTCGTTGCCTTGCCAGCGCAGGAGGTCATTGGGCAATTGATGGCGCGCCACGTCCTGTTCGTTGAGAAACTGCGGGGCGATGATCAGGGTGGTGCCCAGTTGTCCGGCCTGCCCGGCAGCCTTTTCGGCGCTGTGCAGGTAGGTGTCGGCATTGCGCAGCCGACCGTGGAGGATGATCAACACGCGCTGGATGGACGCCGGCGGTGGGCTTACACCGACGGCCATGGCGCCGCCCTTGAACTGCAGTCGCCCTTGGGCGACCACGTTGACGCCGTGTTCCTCGGCCTGGGCGACGGCGCAGCACAGCACCAGCCCGATCAACGCCCCCCACTTCATCTACAGGTTTTTCGCCGCGAACGTGTCGCACTGGCTGACCTGGCCCTGGGCGAACCCGGTCTTGAACCAGCGCACGCGCTGCGCCGACGTGCCGTGGGTGAAGGAGTCCGGCACCACGCGACCCTGGCCTTGTTGCTGCAAGCGGTCATCGCCGATGGCATTGGCGGCGTTCAAGGCCTCTTCGATGTCCCCCGGCTCCAGCCAGTTCAGGCGTTTTTGCGCATGGTTGGCCCACACACCCGCCAGGCAATCGGCCTGCAACTCCTGGCGTACCAGCAAGCCGCCATCGCCCTCCATCTGCCGGCCTTGCTGGCGCGCTTCCTGGATTTTCGCCGACACGCCGAGCAGCGTCTGCACATGGTGGCCGACTTCGTGGGCAATGACGTAGGCCTGGGCGAAGTCGCCGGCGGCAGCGAAACGTTGGGACATTTCCTTGAAGAAACTCATGTCCAGGTAGACCTGGCGATCTGCCGGGCAATAGAACGGACCGGTCGCCGACGAGGCAAGGCCGCAAGCCGAGTTGACCCGGCCGCTGAACAACACCAGTTTGGGTTGCTGGTACTGGCGTCCGGCCTGCTGGAACACCTGGCCCCAGGTGTCTTCGGTGTCGCCGAGGATCGAGCGCACGAACTCGGCCTGTTCATCGTTGGCCGGTGGCGCCTGGCGGGTTTGTGAGGTGGCGGGGGCGGACTGGTCCATCTGCCCGGCCAGTTGCCCGAGAATCTGCATCGGGTCCTGGCCGGTGATCCAGCCGATGCCGACGATCAGGAGGACGGCCGTCAGGCTCAATCCCTTGCCGCCGCCGAAACGCATTCCGCCGCCGCCCCCACCGTCACCGCGAGCGTCCACCACGTTGTCACTGCGGCGACCTTTTTTCCATAACATGTAGGCGTTCCTCTGATTGGCCGGGGTGTCACTGTACTGCCGTTGCGGTGAGTCTAGCTTTTGGGGCGTCAGGATGCGCGTGATACCTGAGCTTTCAGGCAACCGGCGCGGGGTTTGGTTCATCAGGGCATGAACGAATGGCGCGCCAGTTCCAGAATTTGCATTACACTTTGCATATTCTAGAATCGACGAACTTACCTTTGGATCGCTCATGGCCGGCAGTCAAATCGAACGGGTTTTCAATGTGCTGGAAAGCCTCGCCAGCGACCCTCGCGGCTGGCCGCTGCTAGGCTTGGCCGAACAGTTGCAGATTCCCAAGAGTGCTACCCACCGTTTGCTCGCCGAACTGATGCGCCTGGGCTATGTGCGCCAGAATCCCGAGAACCTGCGTTATCACTTGTCGACCCGCCTGGTCGCCATGGGCTTTCGTTATCTGTCGCGAAGCGGTGCCGACATCGTCCAGCCAGTGCTCGATCGCCTGGCGCAGGAAACGGGTGAACTGGTGCGCCTGGGTGTCATCGAAGGGGAGTGCCAGACCTGGATCGCCAAATCTCAGGGGGCCCGTTCCGGCTTGCGCTACGACCCGGACATGGGACGTGAAACGCCGTTGTCCTATACCGCGTCGGGCCATGCCTGGCTGGCTTGCATGAGTGACGCCGAGGCGTTGGCGCTGGTGGCGCGCCAGGCCGTGCAAGTGCCGGCGGACGCCGGACCAAACGCTCCACGCGGCCCGGCTGAACTGCTCCAGTACCTGCACCAGGCCCGCGAACACGGCTATGCCTGTGTCGAGGAAAGCTCGGCGATCGGCACGTCGGCCATTGCCGCTGTGGTCCGTCATCCATTGGACGGCCGGGTCATCGGCGTGTTGAGTGTTGCCGGCCCCAGCGCACGGATGACGCGGGCGCGGTTGCATGAGCTGGCACCGACCTTGCTGGCGTTTGTCGAGGAGTTATCGCAAGCCAGTCAGGCCTCGGAGTTGTTCAGCTGAATGCGGTCTCATCCGCCACAGGCAAGCCTTGCTCCCTACATCACGCAACGCAGGATTCCTACATGACCGTCAGCACTCCGCTTTCCGGCGTCAATCAGGCTTTCAAGGGCATCCTGCTTATTCTGGTGGCGACGTTTCTGTTCTCCAGTCATGACGCCTTGTCGAAATACCTCTCGGGTTTCTACCCGATCATCATGGTGGTCTGGGCACGTTACGTGGTGCACACGTTGTTGATGGCGGGTATTTTCCTGCCGCGCTCGGGGCTGCGGGTCCTGCGGACCAAGCGTCCTTTGTGGCAACTGGCCCGGGCGCTGTGCCTGCTGGGCACCAGCCTGTTCTTCACCACGGCGCTGTTGTATATCCCGCTGGCCGAGGCGACGGCGGTCAACTTTCTCGCGCCCGTGCTGGTCACCGCGTTGTCGGTGCCATTGCTGGGCGAACACGTGACGCGCGGGCAATGGATCGCGGTGATCTTCGGCTTTATCGGAGTGTTGATCATCGTCCATCCGGGCGGGGATCTGTTCACCCCAGCGGTGATATTGCCGTTCTGTTCGGCACTGTTCTTCTGTTTCTACCAACTGCTCACGCGCAAGCTCAGCGAGATCGACAGCCCGACCACCAGCAACTTCTTCGCCGGCCTGTGCAACACCTTGGTGATGAGCGCGCTGGTGCCGTTCTTCTGGCAAGTGCCGAGCCTGTTGCACGGTGCGATGATGCTGGCGCTGGGCGCCTGCGGGATGACGGCGCACCTGATGCTGACCCAGGCCTTCCGCTTTGCCGCCCCGGCGCTGCTCGCGCCGTTCGGGTATTGCCAGATCGTGTTTGCCGGGCTGCTGGGCTGGTTGTTGTTCAACCACACGCCGACGCTGACCACCGTGGTGGGCATCACCTTGATCTGCTTGAGTGGGTTGGCGGCGGCGTGGCAACAGCGGCGGGCGTAATCACTGGCTATACGCGGACGCTTGTGGCGAGGGAGCTTGCTCCCGCTGGGTTGCGAAGCAGCCCTCGCCCTTTAGCGATTGCTGCGCAATCGAGCGGGAGCAAGCTCCCTCGCCACAGGTGAGCCGCTGTCCGTCAGCTTGTGGACAGTCAGTTTTCCAGCGTAGGCACCTTGCGCGGTGCCATGAAGTACAGCCAGGTCAGGGCAATGAAGTACATCGCCGGGATCAGGGTGAACAGCACTGTGTAGTTGTTGTTGGTGATCGTGAGGATGTGGCCCACCAGTTGAGTCATGAACATCCCGCCGATGGCCGCGCACATGCCGCCGAAGCCAAACACCGTACTCATCATGTGCTTGGGCGTGTAGTCCATGACCAGGCTCCAGATGTTGGCGGTCCAGGCCTGGTGCGCGCCGATGGCCAGGGAAATGGCGAACACCGCCATCCACAGGTTGCTTGCGCCGGCGGCCATAATCACGCCGATGATGCAGCAGGCGAACAGCAGCATGGACACCAGTCGCGCCTTGATCGGATTGAGACCACGGCCGATCAGGAACGAAGACAGGATGCCGCCGCCCACGCTGCCGAAGTCGGCGGTGAGGTAGATGATGATCAGCGGGATGCCCATCTGGGTCACGTTGATGCCCAGGTTGTACTGCTGGTTCAGGAACGGCGGCAGCCAATAGAGGTAGAACCAGAACACTGGGGCGGTGATCGAGTAGGCCAGGGCGAACGCCCAGGTGCCGCGCATGCGCAGGATGCGTGAGAACGGCACGCGGACCTGGTCCGGTTCGTCCTGGGCCTGGATGTAGTCCAGTTCCGACTGTTTGACGCTGGGATGGTCTTCGGGGTTGAAGTATTTCAGGCCCCAGAACAGCAGCCAGATCCCGCCCAATGCCGACATGCACAGGAACGCCGCCTGCCAGCCCCACACGTGCAGGATCAGTGGCAGCAGCATCGGGGTGAACATCGCGCCGACGTTGGTCCCGGCGTTGAAAATGCCAGTCGCCACGGCCCGTTCACCGGCCGGGAACCACAGCCGCGTAGTCTTCACGCAGGCCGGGTAGTTGGCAGCTTCGGTCAGGCCCAGGATAAAGCGGCAGACCATGAAGCCCACCGCCGAGGTGGCCAGGCCGTGGGCGCCGGTCGCCAGGCTCCAGAGCAGCACGGCGCAGAAGAACACGCGCTTGACGCCGATCCGATCGATCAGCCGTCCTTGCAACACGAAGCCGACGGCGTAACCGACCTGGAACCAGAAGTTGATGTTGGCGTAGTCCATCGCCGTCCAGCTCATTTCCTTGGCCAGGATCGGCTGCATCACGCCCAGGGCGGCGCGGTCGATGTAGTTCAGGGTCGTGGCAAAAAACACCAGGGCGAGCATGCCCCAACGGGTCTTGCCCACGGCCATGGCGCCGCGGATCTTGTCGCCGATGCCGCTGGAGGAGACACCCAGGCCGGGGGCCAGGCGGGAACTTTGGGAAGGGATCATAGCGTGTACCCGTTTTTGAAATTCTTATGGTTGGTCTGGGTCTGTCCATCGAGGTCGGTCGGGCCGGCGTCAATGTGGGAACGATGGTGCGCAGTGAGCAAAAAATCGTCAATTCGGCAATGGCCATTTTGTTCGATAATCGCCCAAAAAACTAACCGGATGGTACATATTAAATTGCTGAAAGAAACCGGCAGCTCAATAATCGGCTCACTCTTTTAAAAGCATTTTCAAAAGCGGCGCAGCTTCTGTAGCCGATGCCTGTCCCGGGAGCCGAAGTCATGCAGCGTTCCATTGCCACCGTGTCCTTGAGCGGTACCTTGCCGGAAAAACTCGAAGCCATTGCCGCCGCCGGTTTTGATGGGGTGGAAATCTTCGAGAACGACCTTCTCTACTACGATGGCAGCCCTCGGGAAATCAGGCAGATGTGCGCCGACCTGGGCATTGCCATCACCTTATTCCAACCGTTTCGTGACTTTGAAGGCTGCCGCCGCGATCGCCTGTCGCGCAACCTGGAGCGGGCCGAGCGCAAGTTCGACCTGATGCAGGAACTGGGCACTGACCTGGTGCTGGTGTGCAGCAACGCCTCGGCCGACAGCGTCGGCGACGAACAGATTCTCATCGATGACCTGCGCCTGCTGGCCGAATGCGCCGGTGCGCGGGGCTTGCGGATCGGTTACGAAGCGCTGGCCTGGGGCCGGCACGTGAATACTTATCAACAGGTCTGGAACATCGTGCGCCAGGCCGATCACCCCAGCCTCGGCGTGTTGCTCGACAGCTTCCATACCTTGTCCCTCAAGGGCGATCCGAGCGCGATCGCCGAGATTCCCGGCGACAAGATCTTCTTCGTGCAAATGGCCGACGCGCCGATCCTGGCCATGGATGTCCTGGAATGGAGCCGGCATTTCCGTTGTTTCCCGGGGCAGGGCGAGTTCGACTTGCCGGGTTTCCTGGCGCCGATCATCAAGAGTGGCTACACCGGACCGCTGTCGCTGGAAATCTTCAACGACGGTTTCCGCGCCGCACCGCCACGGGCCAATGCCGCCGACGGGCTGCGCTCGCTGCTGTACCTGGAAGAAAAAACCCGTCAGCGCCTGGCTGAAGAAGCGCCCTCCATGGGCAATGCCGACATCCTGTTCGCCACGCCGCCGGCCAGCGAATACGACGGCATCGAATTCCTCGAGTTCGCCGTGGACGATAACCTCGGCGCCAAGCTCTCCCATTGGCTGGAACGGCTGGGGTTCGTCAAGGCCGGCCAGCATCGTTCCAAGAATGTCAGCCTGCTGCGCCAGGGCGATATCAACTTGATCCTCAACAGCGAACCGTACTCGTTCGCCCACAGTTTTTTCGAAGCCCACGGACCTTCGTTGTGCGCCACCGCCGTGCGCGTGAAAAACAGTGCCAGCGCCCTGGAGCGGGCCGTTGCCTACAAAGGCCAGCCTTATCGGGGGTTGGTGGGCCCCAATGAACTGGAGCTGGCGGCGGTGCGCGCACCGGACGGTAGCTTGATTTACCTGGTGGACCAGCAGGCCGACGTCTATGGCACCGATTTCAACCTGCAGCCGGGTGCGGTCATTGGGGCCGGGCTCAAGCGCATCGACCACATGGCGATGGCGCTGCCGGCCGACAGCCTCGACAGTTGGGTGCTGTTCTACAAGAGCCTGCTGGATTTCGAGGCCGATGACGAAGTGGTCCTGCCCGACCCGTATGGCCTGGTAAAAAGCCGTGCGCTGCGCAGCCGTTGCAGTTCGATCCGCTTGCCGCTGAACATTTCCGAGAACCGCAACACCGCGATCTCACACGCGCTGTCGAGTTATCGCGGCTCCGGCGTGCATCACATCGCCTTCGACTGCGACGACATCTTCGCCCAGGTCAGTCGTGCCAAAGAGGCGGGCGTACCGTTGCTGGACATCCCGCTCAATTACTACGACGACCTGGCGGCGCGTTTCGATTTCGACGATGAATTTCTCAGCGAGCTGGCGTATTTCAACGTGCTGTACGACCGTGATGCCCAGGGTGGCGAGCTGTTCCATGTCTACACCGAGCCGTTCGAAGGGCGGTTTTTCTTCGAGATCATCCAGCGCAAGAACGGTTACGTCGGTTATGGCGCCGCCAATGTCGCGGTGCGCCTGGCGGCCATGGCCAAGTCCCGCAGCGGTGGTTTGCGACACGCCAAGTTGTAGGGAAATCGTAAACGTGGCGGTAATGGGCCGTGTCGTGACTTCCTTCAGTGCACGGTGCGGCCCATAATCGCCAGCCTGTGCAGTGATGGCCGTGAGCCCCGCAATGACTATGAATCCAGAGCTTTCCGCAGCGCTCGACGAACCCGTCGTCGCGCCGCGCAAGAGTCGCAAGAACAACCCGGAGAAGACCCGGGAAAACATTCTTCAGGAAGCCATCGTCGAGTTCGTCCAGCAAGGCCTGGCCGGTGCCCGGGTCGATGCCATCGCCGAGCGCATCCACACCTCCAAGCGCATGATCTACTACTACTTCGGCAGCAAGGAGCAGTTGTACGTCGAGGTGCTGGAAAAACTCTACGGCGATATCCGCACCACCGAGAGCCGCCTGCACCTGGCGGAACTGGCCCCGGTCGACGCGATCCGGCGCCTGGTGGAGTTCACCTTCGACCACCACGATCGCAATGTGGATTTCGTGCGCATCGTCTGCATCGAGAACATCCACAACGCCGAGTACGTGAAGCAGTCAGGCGCGATCAAGGCGATGACCAATACCATCCTCGATTCCCTGGGCGTGATCCTGCGGCGCGGCGCTGAAGAGGGTGTGTTCCGTGCCGGCCTCGAGCCGCTGGATGTGCATCTGCTGATCAGTTCGTTCTGTTTTTACCGCGTATCCAATCGCCAGACGTTCGGTGAGATCTTTCAGATCGACCTGTCGGATGAAGCGGTCAAGCAGCGGCATCGGCAGATGGTCTGCGAGTCGGTGTTGCGCTATCTGCAAGCCTGAAACCTTGTGGGAGCGAGCTTGCTCGCGATAGCGGTCGATCAGCCAACATCGATTGCGACTGACACACCGCCATCGCGAGCAAGCTCGCTCCCACAAGTAATTCCCCACAAGGGATTTATCACCGGCTTTAGTGGTTCATACTTTGGAAATGCGCCAGCATCCGCTGCGCATCGGGTGCCACGCCGCTGAACAATTCGAACGCCTTCACCGCCTGGAACACGGCCATGTTGCCGCCATCCAGTGTGCGGCAGCCGACCGCGCGGGCGTTGCGCAGCAGTTCGGTTTCCAGTGGGAAGTAGACGATTTCCGCGACCCACAAAGTGCCGCGCAACAGCTCGACCGGCACCGGCATGCCCGGTAGTTTTGCCATGCCCATGGGCGTGGTGTTCACCAGGCCATCGGCCTCGGCCATGGCGGTGGGCAGGTCATGCCCGGCGCGGGCGCGGCCAGCGCCGAAGTGTTGATTCAAGTTGTTGGCCAGCGCCTCGGCACGGCTGACCTCGACGTCAAAAATGCTCAGGGTTTCTACGCCTTCCATCAACAGCGCGTGGGCTACCGCCGCGCCGGCGCCACCGGCGCCCATCTGGACCACACGCTTGCGCGCCACATCCCCCAGGCCGCGACGAAAACCTTCGGCGAACCCCAGGCAGTCGGTGTTGTGGCCGATGCGCTTGCCGTCCTTGAGCACCACGGTATTGACCGCGCCGATACCACGGGCCTCGGATGACAACTCATCGAGCAGCGGGATGATCGCCTGCTTGCAGGGGAAAGTGATGTTCAGGCCGGTGAAGTCCATGCGTTCGGCGGCCGCCAGTAGATCGGCCAGGGCGCCGCTGTCGAGTTTCAGCGCATCGAGGTCGATCAGCCGATAGAGGTAACGCATGCCTTGGGCATCGCCCTCATGCTCATGCAGCGCTGGCGTGCGAGAGGCCTGGATGCCCGCGCCGATGAGGCCGGCCAGCACAGTGATATTCGACATGCTCATCAACCCTTCAACCGCTGACTGAAATGTTCAAGGGCCAGGCGATAACCATGGCTGCCAAACCCGCACATCACGCCAATGGCGACGGATGAGACGAAGGAGTGATGACGGAAGGTTTCACGGGCGTGGACGTTGGACAGGTGGACTTCGATCACCGGCACTTCGCTCGCGACCAGGGCGTCGCGGATCGCCACGGAAGTGTGGGTCCAGGCCGCCGGGTTGATGACGATACCGGCACACCGGCCGCGGGCGCCGTGAATCCAGTCCAGCAGCTCGCCTTCCTGGTTGGTCTGGCGAAACTCCACCGCCAGGCCGAACTCTTCAGCGGCGCGGCCGCACAGTGCGGAGATGTCAGCCAGGGTTTCATGGCCGTAGGTTGCCGGCTCGCGGGTGCCGAGCAGGTTCAGGTTCGGGCCGTTGAGCACCAGAACGATCGGAGGCATCGCAATTTCTCCACATTTTTATTGTTGGTGTCGGCGGGATTTCAGCCGCTGGAGATAAATTGTACTAGATGGTTAATTTGGTCAAATAAAGCAGCCGACGTCGGCCAATAAGTGTTCGATGATCGAACATGACCTTTGCCAAGAGAGGAGGGAGGGGATTATCCCCATGTAGGAGCTGCCGAAGGCTGCGATCTTTTGGAGACTCAAGTGTCTGGAGAAAGATCGCAGCCTCGTTGCACTCGTCAGCTCCTACCGCCGAGTCAACAACACCCCGGACTCCATGTGATGGGTCCAGGGAAATTGATCGAACAACGCGCAGCGCGTGATGCGGTGGGTGTCGTTCAGTTGCGCGATATTCGCGGCGAGGGTGTCCGGGTTGCAGGAGATGTACAGGATATTGTCGAAGCGCCGGGTCAGCTCGCAGGTATCCGGGTCCATGCCGGCGCGAGGCGGGTCGACGAAGACGCTGCCGAACTCGTAGCTTTTCAGGTCAATACCATGCAAGCGACGGAACGGCCGGACTTCGTTCAGGGCTTCGGTCAGCTCTTCAGCGGACAGGCGCACCAGCGTGACGTTATCCACCGCGTTTTCGCTGAGGTTGCTCAGCGCGGCGTTCACCGAGGTCTTGCTGATTTCGGTGGCCAGCACTTTGCGCACGCGGGTGGCCAGGGGCAGGGTGAAGTTGCCGTTGCCGCAGTACAACTCCAGCAGATCGTCGCTACGATCGCCCAGCGCGTCATAGGCCCAGTTGAGCATCTTCTGGTTCACCGTGCCGTTGGGCTGGGTGAAGGCGCCTTCGGGTTGGCGATAGCTGAAGGTGCGAGCGCCCACTTCGAGCTTCTCCACCACGTAGTCATGGCCGATCACTTCGCGTTTGCCCTTGGAGCGGCCAATGATGCTCACGCCCAGGTCTGCCGCCAGCTTCGAGGCCGCAGCGTGCCAGTGCTCGTCCAGCGGGCGGTGATAACACAGGGTGATCATCGCATCGCCCGCCAGGGTGGTCAGGAACTCCACCTGGAACAGCTTGTGGCTCAGGGGCGCGCTGGCTTGCCAGGCGGCCTTGAGTTGCGGCATCAACTGGTTGATGCGCAGGCTGGCGATGGGAAACTCTTCAATGAGGATCGGTGTGCGCTTGTCGTCCTGGGAGAACATTGCGTAATGCCGTTCGCCGGCCTCGCGCCAGAGACGGAATTCGGCGCGCAGGCGGAAGTGCTTCAGGGGCGAATCGAACACCGCAGGTTCTGGTGCATCGAACGGCGCCAACAGGTCACGCAAGCGGGTGACTTTGTCCTGGAGCTGAGCGGCGTAGGCCTGGGAATCAAAAGTCATGCGTTGTACCAACCCAACTTGATCACGAACAGGATCGACAGAATGACCAGCGCCGGGTTCAGCTCACGACCACGGCCAGACGCCAGTTTGATGGCGGTCCAGGCGATGAAACCGAAAGCGATGCCGTTGGCAATGGAATAGGTGAACGGCATTGCCAGGGCGGTCACCACCACTGGCGCGGCGACGGTGATGTCGTCCCAGTCGATTTCCGCCAGGCCCGAGGTCATCAGTACGGCGACGAACAACAGGGCTGGAGCGGTGGCGAAGGGCGGGACGCTGGCGGCCAGTGGCGAGAAGAACAGCGCCAGCAGGAACAGGATCGCCACGACGACGGCGGTCAGGCCGGTGCGGCCGCCGGCACTGACGCCCGCCGCCGATTCGATGTAGCTGGTGGTGGTGGAGGTGCCCAGCAGCGAACCGGCCATGGCGGCGGTGCTGTCGGCGATCAGCGCACGGCCCATCTTCGGCATGTGGCCGTCCTTGCCCATCAGCCCGGCGCGCTTGGCGACGCCGATCAGGGTGCCGGAGTTGTCGAACAGGTCGACGAACAGGAAGGCGAAGATCACGCTCACCAGGCCGATGTCCAGGGCGCCCTTGATGTCCAGTTGCAGGAAGGTCGGGGCCAGGGATGGCGGCGCGGAGATAACGCCGTTGAACGGGGTGAAGCCCATCAGGATCGAAACGATGGTGACCGCCAGGATGCCGATCAGCACCGCGCCGCGTACTTTCAAGGCTTCGAGGGCGACGATCAGGACAAAGCCCAGCGTGGCGAGGATCGGCGCCGGTTGTTTCAAGTCGCCGAGGCCGACCATGGTCGCCGGGTTTTTCACCACGATGCCGGCGTTGTTCAGGGCGATCAGCGCCAGGAACAGGCCGATGCCGGCGGCAATGGCCGAGCGCAGCGGCAGCGGGATGCTGTTGATGATCCATTCGCGGATGCGAAAGATCGACAACATGAAGAACAGCACGGCGGAGATGAACACTGCGCCCAGCGCCACTTGCCAGGTGTGGCCCATGTGCAGGACCACGGTGTAGGTAAAGAAGGCATTCAGGCCCATGCCCGGTGCGAGGGCGATCGGGTAGTTGGCGATCAGGCCCATGACCGTGGAGCCAATGGCCGCTGCCAGGCAGGTGGCGACGAACACCGCGCCCTTGTCCATGCCGGTTTCGCCGAGGATGCTCGGGTTGACGAACAGAATGTAGGCCATGGCCAGGAAGGTCGTGACGCCCGCCAGGATCTCGGTCCGCACGTTGGTGTTATGTGCCTTGAGTTGAAACAGCCTTTCCAGCATGTCTGCTCCCCGTGGCGCGCCCGGCGCCGTGAATGTATCGACCTCAACAGCAAAGCACAGGTCGCCAGCGGCGCCCGGGAATTTTCTATGGGTCGGAAAAAGCCGCGCATCATACCAGCAGCGTAGCGTTGTGGCTGCGATCGTCGTCGATGTTTTGCCAACGCGCCAAGTGGGCCATACTGCGCGCGGTTCCGGGAGATCTCTATGTATTGCATGAATAAAAAGCTGCTGGCGGCGGTGGGTTGCATGCTGGGCTGGTGGTTGTCCGGCCAGGCCGCCAATGCCGCGTCGGCACCGCCCTTGAGCGAGGTCAAGGTGCTCAAGGTCGAGTCGCCGGCCTGTGGCTTCGAGGACATCGTCCCGGGGCAGGCACAGACGCGCTGCGATCACAGCGGCCCGAATATCAAGGTCTACGTGCTGGAGGTCGGTTATGGCCGCCAGCCCAATGTCACCCTGGACGGCTTTGAAGTCGACGGCACCCGCTCGCCCGTGTGTGCGTACAGTAACGGCAACCTTAACGACTGCTCCGTGCGGACCAAAGTCGTCGGCTATGTGTACATCTTCGACCTGAAGGGCAAGCAAGAGGGCACCTTCAGCTTCAGCAACATCTCGATCAACGCACCGGGCAACCGGATGTCGACCCAGCTGTACATCAAGTAGCTCGCCTCCTGCGTGGGAATTGCATAAACGCTGTGTAGGCGCTGTCGAGCGCAGCGAGGCTGCGATCTTTCCCCTGACGCTTGAATCTCAAGCGCCTATCAAAAGATCGCTGCCTTCGGCAGCTCCTACACTACAGGCATCACCCAGTGGAGAGAGCGCCCATGATTCCTGGAACCAAGATCCCCCGAGCCCTGATAGCTGTCGCCGAGGGTGTCGACGACTTGCAGACGGTCACCCTGATCGATGTGCTGCGTCGAGCGCAGATCGAAACCGTGGTGGCGAGCATCGAAGGGCGACGGATGCTCACCTGCGCCCGCGGCACGCGCCTGACGGCCGACGGCATGCTGGTGGACGTACTCGTGCAGGATTTCGACCTGATCGTCCTGCCGGGCGGCATCATCGGCGCCCAACACCTGGCGGCCCATCAGCCGCTGCAACAACTGATCAAGGGCCAGGCCGCCACCGGACGTTTCTTCGCCGCCATCGCCGAAGCCCCTGCCCTGGCGCTACAGGCCTTTGGCGTCCTGCGCCAGCGACGCATGACCTGCCTGCCAGCGGTGAGCCAGCAACTGTCCGGTTGCAGCTTCGTCGATCAACCCGTGGTAGTAGACGGCAACTGCATCACCGCCCAAGGCTCGGCCGCCGCCCTGGCGTTTGCCTTGACGCTGGTGGAACAACTCAGCGGCAAGGGTGTGAGGAGCGTGGTGGCGGCGGAGTTGCTGGCCTGACACTCTTCAGCGGGCACCGGCCTGTGGCGAGGGAGCTTGTTCCCGTTAACTTCAATGCAATCTGACCTACCGCTATCGCGAGCAGGCTCGCTCCCACAGGGATTTATGGTGGATGCAGGACTTATGAGCACCCGAGAACCAATGTGGGAGCGAGCCTGCTCGCGATGGCGTCAGCGCATTCAACTTCAATGCGAGCGAACCCACTGAAGGCGCTGGCTTCCAACGTCAATCATTTGCCTTGAACGCTTCGCCTCACCCTGAAGTCGTACCCCTTATGACGGCGGTTTCCCAAAACGCCGCGAGTATGACCAACCGTGAGGTGTTCCATGAGCGCGACCCTGTCCGAAGCGACGCCGGCGTCCTTCGTCCGTCATCCGATCCGCCTGACACTCAATGGCCAGGTGCGTGAGTTGCAAGTGCTGGCCTGGACCACGTTGCTGGACCTGCTGCGTGAGCAACTGGACCTGGTGGGCAGCAAGAAAGGCTGCGACCACGGCCAATGCGGCGCCTGTACGGTGCTGCGCGATGGCAAGCGGATCAATGCCTGCCTGACCCTGGCGGTGATGTGCGACGGTGCCGAATTGACCACCATCGAAGGCCTGGCCGGTGATGACGCATTGCATCCCATGCAGCAGGCTTTCATCACCCATGACGCGTTCCAGTGCGGTTACTGCACGCCGGGGCAGATTTGTTCGGCGGTGGGGCTGGCCAATGAGGGCAGGGCGCAGACCCGCGCGCAAATCAGTGAACTGATGAGTGGCAACCTGTGCCGCTGCGGGGCCTACACCCACATTTGTGATGCCATCGAAGAGGCATTGCCGCTTTGCCGGCAACCGGGAGGTGATCAATGAATCCCTTCCAGTACAGCAAGCCCGACACCGTGCAGGCGGCCGTCGATTTGTCGAGCCCGGTTTCCCGCTTCATCGCCGGTGGCACCAACCTGCTGGACCTGATGAAAGAGAACCTGACCCGCCCCGAGCACCTGATCGACATTACCGGGTTGCCCCTGGCGGACCTCAGTGAAACGCCGTCTGGCGGAGTGATGATCGGGGCCTTGGTGAGCAATGCCGACCTGGCCTGGCACCCGTGGATCGAGCGCCGCTATCCGCTGCTGGCCCAGGCCATCCTGGCGGGCGCCTCGCCGCAACTGCGCAACATGGCCAGCACCGGCGGCAACCTGCTGCAACGCACCCGCTGCTATTACTTCTATGACGCGAGCGTACCGTGCAACAAACGCCGGCCCGGCAGCGGTTGCCCGGCCCGGAACGGTTTGAACCGGATCCACGCGATTTTCGGTGCCAGCGATCAATGTGTCGCCACCCATCCCTCCGATATGTGCGTGGCCTTGGCCGCTCTGGAGGCGGTGGTCCATGTCCTGGGGCGGGGCGGGGCGCGGACCATCGAGTTCGCCGACTTCCACCGCCTGCCCGGCGACGCCCCGGAGCGCGATAACCAACTGGCCGACGATGAGCTGATCACCGCCATCGAGTTGCCTGCCGCCGGTTTTGCCGAGCATAGCCACTACCTGAAGGTCCGGGACCGCGCCTCCTACGCGTTTGCGCTGGTCTCGGTGGCGGCGGCGCTGGAACTGGATGGGTCGGTGATTCGCCAGGCGCGCCTGGCCCTCGGTGGCGTGGCGCACAAACCGTGGCGCGACCGGGCCGTGGAGAGCTGGCTGGTCGGACAGACCGTCAGTCGCGAAGCCTTCGCCGTCGCCGCCGATTCACTGCTGCAAGACGCCGAGCCGTTGGCGCACAACGGCTTCAAGATCCGATTGGCGCGCCGGGCAATTATCCGCGCCTTGAGCGATGCCGCGTTGGGTTGCGCACCGCAGGGAGGACAAGCCTGATGAACGCTCCGAGCAAATCCGTAGGGCAACCACTCGATAGGGTCGATGGCCTGCTCAAGGTGACGGGCCAGGCCCGTTATGCCGGCGAATACCCCGAGGACGGCTTGCTGCACGGCAGCGTCGTGTCCGGTACGGTCGCCCGTGGTCGCGTGCTGCGCATCGATGCTTCCCGCGCCCTGGCGCTGCCTGGCGTGGTCGCGGTCATCGACCACACCAACCGGCCGAGGATCGCCAGCTACGACGAACCCTACCAGGATGCCGATGCGGCGGACGGCTCGCCGTTCCGGCCGCTGTACAACGACCAGGTGCTCTACAGCGGCCAGCCCCTGGCCCTGGTGGTGGCGGAAAATCTTGAGTTGGCCCGGTATGCCGGTTCGCTGATAGACATCGAATACGCGGCCGAGGAGCATCAGACCGATCTGATAACCCTGCAAAACGACGCCCACCCAGCACCGGCTGAATTACCCAAGCCCCGTGGGAATTTTCAGGGCGAGTACGCCAGCTCCGCGCTCAGTGTGGATGTGTCCTACAGCACGCCGATTGAACACCACAACCCCATGGAGCCACATGCCTCCACCGTGCTGTATCAGCCTGACGGCAGCCTGCACATCCACGACAAGACCCAAGGTACGCAAAACGGTCAGGCCTATGTGCAAAAAGTCTTCGGGCTCGAGAAAGAGCAAGTGCGAGTGTTTGCCGCGTTTGTCGGCGGCGCCTTCGGTTCCGGGTTGCGCCCGCAATATCAATTGCCGTTGGCCGTGATGGCGGCACTGGCCCTCAAGCGTTCCGTGCGGGTCAGCCTGACGCGCCAGCAGATGTTTACCTTTGGCTATCGGCCGCGAACCCTCCAGCGCGTGCAACTGGGGGCGGCGGCCAACGGTCGCTTGCTGGCCGTGGCGCACAGCGCCGTCGGCCAGACCTCGCGCTTCGAGGATTTCACCGAGCATGTGGTGGAGTGGAGCGGCATGCTCTATCACTGCGACAACGTCGAGTTGACTTACAAACTGGTACCACTGGACGTCTACACGCCTTTGGACATGCGCGCACCCGGTGCCGCCCTCGGCTTGATCGGCCTGGAGTGCGCCATGGATGAACTGGCCTGTGCCCTGGCGATCGATCCGGTCCAATTGCGGTTGATCAACTACGCCGAACGCAACGAGAACGAAGGCAAGCCGTATTCCAGCAAGGAACTGCGTGAGTGTTATGCCCAAGGTGCCCGTCGTTTCGGCTGGGACAAGCGCAACCCGGAACCGCGCAGCATGCGTGAAGGCCGGCAACTGGTGGGTTGGGGCATGGCCGGTGGTGTGTGGGAGGCCATGCAGCAGAAGGCCAGCGCCCAGGCGTCATTGGATACCAATGGCAAGCTGACCGTCAGCAGCGCCACCACTGACATCGGCACCGGGACCTACACGGTCATGACCCAGATCGCCGCCGAGGCGTCAGGCGTTTCCCTTGAGGACGTCACGTTTGTCCTGGGGGATTCGTCGTTGCCCACCGCGCCGCTGCAGGGCGGCTCGTTCACCGTATCGTCGGTGGGCACCGCTGTGCAGCAGGCCTGTGAAGCGCTGAAGGAAAAACTCCTGGCCGTGGCTCGCCAGGCGTGTCCTGCCTTCAGTGGCGCGACCCTTGAGCAAGTGACGTTCATGGAGGGGCAGTTACGGCTGGGCGAAGCGAGTGTTGCATTAGCGGAGCTGGCGCACAAAAGCGGCGAGACGCCGTTGCAAGCCCAGGTCACTGCCGAGCCGGATGCAAAACGCCAGGCCTACGCCACGGCCACTCACTCGGCGGTGTTCGTCGAAGTGCGAGTGGATGAAGACCTGGGGACGGTGAAGGTCAACCGAGTGGTCAGCGCCATCGCCGCCGGCCGGGTCGTCAACCCGAAAACCGCCCGCAGCCAGATTCTCGGTGGCGTGGTGTGGGGCGTCGGCATGGCCTTGCACGAAGAAACCCTGACGGACCACGCCCTGGGTCGCCACATGAATCACAACCTGGCCGAGTATCACCTGCCGGTTAACGCCGACATTGGCGACATTGAGGTGATTTTCGTCGAGGAACATGACGAGATCGTCAATGCGCTCGGGTCCAAGGGCGTGGGTGAAATTGGCATCGTCGGAGTGGCTGCGGCGGTGGCCAATGCGATTTACCATGCCACCGGCAAGCGGGTGCGGGACTTTCCCATCACCCTCGACAAGCTGCTCTAGGCTTTTGCTTCATCCACCGGTTCGTGCATCCGGTCACGGTTGGCCAGGGTCGGGAACAGTTTGATCCAGGTTCCGGTGACCAGCAGCGTGCCGACGCCGCCCATGACCACCGCCGGCACGGTGCCGAACCAGTGGGCGGTGAGGCCGGACTCGAACTCGCCCAACTGGTTCGAGGCGCCGATGAACAGCCCGTTCACCGCGCTGACCCGACCGCGCATTTCATCCGGTGTTTCCAGCTGTACGAAGGAGGCGCGGATCACCATGCTGATCATGTCCGCCGCGCCCAGCACCACCAGCACCGCCAGGGAAAACCAGAACGAGGTGGAGAGGCCGAATGCAATGGTGGCGACGCCAAACACGCCCACCGCCGTGAACATCACCCGGCCGACCTTGCGCTCCACGGCAAACCGCGCCAGCCACAGCGACATCAGCAAGGCCCCGACCGCCGGTGCCGAGCGCAACAGGCCCAGGCCCCAGGGGCCGGTGAGCAGGATGTCCTTGGCAAACACCGGCAGCAACGCCGTCGCGCCGCCGAGCAACACCGCGAACAGGTCCAGGGAGATCGCCCCGAGAATGTCCGGGCGACTGCGGATGAAACGAATCCCGGCCAGCAACGAATCCAGCGTCGCCTTGCCTTTGTTCAGCGGCGTCTGCCGGGCGGGCAGGTTGAGCATCAGGCCGCAGGCGATGAGGTAAAGCAGCACCGTCGGCCCGTAGACCCAGACACTGCCGAAGGCGTAGAGCAAGCCGCCGAGCGCCGGGGCGACGATGGTGGCCGACTGCTGGGCCGATTGCGCGGCGGCCACGGCACGGGGAAACAGCGCAGCCGGCACGATGCTCGGCAGCAGCGCCTGGGTGGTCGGCATTTCGAAGGAGCGGGCGGCGCCCAGCAGGAAAGCGAGGATGAAGATCATCTCCCGCGTGACGTTGTCAGTGGCGCTGCCGATCACCAGTGCCAGGGCAATCATCGCCTGCAATGACTGGCAGATGGCCGCCACCTTGCGCCGGTCATAGCGGTCGGCCACATGCCCGGTGTGGAGCATGAACAGCACGCGCGGGGCAAATTCCACCAACCCCACCAGGCCAAGGTCCAGGACGTTGCCGGTCAGTTGATAGAGGTTCCAGCCGATGGCCACGGTGAGCATCTGGAAGCCGCTGGCGGTGAATATCCGGGCCAGCCAGAAGGCGATGAAGGGACGATGGTGACGGAGCAGCAGCGGCGCTTGGCTGGGCATCTATGACGGGTCCGGTGATGAAGGCTTCGAGATTATCACCGAGCTGTAACCGGAAGTTGCGATGGCTGGAAAAATAGTTAGCCAGACATCGATTTCAAGCTGACGCGGGCTTTTGTGGCGAGGGAGCTTGCTCCCGCTCGGTTGCGCAGCGACCGCAAAATCTTGGGGGCCGCTGCGCAGCCCAGCGGGAGCAAGCTCCCTCGCCACAGGGGATTGCGTGCATTTAGAGCGCTATTGCGACACTGAGACAACCTGTCACGCGACAAACGACCACGCCGTTCATCGACGAGAATGCGGCTACTCTTTGATCATTGCTTGATCCAGATCAACACCTTCCAGGGCGTTGGGCTGGCGGCCACCCGGCCAGAGTCCTGCGTTGTGACGGTTTTAAAAAAGAACGATTTGAAAAGCATCGCACTCCATATCCCTGGGGATAGTGATGCAGGCCCCGCCCGCAGCCGGTTTTACCTGACAGAGGAAGACTTATGTTCGGTTTGGAGGCGCTCGATCTCGCCCGAATCCAGTTCGCGTTCACCATCTCGTTCCACATCCTGTTCCCGGCCATCACCATTGGCCTGGCGAGTTACCTGGCGGTACTCGAAGGCTTGTGGCTCAAGACTCGCGATGACACCTACCGCGACCTGTACCACTTCTGGTCGAAGATCTTTGCCGTCAACTTCGGCATGGGGGTGGTGTCCGGGTTGGTCATGGCCTATCAGTTCGGGACCAACTGGAGTCGTTTCTCGGACTTCGCCGGTGCGGTGACCGGGCCGTTGCTGACCTACGAGGTGCTCACGGCGTTTTTCCTCGAGGCGGGTTTCCTGGGCGTGATGTTGTTCGGCTGGAATCGCGTCGGCCGCGGGCTGCATTTCTTTTCCACGGTCATGGTGGCGATCGGCACCCTGATCTCGACCTTCTGGATCCTGTCCTCCAACAGCTGGATGCAAACCCCCCAGGGTTACGAAATCATCGACGGCCGGGTGATCCCGGTGGACTGGCTGGCGGTGGTGTTCAACCCCTCGTTCCCTTATCGATTGCTGCACATGTCCACCGCTGCGTTCGTCGCCACGGCGTTCTTCGTCGGCTCGTCGGCGGCCTGGCATTTACTGCGCGGTCGCGATAACCCGGCCATCCGCCGGATGCTGTCGATGGCGATGTGGATGGCCTTGCTGGTGGCGCCGATACAGGCGGTCATCGGCGACTTCCATGGCCTGAACACCCTCAAGCATCAACCGGCGAAAATCGCCGCCATCGAAGGCCACTGGGAAAATGTCGGCAATGAACCGACCCCGCTGATCCTGTTCGGTCTGCCAGACATGAAGGCAGAGAAGACCAGATACGCCGTGGAAATTCCTTACCTGGGCAGCCTGATCCTGACCCACAGCCTGGACAAGCAGGTGCCGGCCCTCAAGGAGTTCCCGCCTGAGGACCGACCGAACTCGACCATCGTGTTCTGGTCGTTCCGGGTCATGGTCGGCCTCGGCTTGCTGATGATTTTCACAGGGCTTTGCAGCCTGTGGCTGCGCCGCAACGATCGGATCTATCAATCCCGGCCGTTCCTCTACATGGTGCTGTGGATGGGGCCGTCCGGACTGGTCGCGATCCTGGCCGGCTGGTTTACCACGGAGATCGGCCGCCAGCCGTGGGTGGTCTATGGCTTGATGCGCACGGCCGATGCCTCGTCCGGCCACAGCTTCGCTCAGATGAGCATCACCCTGGTGCTGTTCGTCGTGGTGTATTTCGCGCTGTTCGGTGCGGGCCTGAGCTACATGATGCGCCTGGTGCGCAAGGGGCCGGAGGCCCACGAAACCGAGCCGAGCGACGGTGGCCCGGGCCAGAAACGTACGCCGGCGCGGCCATTGTCGGCCGCCGATGACGGCGACGATGTGGACCACAACGACCGCTCGAACAAGGGGAATTGAGTCATGGGTATTGATCTTCCGCTGATCTGGGCCGTGGTCATCATCTTCGGCATCATGATGTACGTGATCATGGACGGCTTCGACCTGGGGATCGGCATTCTCTTCCCCTTCGTCAAGGGCGAGCGCGACCGCGACGTGATGATGAACACCGTGGCACCGGTCTGGGACGGTAACGAAACCTGGCTGGTGCTGGGCGGTGCCGGGCTGTTCGGAGCGTTTCCACTGGCTTATTCGGTGGTGCTCTCGGCGCTGTACCTGCCGTTGATCCTGATGCTCATCGGCCTGATCTTCCGCGGCGTGGCCTTCGAATTCCGCTTCAAGGCCAAGGCTGAGAAGCGTCACCTCTGGGACAAGGCATTCATCGGTGGCTCGCTGACGGCCACCTTCTTCCAGGGTGTGGCGCTAGGGGCGTTCATCGACGGCTTCGAGGTGGTCAATCGCCAGTTCGCCGGCGGCTCCCTGGACTGGTTCACGCCATTCACGATGTTCTGTGGCCTGGCGTTGATCGCCGCCTACGCGCTGCTCGGCTGCACCTGGCTGATCATGAAGACCGAGGGCAAGTTGCAAGAGCAGATGCATGACCTGGCCCGCCCGCTGGCGTTCGTGGTGCTGGCGGTGATCGGCATCGTCAGCATCTGGACCCCGCTGGCCCATGCGGACATCGCGGCCCGCTGGTTCACCTTGCCGAACCTGTTCTGGTTCCTGCCGGTGCCGATCCTGGTGCTGGTGACCATGTACGGATTGTTCCGCGCCGTGGCGCGCAACGCCAATTACACGCCCTTCATCCTGACCCTGGTGCTGATCTTCCTCGGCTACAGCGGCTTGGGCATCAGCCTGTGGCCGAACATTGTGCCGCCGTCCATCTCGATCTGGGACGCCTCGTCACCGCCCCAGAGCCAGGGTTTCATGCTGGTAGGCACGCTGTTCATCATTCCGTTGATCCTGGTGTACACCTTCTGGAGCTACTACGTGTTCCGCGGCAAGGTGACCCACGACGACGGCTACCATTGAGGGCGTCGAGCATGGGCAAACCTGACTTGAAAGACATCGAGGCCGCCGAACGCAAGCCGCTCTGGCTGCGACTCGGCTGGCTGGTGACGATCTGGACCGGTAGTGTGCTGGCGCTGTTCATCGTCGCCAGCCTGATGCGGATGTTCATGAATGCCGCGGGGCTGACGACTCACTGATCGCCCTGTGGGAGCGAGCTTGCTCGCGATGAGGACAATGCAGGCTCGCAGGAGCCGAGGTGCTTGCATCGCGAGCCAGCTTTGCTCCCACAGACGATTTATTTGCGGGCTTTGAGGATCACGAATTTCGGCGTGGCGGCCACTTGCTCGACACCGCGGAACAACCGCGCCAGTTTGCTGTGGTACCCCAGGTGCCGGTTGCCGACGATGTACAGCGCGCCGCCCACCACCAGCGCTTCGCGAGCCTGCTGGAACATCCGCCAGGCGAGGAAATCGCCCACCACTTGCTGCTGGTGGAAGGGCGGATTGCACAGCACCACGTCCAGTGACTGTGCCTCTTGTCCGGCCAGGCCATCATCGGCCCGCAGGGTCACTTCGCGTTCGCCCAGGGCTGCACGCCAATTATCGGCGGCCGATTGCACGGCCATATACGACTCGTCCACCAGGGTGTAGTGGGCCTCGGGGTTTTGCAGGGCGCTGGCGATGGCCAGCACGCCGTTGCCGCACCCCAGGTCCGCGACCCGGGCCGTCCCGAGGTTTTTCGGCAGATGTGGCAGGAACGCGCGGGTGCCGATGTCCAGGCCTTCGCGGCAGAACACATTGGCGTGGTTGAGCAGCTCGATCTTCGGCTCGTCCAGCCAGTAACGCGTGGGGTAGGGCGATATGATCGGCGCACTGCCTTGTGAAGAGCCGGGTTGTGGCGTAGCGATCAACAGCCGTGCTTTTTTCACCGCCAGGGAGGCCTGCACCGGGCCGATATACCGCTCCAGCAAATCGCCAGCGGCCCGGGGCAGGTGCTTGATCATGGCCCCGGCAATCACTTGGGCGCCTGGCGCGAGTTGGCCTTGCAGGCGAATCAGCTGTTCCTCCAGCAAGGCCAGGGTTTTCGGTACTTTGATCAGGACGCGATCGAACGGGCCGGTCAGTGACTCGCTGGCAGGTAGCGTTGGCACCGCATCGAAGGGGCGGCCGTTGCGCACCAGGTTTTTCTCCAGCGCCTGCAAAGCAAGGAAGGAGTCACCGCTGCTGGTCACCAGGACGTTGCCCGCCAGGCTGGCCGCCAGGGCGCCGAAGCCGTCATTGAGCACCAGGACCCGAGTCTGCGCGCTCGGCTGTTGTTCGGCCAGGTGCGCGAGCAGGTATTCGTCGGCCGCATCGAAGGCTTGCAGCGGTTCGTTCTGCTGTTCGGGTTGGCGGATCAGGTCGAGTTGAGCGAAGGGGCTATCGAGCAGGGGCATGGCTGGGGACTCTGGAGATCAACGAGTGTCCCGCTGCCTGGAGATAGGTGTCTGTGCGGGACCTCCTGAATGAACGGCGTCGCGTGCAAGAAGCGGCATCATCCAAGTGGAACCGTAAATGGTACGTTTTTTTGTCGCACATTACTCGTGGGTTTTTCAGCTCGACAGTGTCGTGCCACGGGTCAGATCACATGGATCTGGGCGGCTTTAGCCACCGCTGAAATCTTATTGCTGACGTTCAGTTTTCGCATGCAACTGCACACATGGAAATTCACGGTCCGTTCGGAAAGACAAAGGATCCTGCCCACTTCCGAGGCCGTCTTGCCTTCGGCAGACCACCTCAATACTTCGATCTCTCTGGGGGACAAGTGACATTTTGGCTGGACTGCGGTGGCGTCCGCCAGTTTTTTGCTGGCAAGCGCATGCAGCTTTTGACTGGCGAAGATGGCGTAGCCGAGATTGCCATAATGCTCCTCGATATCAATGGGACAATGGGTTCGTGCAAGGCTGAACAGGCTGGACTGTGCCCCTTGTTCGTCATGAACGGCCTGGGTCCAGCCGTACTTGAGTCCTTGTCGATTAAGTTCTCGCCATAACTTAGGGGCCTGAACGAAAACATTCTCATTCCACATGATCGGAAGTGGTGATTGATTGCAGTGTGCTACTATTGGGTCGTTCGATGCATAACCATTTTGTTCATAAAGCCGCTCCCATCCATAAGGGTAATTATTCAGGTTCACCTTACTGGTGTGATTGTTGGGGCTGCCTAAGTAGGCTGAAAATGCACAATAGTCAAATCCTTGATTGTTAAAGAAATTCACTACTAGACGATAGGCCGTCTGCAGGTCTTTTTCACAGGATAACTTCCTCAGCAACAAGTCCTTCCACCTGTCCATCGCTTTCTCCTGGGTTTGATTCGTCCATGCGGATCCAATCCCTGATGCGAATTTTTATTGTAGGACTTTTCCTAACTTGTAGTGAGATTTTTTTTAACTAGCTTACAGAATTGTAATGTATTAGTTCTGCAGATTGATTTCTTTTGCAGTGTTCTAACTTTGTACAGTTTTGGTAAAAGTTTTAGATGGGGCGAGTGCAACTAAAATGCTATTACTTGCCCGTCGGTGGTGAAAAGGTTCACTTTGCGGGACACTGTATGTCTTGTCCCATAGGAGTGGCTCATGACCGACAGCGCAGAGAAGTTCACCCGCCAAACCCTGCTCGATGTCCAGCCGTTGACGCCTCATCTGTTTACGTTGCGCACGACCCGGGATCGCGGCTTTCGCTTTCGGGCGGGACAGTTCGCCCGGCTGGGCGTCGTCAAGGCGGATGGGACCACTGTCTGGCGGGCGTACTCCATGGTGTCGTCGCCGTTCGACGAGTTCCTCGAATTCTTTTCCATCGTGGTTCCCGATGGCGAGTTCACCAGTGAGCTCAGCCGCCTGCAGCCGGGTGACGAACTGTTGGTGGATCGCCAGGCTTTCGGCTACTTGACGCTGGATCGCTTTGTCGATGGTCGGGATTTGTGGCTGCTGTCTACCGGGACGGGTGTGGCGCCGTTCCTTTCTATCCTCCAGGATTTTGAGGTCTGGGAAAAATTCGAGCGAATCATCCTGGTGTACAGCGTGCGCGAGGCGCAGGAGCTGGCGTATCAGGCGTTGATCAAGGAACTGTCCCAGCGCGACTACCTGGCCGAGTACGCTCATAAGTTTCGTTTCATTGCGACCGTCACCCGTGAGCAGCATCCGGGGGCGCTCAATGGGCGGATCACCACGCTGATCGAAAATGGCGAACTGGAGCGGGCGGCCGGCGTAGCGCTGGCGCCGGAGCATTCGCGAGTGATGCTGTGCGGCAACCCGCAAATGATCGATGACACGCGCAAACTGCTCAAGACCAGGGGGCTGCAGTTGAGCCTGACCCGTCGGCCGGGGCAGGTGGCGGTGGAAAACTACTGGTAGGAAACCCACGCATGTAGGAGCTGTGTAGGAGCTGTCGAGTGCAACGAGGCTGCGATCTTTCCCCAGACACTTGAGTCTCAAGCGAAAGATCAAAAGATCGCAGGCTTCGCTAGCTCCTACAAAACCCAGCGCGAGCTTGCTCCCTCGCCACAGGTTCTATCGATGGAGGGAGGTTCAGGGCCGCTCGTTCTGGGCCTTGAGCAGGTCGCGAATTTCGGTGAGCAGCAGTTCTTCCTTGGTCGGAACAGGAGGCGCGCTGGGGGCCACGGCTTCTTCGCGCTTGAGGCGGTTGATCGCCTGGACGCCCATGAAAATGGCGAACGCCACGATGATGAAGTCGATGGTGCTTTGGATGAATTTACCGTAGGCCAGCATAACGGCAGGCGCATCACCCTGGGCGGCCTTGAGGGTGATGGCCAGGTCACTGAAGTCCACTCCACCAATCAGCAGGCCGATGGGAGGCATGACCACGTCGCCAACGAATGACGAAACGATTTTGCCGAAAGCGGCACCGATGATGATCCCGACGGCCATGTCGACGACATTGCCTTTGACCGCGAAGGCCTTGAACTCGCTTAGCACGCCCATGAGTTATTCCTTGTGACAGATTAAAGATGAGTGGCAGTGTAAGTCAGCCCAACGAGTCTTGCTCGAAACGCCTGCTTACAAAGCTTCAATTATCGACCTGGTCCTGGGTGAAAAGTTTTCAAAGTGCCATCAATCGCGCGTGATACGCGGTTTCAGCCTGGCACCCCACAACGTTTTTTCTATCGACGCGGTACGGCATTTCTATTTAGGTTTTCCTTTATCGAGCACTAGCCTCTGGATGGCGCACATGGATGCGCTCTATAACATCAGAGGAACACGCCTATGAACACTTCCCTTGGCCACGGGGCTTATTCCCATCGCCGCGCTTTTTTTGTGCTGACCGCGAGCCTTTTGTCCTTGTCTGTCAACGCGGCCACCCTGACCCGGGACAACGGTGCGGCTGTCGGCGACAACCAGAACTCGCAAACGGCAGGCCCCAACGGCCCGACCTTGCTGCAAGACGTGCAGTTGATCCAGAAGCTCCAGCGCTTTGACCGTGAGCGCATCCCTGAGCGCGTGGTGCATGCCCGAGGGACCGGCGCCCACGGTACCTTCACGGTTTCCGACGATCTCAGCGACCTGACCAAGGCCAAGGTTTTTGCCGCAGGCCAGGTCACGCCAGTGTTCGTGCGCTTTTCTGCCGTGGTGCATGGCAATCATTCGCCGGAGACCCTGCGCGACCCCCGTGGTTTCGCCACGAAGTTCTACACTGCCGACGGTAATTGGGACTTGGTGGGTAACAACTTCCCGACCTTCTTCATCCGCGATGCCATCAAGTTTCCGGACATGGTCCACGCCTTCAAACCCGACCCTCGGACCAACCTGGACGATGACTCACGCCGCTTCGATTTCTTCTCCCATGTTCCAGAATCGACCCGCACCCTGACCGAGTTGTATTCCAACTCCGGGACGCCGGCCAGTTACCGCGAGATGGACGGTAACGGTGTACATGCCTACAAACTGGTTAACACCAAGGGTGAAGTTCACTACGTGAAATTTCATTGGAAAAGTTTGCAGGGCCTGAAAAATCTCGATCCGAAAGAAGTTGTGAAAGTTCAGGGTCAAGATTACAGCCATATGACAAATGATCTGGTGAATCATATTAATAAGGGCGACTTCCCGAAGTGGGACTTGTACGTCCAGGTGCTCAATCCAGAGGACCTTGCCAAGTTTGACTTCGACCCACTGGACGCGACCAAGATCTGGCCGGGTGTGCCTGAGCGCAAAGTCGGGCAAATGGTCTTGAACCGCAATCCGGCGAATGTCTTCCAGGAAACCGAGCAGGTGGCCATGGCGCCGGCCAATCTTGTACCGGGTATCGAACCTTCCGAAGATCGTTTGCTCCAGGGACGAGTATTTTCCTACGCTGACACGCAGATGTATCGCCTGGGTGCCAATGCCCTGCAACTGCCGATCAACGCCCCCAAGGTGGCGGTGAACAACGGTAACCAGGACGGCGCGATGAACCCTGGCAGCACCAGCACCGGAGTGAATTATCAGCCGAGCCGCCTGACGCCGCGTGAAGAACCACAAGCAGCACGCTACAGCCAGACCGCGCTGAGCGGCAGCACCCAGCAAGCGAAGATCCAGCGTGAGCAGAACTTCAAGCAGGCCGGTGATTTGTATCGTTCGTTCAGCAAGAAAGAGCGTGATGACCTGATCGACAGCTTCGGCGGCTCTTTGGCGACCACCGATGACGAGAGCAAGCACATCATCCTGTCGTTCCTCTACAAGGCTGACCCTGAGTACGGCACTGGCGTGGCTCGTGTCGCCAAAGGTGACTTGGCCCGGGTCAAGGCCCTGGCGGAAAAACTGACTGACTGATCCACAGCCAGGCAGGTGCATGACCTGTGGGAGCAAAGCTTGCTCGCGAAACAGGTGCTGGGGTCTGAAACCAGACCGAGTTGTCTGCATCGCGGGCAAGCCTTGCTCCCACAACCATGCCCCCACAGTCATCTGCCAGAGGAGACGTCATGATGCGCAGATTTCTTTTATCGATGCTTGCGACCTGGTCAATGAGCGTACTGGCCGATCAGCCAATACCCACTGAACCGGCCGCCGTACAAGAGCAGTTGCAAAACTATTACTTCGACGCCGCTCGCCGCGGCGATGTGCCGATGCTCGAGACTTTTATCGAGGCCGGTTATTCGCTCAATACCCAGGATGAAAAGGGCTACACCGCGCTGATTTTGGCGGCTTATCACGGCCACGGCCCCGCGGTGGAGCGGCTGCTGGCCGCGGGTGCCGATGCCTGTGCCCAGGACAAACGTGGCAACACGGCGTTGATGGGCGCGATTTTCAAGGGCGAAGTGCAGATTGCGCGGCGTTTGTTGTCCACCGATTGCAGCCCGGACCAACGCAACGGTGCCGGGCAGACCGCGGCGATGTATGCCGGCCTGTTCAAGCGCGATGAGTTGCTCGACGCCTTGAAGGCCAAGGGCGCCGATCTGCAGGCCCAGGACCCGTTGGGCAATACCGCGGTGGATCTGGCGAGGGGTGAAATCAGAATGCCGGCCCCGCGCTGACGTCCCCTAGGCTATCATCGCGGTTTTTCTCCGGAGTTCAGATGGCCAAGGCAAAGCGCATGTACGGCTGCACCGAGTGCGGCTCGACCTTTCCCAAATGGGCCGGCCAGTGCAGCGAATGCGGGGCCTGGAACACCCTGACTGAAACCATGGTGGAAAGCGGCGGCGCGGCGGCACCCACCGGTCGCACGGGCTGGGCCGGTCAGCAGGCGCAGATCAAGACCCTGGCCGAAGTCAGTGTCGAAGAAATTCCGCGTTTCTCCACTGCATCCGGAGAACTGGACCGCGTGCTCGGCGGCGGTTTGGTGGACGGTTCGGTGGTGCTGATCGGCGGCGATCCGGGCATCGGCAAATCCACCATCTTGTTGCAAACCTTGTGCAACCTCGCCACCCGCATGCCGGCGCTGTACGTCACTGGCGAAGAATCCCAGCAGCAGGTCGCCATGCGCGCCCGGCGCCTGGGCTTGCCCCAGGACCAGTTGCGGGTCATGACCGAGACCTGCATCGAGACCATCATCGCCACGGCGCGCCTGGAAAAACCCAAGGTGATGGTGATCGACTCGATCCAGACCATTTTCACCGAACAGCTGCAATCGGCCCCGGGCGGCGTGTCCCAGGTGCGCGAAAGTGCGGCGTTGCTGGTGCGCTACGCCAAGCAGAGCGGCACGGCGATTTTCCTGGTGGGCCACGTCACCAAGGAAGGCGCGCTGGCGGGGCCACGCGTGCTGGAGCACATGGTCGATACCGTGTTGTATTTCGAAGGCGAATCCGATGGTCGCCTGCGTTTGCTGCGGGCGGTGAAGAACCGCTTTGGTGCCGTGAACGAACTGGGTGTGTTCGGCATGACCGACAGAGGCTTGAAAGAAGTCTCAAACCCTTCGGCGATCTTTCTGACGCGTGCCCAGGAAGAAGTCCCCGGTAGCGTGGTCATGGCAACGTGGGAAGGCACCCGGCCGATGCTGGTCGAAGTGCAAGCGCTGGTGGACGACAGTCACCTGGCGAACCCGCGCCGGGTCACCCTGGGCCTGGATCAGAATCGGTTGGCCATGTTGCTGGCGGTGCTGCATCGACACGGCGGGATTCCGACGCACGACCAGGACGTGTTCCTCAACGTCGTGGGCGGGGTCAAGGTGCTGGAAACCGCGTCCGACCTGGCGTTGATGGCCGCAGTCATGTCCAGCCTGCGCAACCGGCCGCTGCCCCACGACCTGTTGGTGTTCGGCGAAGTGGGGCTGTCGGGCGAAGTACGGCCGGTGCCCAGTGGCCAGGAGCGACTCAAGGAAGCGGCCAAGCACGGTTTCAAACGCGCCATCGTGCCCAAGGGCAACGCGCCGAAGGAAGCCCCGCCGGGGTTGCAGATCATTGCCGTGACGCGCCTGGAACAGGCGTTGGATGCGTTGTTCGAATAGTACAGAGGCTTGTGCAGGCTTTTGTGGCGAGGGAGCTTGCTCCCGCTGGGCTGCGCAGCAGACCTGAAATCTGCATCTCGGTGTGTCAGGCTGATTGAATTGCTGCTTTTGGGGCTGCTACGCAGCCCAGCGGGAGCAAGCTCCCTCGCCACAGGGGATCTCGGTGCTGTCAGATATGAATCAACGCCGCCAATTCCCGCTCCAACTCGTCATGGTCGCCCAGGTTCAGCTCTACCAGCCGGCGTAGGTGTGCGATGGAGTCCAGGTCAATGTGCTCGCAGGCGAAGCCCAGGTGACCATGGTCATCATGGGCCAACCGAACTTCCATCTTGATCTCAGCATCAGGGCTCAAATGAATATCGGCCATGAAAGGTTGTTCGATATCGCCAAGCCAGGGTTCGGGTTTCTTGATCAGCAAACCCTTGAGGGACAGATCCAGCAACTCTACCGGCCAGATGAACGGGCCCTGGCTCAGCTCGGTCCTGGCATGGAAGTCAACTCGTACGAAGCGGCGACGTTCGCTCATTACGCATTCCCTCTGAAGATTCATTGACTATAGACCCTACTGAGGGAGCCTCGTCACCATTTGGCAATCGACAGACGAATGTCGAGTATGGCCTTTGCCCGGGTTAGCGCTAAACTCCAATGGCAATCTTTCTTGTCCACCCTGGCTGGAATATAAAAATGAAAAATAATAATAGCCTGCTACGCCATCTGCCCTGGCTACTGCTGGCCGTCGTAGGAGCGTGCGCCCTGGGCGTTGTGGCATTGCGTCGAGGCGAGGCGATCAACGCCCTCTGGATCGTCGTCGCAGCCGTGGCCATCTACCTGGTCGCCTACCGCTACTACAGCCTCTTCATCGCCAACAACGTGATGCAACTCGATGCGCGCCGGGCCACCCCAGCCGTGCTCAACAACGATGGCCTGGACTACGTCCCGACCAACAAACACATTCTCTTCGGTCACCACTTCGCGGCCATTGCCGGCGCGGGGCCGCTGGTCGGGCCGGTGCTGGCGGCGCAGATGGGCTACCTGCCCGGTACGCTGTGGCTGATCGCTGGCGTGGTGCTGGCCGGTGCGGTGCAGGACTTCATGGTTCTGTTCCTGTCCACCCGCCGCAACGGGCGTTCCCTGGGTGACATGGTCCGTGAGGAAATGGGCCGCGTCCCTGGCACCATCGCGCTGTTCGGCTGCTTCCTGATCATGATCATCATCCTCGCGGTGCTGGCGCTGATCGTGGTCAAGGCCCTGGCCGAGAGCCCATGGGGCATCTTCACGGTGATGGCGACCATCCCGATCGCGATGTTCATGGGCATCTACATGCGCTACATCCGCCCGGGCCGCATTGGTGAAATCTCGGTGATTGGCGTGCTGTTGCTGCTGGGCTCGATCTGGCTGGGCGGGCAAATTGCTGCCGATCCGGTCTGGGCCAAGGCCTTTTCCTTCACCGGGATCCAGATCACCTGGATGCTGATCGGCTACGGTTTTGTCGCGGCGGTGCTGCCGGTGTGGCTGATCCTGGCGCCGCGGGACTACCTGTCGACATTCCTCAAGATCGGCACCATCGTCGCCCTGGCGATCGGCATCCTGGTCACCATGCCCGAGCTGAAAATGCCGGCGCTGACCCAGTTCACCGACGGCACCGGGCCGGTATGGAAGGGCGGTCTGTTCCCGTTCCTGTTCATCACCATCGCCTGCGGCGCGGTCTCGGGTTTCCACGCGCTGATCTCCTCGGGCACCACGCCCAAGCTCTTGGATAACGAAACCAACGCCCGCTACATCGGTTACGGCGGCATGCTGATGGAGTCCTTCGTGGCGATCATGGCCATGGTCGCGGCTTCGGTCATCGAGCCGGGCGTGTACTTCGCCATGAACAGCCCGGCGGCGATCGTCGGCGGTGACGTGGTGGCCGTGGCCCAGACCGTCAGCAGCTGGGGTTTTGCAATCACCCCCGAGGCGCTGCAAGCGGTGGCCAAGGACATCGGCGAGACCACCGTGCTGGCCCGTGCCGGCGGTGCGCCGACCCTGGCGGTCGGTATTGCGCAGATCCTGCACTCGGTGCTGCCGGGTGAGAACACCATGGCGTTCTGGTACCACTTCGCGATCCTGTTCGAAGCGCTGTTCATCCTCACCGCCGTGGACGCCGGCACCCGTGCCGGGCGGTTCATGCTGCAGGACTTGCTCGGCTCGTTCGTGCCTTCGCTCAAGCGCACCGAATCCTGGCCGGCCAACCTGATCGCCACCGCCGGTTGCGTAGCGATGTGGGGCTACCTGCTGTACCAGGGCGTGATCGATCCGCTGGGCGGCATCAATACCTTGTGGCCACTGTTCGGCATCTCCAACCAGATGCTGGCCGGTATCGCCCTGATGCTCGCCACCGTGGTCCTGATCAAGATGAAGCGCCAGCGCTACGTCTGGGTCACGCTGCTGCCGGCGGCCTGGCTGCTGATCTGCACCACCACCGCGGGCCTGATCAAGCTGTTCGACGCCAATCCGGCGATCGGCTTCCTGGCCCTGGCGCGCAAATACAACGATGCCCTGGCCGCCGGCCAGGTCCTGGCCCCGGCCAAGAGCATTGAGCAGATGCAGCACGTGGTGTTCAACGCCTACACCAATGCGACGCTGACGGCATTGTTCCTGTTCGTGGTCTTCAGCATCCTGTTCTACGCGCTCAAGGTCGGCATCGCCGCCTGGGGCACCAAGGAACGCACGGACAAGGAAGCGCCATTCCAGGCCTTGCCGGACGCTTGATAGGGGATTGCAACGATGTTCAATGACTTGAGTCGCCTCGGTAAATACCTCGGTCAGGCCGCCCGCCTGATGGTCGGCATGCCCGACTACGACAACTACGTCGAGCACATGCAAACCAAGCACCCGGACAAACCGTTGATGGACTACGAGGCGTTCTTTCGCGAACGCCAGGAGGCCCGTTACGGCGGCAAGGGTGGGCCCAAGTGCTGTTGAACTGAGGTCGATCCCCTTGTGGGAGCGAGCTTGCTCGCGATAGCGGAGTATCAGTCACGATGATGGCGACTGACCCGACGCCATCGCGAGCAAGCTCGCTCCCACATTGGTTTGTGCTTTTCTTTAATTTCGAAACAGGAGAATCATGTTGTCCTCTCCCATCCCGGTCACCATCCTCAGCGGCTTCCTCGGCGCCGGCAAGACCACGCTGTTGCGCCATCTACTCAAGGCCGAGCACGGCCTGAAAATCGCCGTGATCGAGAACGAATTCAGCGATGCCGGCATCGACACCCAACTGCTGGGCGACGAGCCGGTGCAAGTCATGACCCTGGCCAACGGTTGCGTGTGCTGCACCATCCACACCGACCTGACCAAGGCCCTGTACCTGTTGCTCGAGCGGCTGGACAGCGGCGAGATTGCCTTCGATCGCCTGGTGATCGAATGCACCGGCCTGGCCGACCCGGCCCCGGTGGCGCAGACTTTTTTCATCGACGAGGACCTGCGCGAGCGCTATATCCTCGACGGCATTCTTACGCTGGTGGACGCAGCTCATGCCGAGATCCACCTGGCCCAGGCCATCGCCCAGGCCCAGGTCGGGTTTGCCGATCGCCTGCTCCTGAGCAAGACCGACCTGGTGGACACGGCCCAGGTCCAGGCCCTTGGCGAGCGCCTGACGCGCATCAACCGGCGGGCACCCATCAGGGTGGTGGAACACGGCAAGATCGACCTGGCCGAACTGCTCGATATTCGTGGCTTCAATCTCAATGCGGACCTGGGCGCAGGGTTCAGCCTGCGACCGGTCGGCAAGGCCACCCCGGGCGATCGCATCAGCAGCCTGGTGCTGCGTACCGACAAGGCGCTGGATATCGACAAGCTCAGCGAGTTCATGAATCAGTTGCTGGAAGAACACGGCAAGCAATTGCTGCGCTACAAGGGCGTGCTGAACATCGCCGGCGAACCCCGTCGGTTGGTATTCCAGGGCGTGCTCAAGTTGTACGGTTTCGATTGGGACACCGAATGGGCCCCCGGCGAGGCCCGGGAAAGCGTGATCGTATTCATCGCCGATGAACTGCCGGAAGAGAAGATCCGCGCCGGCTTCGAAGCCGCGCTACTTTGACGACGCTTTGCCTGCGACTATCAACAATGTGCGACAAAAGAGCTTCTTGTGGCGAGGGAGCTTGCTCCCGCTGGGGGGCGTAGCCGCCCTCGCTTTTTTGGCGGTTGCTGCGCAACCGAGCGGGAGCAAGCTCCCTCGCCACAACCGCTATGCGACCAGCAGTTTTTGCTCCAGATGGTCCAGGTGCTCGTCCATCAGCCGCACCGCTTCGTTGACGTTGCGGCCTTCCACGGCGTCGACGATTGCCAGGTGTTCCTGCCAGGCACAGTGCCTGCGAGACTTGATCTCGTGTCGGGCCAGGGCCAACGAGGTCAACGGCACCAGGCTGCCGAGAAATTGCATTAACGGCGCGTTGCCAGCCATGGCGGCCAGTTGCAGGTGAAACTCGCCGGACAGGCGGATCGCCGGGCCACGCTCGCCACGAGCCAGGCACTGGCGCTCGCGCTCCACCAGATCGCGCAGCTGTTGCAGGTCCTTGGGCTGCGGCGCCTTGCAGGCCAGGCGCACCAGGGTCTGCTCTGCCAGGCGGCGAGCGTGGAGGATCTGCCGGGTCTGCTCCAGGTTTGGCGCGGCAACCTGTGGCCGGTGGTTGGGCCGCAGGATCACCACTTGCTGATGGGACAGGCGTGCCAGAACGCGGCGAATGACGCTGCGGCTGACGCCGAACACATCCCCCAGGCTTTCCTCGGTGAAGCGGCTGGCCGGGGCAATGCGTTGTTCGAGGATGGCGTCGAAGATCTGCGGATAGATATCGTCCACCGACGGTTTGCCGATCCGGCCGGGCAGGGGCAGGGTGGCCAGCACGTTGTGGTTGTGCTGGGGTTGAGGGGGCATGAGGTTGTTCATGGCGGTCTCCACAGGCAATGGCTCAAGTGCCGAGGTTGTCGTCCGGAATGTTCAATTCGATGCCCATACGCTGGCCTTCCCGGAGAATATGCCGGCGCATTTCGGCGCTGGCCTGGGCGCTGTTCTTGCCCCGGATGGCACGGACCACGGCTTCGTTTTCTTCCAGGCGTTCGGCCAGGTGCTCGGGCGAATTGCGCAACACATCGGCGCTCTGCTTGAGGGCGTTACTGGTCTGCTGGACCACGTTCTGGAAAATCGGGTTGGACGTCAGGGCAAACAATTCTTCATGGAAGGCGATGTAGGCGTTGGCGCAGGCATCGCTGTCGTTGGCTTCCAGGGCTTCGCGCATGTCCATGAGGGTCAGGCGCAACTGGCCGATTTCCTTGCTGCTGATGGACTGGGCCACCAGGCCAACGATGAACGGTTCCAGGGTGTAGCGCAGCTGCAGCAGGTCTTCCAGGCTCGCGCCGGCCATGGCGCTGCCTTCACCGGCAGCATCGTTGAGGTGGGCCTCCAGCACCACGACACCTTTGCCGGGCATCGAGCGCACCAGGCCCAGGGTCTCCAGCACAATCACCGCTTCACGCAGGCTGGGTCGGCTGATGCCCAGTTGCTCGGCCAGCTCGCGCTGGCCGGGCAGCATGTCGCCCGAGCGCCACTGGCCCCGGGCGAGGGCGGCGCGGAGTTTCTCCACCACGGAATTGACGACGGTCGATGAACTGATCACATGTGACTCCTTGAAAATCGATCAGGCGATGCCGGTTCGCGGGCCGGCATCGCCGTCTTTCAGAATTGCTGGTGATGGGCACTGCCCACCGGTTTCCTGGGTTGGAAGGTATAGCCTTGTTGGCCGGACAGCACCTTGCGCGCCCGAGGGATGTCGATGTCTTTTTCCCAGCGGGCAATCGCCACGGTGGCCACGCAGTTGCCAATCAGGTTGGTCAGGGCACGACCGATGCCCATGAACCAGTCCACGGCCAACACCAGCACCAGGCCGACCACCGGGATTGCCGGGATCGCCGTCAGCGTCGCTGCCAGGATCACCAGCGCCGAGCCGGGAATCCCATGGGCACCCTTGGAGGTGATCAGCGAGACCAGCAGGATGGTCAACAGATCGCTCATGGCCAGGGGCGTGCCGGTCGCGTTGGCGATGAAGACAATGGCCAGGGTCAGGTAGATCGAAAAACCATCCAGGTTGAACGAGTAGCCGGTTGGAATGACCAGGCCCACGGTAGAGCTGCCGATGCCCAGGTGTTCGAGCTTGCGCATGATCTGTGGCAGCACGGCATCGGACGATGCGGTGCCGAGTACGATCAGCAGCTCTTCGCGCAGGTACTTGAGAAACGGCAGCATTGGCAGGCCCGACGCACGCATCACCAGGCCGAGGATCAGCGTGACGAAGGCGATGCAGGTCAGGTAGAACAGGCCGACGAGGCTGCCCAGATGCTGCAGCGAGTCCAGGCCATATTTGCTGGTGGTGAAGGCAATGGCGCCGAACACCCCGATGGGCGCCAGGCGCACGATCATGCCCATGATGCGGAAGATCACATGGCTGAGTTCGTTGATCAGGCGTGAAATGCCGGAAGCAGCGTCACCAACAAGGTTCAACGCGCTGCCGAACAGCACGGCAAACAGCAGCACCTGCAGGATGTTGTTTTCCGCGAACGCGCCGATTACCGAGGTCGGGATCAGGTTCATCAGGAACTGGGTGGTGGTGACCATGTGCTGGCCGCGCTGGGCGATATCGTTCACATCAGCGCTGGAGAGCTGCTCCAGGTGGATGTTCGCGCCGCTGCCAATGCCTGTGCTGAAAGCAAGGACCAGGCCGATGACCAGGGCAATGGAGGTGAGTATTTCGAAGTAGATGACCGACTTGAGGCCGATGCGCCCGACCTTCTTGAGATCGCCGGCGCCGGAGATGCCGCTGACCACCACGCAGAACACGATCAGGCCGATGAGCATCTTGATCAGCTTGATAAAACCGTCGCCGAGGGGTTTGAGCTGTGCAGAATATTCGGGAAGGGTAAGCCCGCAGACGATGCCGAGCACCAGTCCGAGGACAACTTGAAGGAAGATCGACCGCGAGCACCATTTGAGCATGGGAGGGATTCCTGGTTCGGTGTCCTTGTTCGCCAGGGAGGGCTGGCGTCGGGACTTCATTGTTGTGGTCTTACCGGTTTGTCCAGTGCAGGCGCAGTCTAGGCGCTGTTTTCGCGGGGATGCAAGCTCGATTGTGATGATTTGGTTTTACCGGTCTTACCAGTTGGGGTGAAAGCCCTGTGCTTGAGCGTTTTCTCGGCAGGAAAAAAGTCGCCAGCTGCCTGAGCGAGTCAGTAAGGAAATAACAGCTATGCACACCCTGGTCTTCGGCGTGCATCCGAGCAGGCAATAAAAAAGGCCCGCATCTTTCGATGCGGGCCTTGTTCAACTGCGCTCTGGCGGGCTAATTAAGCGCCGTAGACCGGCAGCTTCTTGCAGATAGCCTTGACCTTCTCACGCACGGCGTCGATGACCGCTTCGTTGTTCAGGTCCGCCAGGATGTCGCAGATCCAGCCGGCCAGTTCCTTGCACTCGGCTTCCTTGAAACCACGAGTGGTCACGGCCGGGGTGCCGAAACGCAGGCCCGAGGTGACGAACGGAGAGCGTGGGTCGTTTGGCACCGAGTTCTTGTTGACGGTGATGAACGCCTTGCCCAGCGCCGCGTCGGCGTCTTTACCGGAGATCTCTTGCTTGATCAGCGAGAGCAGGAACAGGTGGTTTTCAGTACCGCCGGACACCACGTCGAAGCCGCGCTCGATGAACACGCCGGCCATGGCCTTGGCATTCTTCACCACTTGTTGCTGGTAAGCCTTGAACTCAGGTTGCAGCGCTTCCTTGAAGCAGATCGCCTTGGCTGCGATCACGTGCTCCAGCGGGCCACCCTGGGCGCCCGGGAAAACAGCGGAGTTCAGCTTCTTCTCGATGTCGGCATTGGCGCGCGCCAGGATCAGGCCGCCACGTGGACCGCGCAGGGTCTTGTGGGTGGTGGTGGTGACCACGTCGGCGAATGGCACCGGATTCGGGTAGACGCCAGCGGCGACCAGGCCGGCAACGTGGGCCATGTCGACGAACAGGTAGGCACCGACCTTGTCAGCGATCTCGCGAAAGCGCGGGAAGTCGAGGACCTGGGAGTAGGCGGAGAAACCGGCCACGATCATTTTCGGCTTGTGCTCGAGGGCCAGGCGCTCGACTTCGTCGTAGTCGATCAGGCCGTTGCCGTCGATGCCGTACTGGACGGCGTTGTACAGCTTGCCGGAGGAGGAAACGCTGGCGCCGTGGGTCAGGTGACCGCCGTGGGCCAGGCTCATGCCCAGGATGGTGTCACCGGCCGACAGCAGCGCCAGGTACACGGCGGAGTTGGCTTGGGAGCCTGCGTGCGGCTGGACGTTGGCGTAATCGGCACCGAACAGTTGCTTGGCGCGGTCGATGGCCAGTTGCTCGACCACGTCGACGTACTCGCAACCACCGTAGTAACGCTTGCCTGGGTAGCCTTCGGCGTACTTGTTGGTCAGTACCGAGCCTTGAGCTTCCATCACCGCGGGGCTGGTGTAGTTTTCCGAAGCGATCAGCTCAATGTGCTCTTCCTGGCGCTGAGCTTCTTGCTCCATGGCGGCAAAGAGATCGGCGTCGTACTTGGCAATAGTCAAATCACGGCTGAACATGGCGGTCCTCAAGGATCGGGGGCAGAAAAGGGGGGCATTCTACCTCAACCGGTTTTGGAAGGCATATGAAAGGGCGTCATGTCGCGGACGAATGGGTTTCACGCGCCATTCTGCGTTGCCCTGGCGGGCCTCATCGCGAGCAAGCTCGCTCCCACATTGGACCTGCGTACACATAACCTGTGGGAGCGAGCTTGCTCGCGATGAGGCCGCTACAGGCGCTGAAGGGCCTCAGTCGAGCATGAACAACGCATCATTGCTGAACTGCGCTTCAAACCGGGTGGCCGGCATCGGGCGGCCGAACAGGTAGCCCTGGACTTCGTCGCAACCGTGTTCGCGCAAGAAGTCCAGTTGCTCGTGGGTCTCGACACCCTCGGCGATCACCGCCAGGTTGAGGCTGTGAGCCATGGCGATGATCGCCCGGGCGATCTGTGCATCCTGCTCGCCGGACGGCAGGCCGTCGACGAAGGTGCGGTCGATCTTCAGCACGTCGATGGGGAATTGCTTGAGGTAGTTGAGCGACGAATAACCGGTGCCGAAGTCATCGACGGCGATGCTCAGGCCCAGGTTTTTCAGCCCGGCCAGGATCTGCATCGCCTCGCTGACTTCGCGCATCAGGATACTTTCCGTCAGTTCCAGCTCCAGGCAGGCTGGCGGCAGGCCGGTGCTGCGCAGGATATTGGCGATGCGCGTGCCCAACTGGCCGTCGGAGAACTGCCGGGCCGAAATGTTGACCGAGACCTTCGGCACCCGGACCTTGGCCTGGTGCCACGTTCTGAGCTGCCGACAGGCCTCGGTGATGACCCAGTCGCCGACGTCCACCACCAAGCCGAGTTCTTCGAGTACCGGGATGAAATCCCCCGGCGGCACCAACCCGCGTCGCGGATGGCGCCAGCGCAGCAGGGCTTCGGCGCCAGTCAAACGTTTGCCATCGCCGCTGAACTGCGGCTGGTAATACAGCACGAACTCGTTCTGTTCCAGGGCGTGGCGCAGGTCGCTTTCCAGCTCCAGGCGCTCCAGGGCGCTGGCGTTCATGTCGGCCTGATAGAACTGGAAGTTGTTCTTGCCACGCTCCTTGGCGTGATACATGGCGGTGTCGGCATTTTTCATCAATTGGCTCAGTTCGTTGCCGTCCTGGGGGCTCAGGGCGATACCGATACTGGCGGTGACGAAGAACTCCCGGCCTTCGAGCACGAATGGCCGGACCAGGCTGGCGAGGATCTGCTCGGCTACGTTGATTGCCCGGTTCAGCGCCATTTCGCGGCTGGCGCGTGGTTGCAGCAGCAGGGTGAATTCATCGCCACCCATGCGTGCCACGGTGTCGTCGTCGGCGACGCAGCCGAGCAGGCGCGTGGCCATTTCCTTGAGCATCCGGTCGCCGGCGGCATGGCCCAGGGAGTCGTTGATCGGCTTGAAGCGGTCCAGGTCGAGGAACATCAGCACGACCCAGGACTTCTGCCGCTCGGCCGATTGCAGCGCGGTGTGCAGGCGATCCTGAAACAGCGTGCGGTTGGGCAGGTGAGTCAGGGCATCGTAATAGGCCAGGCGATGAATGCGCTGCTCGCTGGCCTTGCGCTCGCTGATGTCGCTGAAGAAGCATACATAGCTGGCCAGGTCGCCTTCGTCATCCAGCACGGCCGTAATGCCGACCCAGGCCGGGTAATGCTCGCCATTGCGGCGCTTGAGCCAGACTTCGCCTTCCCAGGTGCTGTGCTGTTGCAACTGCTTGAGCACGTAGCGCAAGTGGGCTTCCTGCTGTTCGTCCACGGTCAGCATGTTGGGCAACTGGTCCAGCACTTGCGACACGGCATAACCGCTGACGCGACTGAAGGCTTCGTTGGCCTGGACAATGTAGCCGGCCGGGTCGGTGATCAGGATCGCCGAGGTCGAGTGCTCGAAGACCGTAGCGGCCATGCGCAGGTCTTTTTCGGCGCGACGCTGCTGGCTGATGTCGCGACCGACGCCGAGCACGCCTTCGAACGCGCCGTGTTCATCCCACACCAGTACCAGCCGAAGCTCGATGGGAATCTTGCGCCCGTCGGCACGCAGGCAGTCGAACAGGAACAACTGGGTCTGCATCTGGTTGCGCAGCTCGGCCAGTTGGTCGGGCTTGTCGAGGGCTTTGCTGACCCGGTCCATCATGCTGTAGATGCCGGTCAGTTGTTGCGGGTTGGCGATGATCGATTGCCAGCCGTTCTGGAAGATCCAGTCGGCGGTGTAGCCCAGCACCGCTTGCACCGACGGGCTGACGTAGTTGAGCGAAAGCTTGTTGTCGGTGGAGAAAATCACGTCGCTGATGCTTTCGGCGAGCATCCGGTAGCGTTGCTCGCTGTCACGCAGCGATTCGCTGGCCTCGATCTGCTCGGTGATGTCCTTGGCTACGCCGATGATTCGTGTCACCTGGTTTTCCCGGTCACGGGCCAGGGCCTGTTCGCGGATGTCGAAGCAGCGCCATTTGCCATTGCGATGGCGAAAGCGCAGTTGGCATTGCAACAATTGCGTGTACCCGCCCCGCCGTTGTGCCTGGCGCAGGCTGTGGTAATGATCGGCATCGTCGCTGTGCAGCAGGATTTCCCAGAAGTACTCGCCCATCTGGTGCAGTTCGGTGCGGTCGTACCCCAGGGTCTGGCCCAGGTGGTGGTTGCTGAAGATCATCCGCTGGCTGATGACGTCCTGCACATAGAGATGATCCGGCACGGTGCGCACCACGTCGGACCAGAAACCCTCGCGTTCGAGCAGCGAGAGCTCGATCAGCTTGCGGCTGGTGATGTCGCTGATGCTCAGGATGACCGCGTTATGGTCTTGCTGTTTTTCCGGCAGGCGCAGCACCAGCCACAGGTACTGGTCGCGGCCATGGGCGTCCTGGAGCTTGATTTCCAGTTCCAGTTGCTTGTGTTGATCGAGCAGCGCTTCGAGCAGCTTCGAGCCGACGGGGTTGTTGTCCTGCGCACCTTTGCCGACCAGCAGTTGCCAGGCCTGGTCGCAGGAATCGACATTGAGCAGCTTCAACGCCATCTGGTTGACTTCGGTGACGTGGACTTCCTGGCGCAATTGCTCAAGTTGATGGGAGGTTTTCGTCCAGGCGCGCAATTGATCGCCCGTGTGCAGGCCGGCCCGCTCAAAAAAGGCCTTGAGCCCCGATAGGTCAAGCACGCACAGGGCCACGCCAGTGCCTTCGAAAATATCCTGGTAGCGCCGCCGACCTTCATGCAACTGCCGCTGACGCCGGCGCATGTTCAGGAGCGCAATCACCGGCAACAACGAAAACGCCAGGCCCAGCAGGCATTTGCCGATGAAGGCCGGCAGCAGTTGTTCGATCACCTGGCGACGGTCGAACAGCCCCCGCAGTTGCCAGTCGCTGCTGCTCAAGGGCACGGTCAGTACGGTGTTCTCCAGGTCATCCGGGGACAAATGGGTAGGGCTGCTCGAGGGCAGGTTTTCGTCGCGGCTGATGATCTGCTGGTTGAGACGGTTTTCCACCAGCCACAGCGGGCGCAGCCCCATATCGGTCTGCTTGGTCAGGGTGGAGAAAAAATTCGGGTTCAGGCGCAGGGCCCAGTAGCCACGGCTACTGCCGCTGGCCTGGTGCAACAATAGATGCACCACGGAGCCGTCTTCGGCATTGCTGAAATAATGGGCCTGGGCCCGGCTGCGCCGCACCAGCTCGCCGAGGTAATCGGCGTCGGGGCTGTCGGCGTCGCTGTCACTGAGTACTCGGCCGGAGGGGCTCAGCAGGGCCAGGCTGCGCAGTTCAGGCAGCGATTGCTGGAGTTTGCGCACCAGTGCCTGCTGTTCGTCGGTCGTTTGTGGTTGTTCGACGATCGGTAGCAGGTTGAGGGCGATTTGCGCGTTCAGGGCCATGTTCAGGCTGACCTGCGCGGCGAGATCGGCGGTGTAGTCGATGGTGTATTGGCGTTGTTGCTGTTGGGTTTCGCGCAGTTGGTCGAGCAATTGCCAGAACAGCAAGCCGAGCAACAGCAACACCAGTGTGGCCAGCGCACTCTTCAATGTCCCGCGCAGGGGCGAGCCGGGCACGACAGCGGGTGCGCGAGGGGACAGGGGCGGAGTGACGTTGGACAAGCTGTAATCCTGCAGTTTGCTGGACTGGCGCGACGTGCACTATAAGCCGGACGCCCGAAGGGCGGCTAGCATGCCTTGACTTGTGGCAAAGTGCCAGCCCTTGGCGGCTGGACCTTGACCGACGGTTGAGGTAGCTTTGCCGGTCAAACAAGAGCGTTCCAGCTCCAGATTCCCAGGCTCTATCCGCGCGCAGGCATTGATGACCGTCAAGAGCCGGCGCCGCGCATGGCCTGGCTCGTTCTTTTCACCTGTCACTGACGCTAGGTTCACCATGGCTCAATACGTCTTCACCATGCATCGGCTGAGCAAAGTTGTTCCGCCGAAGCGGGAAATCCTGAAAAATATTTCACTGTCCTTCTTCCCCGGCGCCAAGATCGGCGTACTGGGCCTCAACGGTTCGGGTAAATCCACGCTGCTGAAAATCATGGCCGGCGTCGATAACGAATTCGACGGCGAAGCCCGCCCGATGCCGGACCTGAACATCGGCTACCTGCCCCAGGAACCTCAGCTGGACCCGAGCAAGACCGTCCGTGAAGTGGTCGAGGAAGCGGTCAGCGTGATCAAGGACGCCCAGGCGCGCCTCGACGAGGTCTATGCCGCCTACGCCGATCCGGATGCCGACTTCGACAAGCTGGCCGCCGAACAGGCCAAGCTCGAAGCGATCCTGCAGGCCAGCGACGGCCACAACCTGGATCGCCAGCTGGAAGTCGCCGCCGATGCGCTGCGCCTGCCGGCCTGGGACGCGAAGGTCGAACACCTGTCTGGTGGTGAAAAGCGCCGCGTGGCCCTGTGCCGCCTGCTGCTATCGGCCCCGGACATGCTGCTGCTCGACGAACCGACCAACCACCTGGACGCCGATTCCGTCGCCTGGCTCGAACACTTCCTGCACGACTTCCCAGGCACCGTGGTTGCGATCACGCACGACCGTTACTTCCTGGACAACGTCGCCGGCTGGATCCTGGAACTCGACCGCGGCGCAGGCATTCCGTACGAGGGCAACTATTCGGGCTGGCTGGAAGCCAAGTCCGATCGTCTGGCCCAGGAATCCAAGCAGCAGTCGGCCCATGAAAAAGCCATGAAGGAAGAACTGGAGTGGGTGCGCAAAGGCGCCAAGGCCCGCCAGTCCAAATCCAAGGCCCGTCTGCAACGCTTCGAGGAAATGCAATCCCAGGAATTCCAGAAGCGCAGCGAAACCAACGAGATCTACATCCCGGCCGGTCCGCGCCTGGGTGACAAGGTCATCGAGTTCAAGAACGTCACCAAGGGTTATGGCGACCGCGTGCTGATCGACAACCTGTCGTTCTCCATGCCAAAAGGCGCCATCGTCGGTGTGATCGGCGGTAACGGCGCGGGTAAATCCACGCTGTTCCGCATGCTGATGGGCAAGGAAACGCCGGATTCGGGCAGCATCGAAATCGGTGAGACCGTGCAACTGGCCTGCGTCGACCAGAGCCGCGAAGACCTGGACGGCAGCAAGACCGTGTTCCAGCAGATCTCCGACGGTTCCGACCAGATCCGCATCGGCAACTATGAAATCCCGTCGCGCACTTATGTGGGCCGCTTCAACTTCAAGGGCGGCGACCAGCAGAAGTTCGTCAAGGACTTGTCCGGTGGTGAGCGCGGTCGCTTGCACCTGGCGTTGACCTTGAAGGAGGGCGGCAACGTCCTGCTGCTCGACGAACCGTCCAACGACCTCGACGTCGAAACCCTGCGTTCCCTGGAAGAAGCCTTGCTGGACTTCCCGGGCGCCGCCATTGTGATCTCCCACGATCGGTGGTTCCTCGACCGCGTGGCGACCCACATCCTGGCATACGAAGACGACTCGCAAGCGGTGTTCTTCGAAGGCAACTACACCGAGTACGAAGCCGATCGCAAGAAACGCCTCGGCGAGGCTGCTGCCCAGCCGCATCGCGTACGGCACAAGAAATTGGCCTGATTCGGTCGGTTGCATGAAAAACGGAGCCTTCGAAGGCTCCGTTTTTTTATGCATGTAAATCCATTGTGGGAGCGAGCTTGCTCGCGATAGTGGTGTGACAGTCAGTGGAAATGTTGACTGGCACTCCCTCATCGCGAGCAAGCTCGCTCCCACAGTGTGTAAGGCTTAATTGATGGGGCTACCCGAGCACCGCGTAATATCGAGCCTTGTTAGAAGCTTCAGGCATGTTTAAACCGGTCGGTAGTATCACTGGAGATCTATCGCAACGACCTCGATAACGAGATTTCCCAATGGTCGCTCCCATGTCACCTCATCCCCAACCTTCGCCCCCAGTAGCGCCCGTCCCAGCGGCGAGCCCCAGTTGATCAGCCCACTGGCCGCATCGGCCTGGTCTTCCCCGACCAATTGCACCCGCTGCTCATGATCATGCTCATCGACAAAGGTCACCCAGTGTCCGATCCGCACTTGATCGGATGAAGTCGGCGCAACGACCTGGGCGCTTTGCAGGCGCTGCGTGAAATAGCGCAGATCCCGTTCAAGGTCGGCGATCCGCTGCTTGTCCGCCAGCTCCCCTCGGCTCGCCTGCTGGGTGTGCAGCGCCTGCAACTCGGCGACCCGGGCCTGTAGCTGGGCAAGTCCGGTGGGCGTGACGTAGTTGGGTTGCGCGCTGACCTGGCGTTCGACCGGCTGGTCGGCCTGGGCAGCGGCATTATCTTCGTTGACGAAGGCGCGGCTCATGACATTTGCTCCTCTGCATTGGAGTTTGGGCCATGGTCACAGGGTTTTGGTTTCGACGGATGTCTGTACGCGACTTATGGCGAGCGATAAGCCCGGGCGGCGTCCTGGTCTTTCTGTTGCTGCCAGGCCCGTTCACGCTCGTCCCAATGGCGCTCGCGATAGGCATTACGCTCTTCGCTCTCGCGCATGGCCTGGCACTGGCGGAAGCCATCGCTCCAGCCCTCGGCATAACGCGGATCCTTGAGGTAACGCGGCACGTCTTTCCTGAATTGGCCGGTGATCACCCCGGCGGCTTGCCGGCCACTGCTGCAACCGTCGTCGTAGCCGTCGGCGAACGCTGGCGGATAACCCCGGGCGATCAGGTCTTCGTGGGTGGTTTCACAGCCACCGAGCAACATCAACATACCCAGGACCACTGCCGTGCGCTTCATTTCTGCTTTCCTGCCGAATCCCGCTCATACGATAAGTCTAGAAGTGGATTCGTCAGTAAGGCGTGAAAGCGTGGTGATTAATCCGTTCGTTGCGCAGGCCATGGTCAGTAGTGGTACCACTTCACCTCAAGCATCACTTCGTTTTCCGGCGAGGCCAACTGGCTGAATTCCCGCTGTGCACTCAGGCGCAGGCCGAGGTTGCGGGACAATTCCCATTGTTGATTCAAGCTCAGGCTGCGACGCACTTCGCCGTTGACGAAATAATCACCCTTGGCTTCCAGGCTCAGGTTGCCCAGCGGGTTTTTCCACAGTACCCCGCTGTTGAAACCGGCAGCCGGGGCGATGAATTGGGCGAAGTCATTGTTGTGCTCGACCCGCACCGTGCCCAGGGCAAAACCCAGCACCTCTTCGCCCAGCGCCCAGGTGCCACCCGCGCCACCGTTGACGTGGCTGACCAGGGTTTCGTCGTCGTGTTTGCCCGGCACCCGCTCCAGGCCGCCGGTGACCTGCCAGGACAGCGGTTGCAGTAGCTCGTTGCGTGGGGTCAGGGAGCGAATGGTCGCCAGGTCCAGTTGTTGCACCTGCCAGTCATTGCCTTCGTACTGGCGCAGTTTCAATTGCAGGATTTCGATCTGCGCGCCCAAGGGGAAGCTCTCGGCGTTGTCGTTGAGATCGTGATAGGCCATGCGCAAGCCATACTCGCCGAACGCCCGGTCGCCTCGCGTGCCGAGGCCAGCCTGCCAGGTGCGCGATTGATGACCGTCCTCGGGCAGGCCCGGTTGCGGGATATCGAGTTCCGGCGCGGGGTTCTGGTTGATCGCCCGCAACAGTTCGAAACTGCGCTGGGAGCGCTGCGGATCACGTTCCTGGCCGTTGGCGCGATAGCGCTCCAGGCGATAGGCCGCATCGATGATCAGCGCCTGGCGTTCGCGCGGCAGCGCCTTGAAGCCGGGGGCTTGCAGTTGCTGCTGGTCGGCGCTGACTTTCAGTACCCATTGCTGTTCATCATCGCTGAGCGGTTCGGCGCGGCTGAGCAGTTCCCGTTCACGGGACGGTCGATACTGGATGCTTTCCACCAGGCCGGATTCTTTCACTGCCTTGACGGTGTCGGTGGGAATCGCGGTCAGCGGGAATTGTTCGGTCAGGCGCAGGCTGGGGCGAGCCACTTGCAGCAATTCGAGCAGGCGATAGGAGCAGTTTTCGTCGAAGAAAAAATAGTCGAACTGAATCTGCTTGAGTTCCCAGACGTGCTCGACCATGCGCTCGGTTTCCGCCTGGCTCAGGTTCAGGCGATATTCCCACAGGTCGCGGTTCTCCAGGCTACGGTACTCGGAGAGTTTTTCCTGGTACGGCACCAGGGCGAACAGGCCGGGATAGCCGCCCATCAGGCCCTTCCAGGCATAGAGGATGCTGTTGTCCGAGCCTTCGATGTAGGCGCCGAAATTGATCGCATAGCTGAGCAGGGCGGTCTTGTCGCTTTGCACATCGGCCTGGTCGATGCGCAGCAGGGTGTGGCCGAACATCGAGGACGGGCTGTTCAGGTACGCGGCGGGGAAGATCATCACCGCGCTGTGGGGCGAGACGTCCTTGAACCATTGGTTGAAGTCGCTGCAGGTAACGGCCGGCAGATCCGTCAGGTTGAGCTGGGCCTTGAGCCAGCGCGTTCGCGCCGGGTACACGCACTGGGCATGCTGCTGGCCGGCGCTGGCCGGGCCGTACAGGGCTTTTAGCGTGGCGCTCAGTTCACGCTCGGGATGTTCGTTGCCATCGGGCGCGAGGAAGAATTTTTTGTCGCTGATATAGCTGCGCCAACCGCCAAGCTTGGCGGTTTCGTAGTGGCCCAGGGAAATCCAGAAGCGGTCATTGGCCAGTTGCTGCAAACGTTGAGGGTCGACATGAGGCGCGGCGGACAGCGGGGCGCACACACAGAGCGCCAGCCAGGCAAGGCGTTTGAGCATAGTCGGCTACTTGGAAAGGCGAAAAATAAAGACCGAAGGGGCCCCAAAAAGAAAACCCGCTCCCCGAGAGGAGCGAGTGGTGTCGAGCTTAAGCTTGAGTGGCGTACTTGGCCAGGCGAGGATCGCTTTTCAGCACGGCCAGGGTGTTGGTATGCACGTCTTCGGCGGTCACGTCAGCCTTGCTGAAGATCTGCTGGAAGTGCTCGTGGGTCACAGCGGAGAAGTGTGCGCGGTCTTCCGGCGCCACGCCCAGTACCACGGCATAGGTGGTCAGCGCTTCGCCCTGACCCTTGGCCATGTCTTCGGACAGCTCGTTCATCATGCCATTCATGGCCAGCCAGGACTTGCCACCGTAGGTCAGTGCCGCGTTGGTCGAGCAACCGTTGGTGCCAGATGTCATGCCGAAGGTAGCGTTACCGGACGTGCCGTTGGTAGTGGATGCCAGGAAGTGTGCCGGAGTGCCACGCTGACCTTCGAACAGCATGTTGCCCCAGCCGCAATCCGGGCCGCCCGGCGCCTGAGCCATGGCGTTGATGGATACAGCGGTGAAGAGAGTACCGAGAAGAATCCGTTTCATAGCTATGTTCTCTTTATGTGCATACCGATGGACAGGGTCTGGCCCTATAGCAGCCAGTGGGCCGGTTATTGTTCCAGCCGCGCAATTTGGAGTTTAGGCACGATCCAGGGGTTCCGTGACATTTTGCAAAAACATTACTGGGAGATCGCCTGTCTACTGGGCCCCGCCCGTGGTTTCCCCTTTGACTATGCTTTGGGCAGAGGCGCTCCTTGCCAGTCAGGTACAGGCAGCGCCAGAATGCCGCTATCTGCCCCGCCTGATGTAAGGAAGCCCGATGCCTGATCCTGTTGCTGCCAGCTTGCGTCTAGCGCCCGAAGCGCTGACCCGTCCGTTTTCCGCTGAACAGTTCAGCTTCTCTACCACCAATGATCTGGAGCCCTTCCGCGGTGTGCTTGGCCAGGAACGTGCGGTCGAAGCCTTGCAGTTCGGCGTGGCCATGCCGCGCCCCGGTTACAACGTATTCGTCATGGGCGAGCCCGGCACTGGCCGGTTTTCGTTCGTCAAACGCTACCTCAAGGCCGAAGGCAAGCGCCTGCAGACCCCGGCGGACTGGGTCTACGTCAACAACTTCGATGAGCCTCGCGAACCCCGTGCCCTGGAACTGCCGTCAGGCACGGCCGGTGCTTTCATCGCCGACATCAACGGCCTGATCGACAACTTGCTGGCGACATTCCCGGCGGTATTCGAACACCCGTCCTACCAGCAGAAGAAAAGTGCCATCGACCGCGCCTTCAACCAGCGCTATGACCGCGCCTTGGACGTGATCGAGCGCCTGGCGCTGGAGAAGGATGTCGCGCTGTACCGTGACAGCAGCAACATCGCCTTCACGCCGATGAGCGAAGGCAAGGCCCTGGATGAAGCGGAATTCGCCCAGTTGCCGGAAGCCGAGCGCGAGCGTTTCCATGAGGACATCTCGGGCCTGGAAGAGCGCTTGAACGAGGAGCTCGCCAGCCTGCCGCAATGGAAGCGCGAGTCCAGCAACCAGCTGCGCCAGCTCAATGAAGAAACCATCACCCTGGCCCTGCAACCGTTGCTGGCACCACTGTCGGAGAAATACGCAGAGAACGCTGCGGTCTGCGGCTACCTGCAGGCCATGCAGGTCTATCTGCTCAAGACCGTGGTCGAGCAATTGGTGGACGACAGCAAGACCGACGCCATCGCCCGCAAGCTGCTGGAGGAACAGTACGCCCCGAGCCTGGTGGTCGGGCATCCGTTCAGCGGCGGCGCGCCAGTGGTGTTCGAGCCGCACCCGACCTACGACAACCTGTTTGGTCGCATCGAATACAGCACCGACCAGGGCGCTCTCTACACCACGTACCGGCAGTTGCGTCCGGGCGCCTTGCACCGGGCCAACGGCGGTTTCCTGATTCTGGAAGCGGAAAAAATGCTCGGTGAGCCGTTCGTGTGGGATGCGCTCAAGCGGGCCCTGCAATCGCGCAAGCTGAAAATGGAATCGCCGCTGGGTGAGCTGGGCCGGCTGGCCACGGTGACCCTGACGCCGCAGCACATTCCGCTGCAGGTCAAGGTCGTGATCATCGGCGCCCGCCAGCTCTACTACGCCTTGCAGGACCTGGATCCGGACTTCCAGGAAATGTTTCGCGTGCTGGTGGATTTCGACGAAGACATCCCGATGGGCGACGAGAGCCTGGAGCAGTTCGCCCAGTTGCTCAAGACCCGCACTTCGGAAGAGGGCATGGCGCCGCTGACCGCCGACGCGGTAGCGCGCCTGGCGACCTACAGTGCGCGTCTGGCCGAACACCAGGGGCGCTTGTCGGCGCGTATCGGTGATCTGTTCCAACTGGTCAGCGAGGCGGATTTCATTCGCCAGCTGGCCGGTGACGAGATGACCGACGCCGGTCACATCGAACGCGCTCTCAAGGCCAAGGCCACCCGCACCGGGCGTGTCTCGGCGCGAATCCTCGACGACATGCTGGCGGGGATCATCCTGATCGACACTGCCGGCGCGGCCGTGGGCAAATGCAACGGGCTGACAGTCCTTGAGGTCGGCGACTCGGCGTTTGGTGTACCCGCGCGGATTTCCGCCACGGTGTACCCGGGCGGCAGCGGTATCGTCGACATCGAGCGGGAGGTCAACCTCGGCCAGCCGATCCACTCCAAGGGCGTGATGATTCTGACCGGCTACCTGGGCAGTCGTTATGCCCAGGAGTTCCCGCTGGCGATCTCGGCCAGCATCGCGCTGGAGCAGTCCTACGGTTACGTGGACGGCGACAGCGCGTCTCTGGGCGAGGCGTGTACGCTGATCTCGGCCCTGTCGAAGACGCCGCTCAAGCAGTGCTTCGCCATTACCGGCTCGATCAACCAGTTCGGTGAAGTGCAGGCGGTGGGCGGGGTCAACGAGAAGATCGAAGGCTTCTTCCGCCTCTGTGAAGCCCGCGGGTTGACCGGTGAGCAAGGGGCGATCATTCCCCAGGCCAACGTCGCGACCCTGATGCTCGACGAGAAAGTGCTGGCCGCCGTGCGCGCCGGGCAGTTCCATGTCTATGCGGTGCGTCAGGCCGATGAAGCCCTGAGCCTGTTGGTGGGCGAGCCTGCTGGCGAGCCGGACGAAAACGGCGAGTTCCCCGAGGGCAGCGTCAACGCCCGCGTGGTGGAGCGGCTGCGGGTGATCGCGGAGATGATCAGCGAAGACGACATCAAGGAAGCGGAAAAGGAACTGGCACAGCAGGCATTGGCGGAGGCCAAGCCGGCTTGATGTTTTCCTGACCGCAGCAAGCCCCCCTGTGGGAGCGAGCTTGTGGGAGAACAGCCTGTGGGAGCAAAGCTTGCTCGCGATAGCGTTTGTCCAGTCAACAGAAGTGTTGCATGTGACAACCCCATCGCGAGCAAGCTTTGCTCCCACAGGCTTGCTCTCACAATCAATGTTTTGTGGGTTATCACTAAAAAACGCCACCACTTTGGCGTCAATATTCACACTGTGACCGCTCGGCGTATTCTGGTCTCGAAAGTCCTTGCGGCCGGAACTTTTCTTCTATCCTCAGCTCAAGGATAACGAGAGTCATCATCGGATCGAAACAGCCTCCTCCAGGGGCTGAATACCGGATCTACCGAGGGGCGCCGCCATGTCGCGCAACCTTTGCCTCACTCGTCAATGCCTGGGCCTTGTCACCCGTATCGAATGCGCCATCCGCCCCCTGGCGGGAGATACCGGTATGTGGACCTTGCTCTTCGCCGCCGGAATGGCCGGTGAACAACCTTCTGCCATCAAGGCCCAAGGGCCATTCCCCGGCCCGACTGCCGCCGAAACCATCCTCGATACCATTGTGCAAAGCCTGACGCTGCACGGCTACGAGCTGGCCGACGACCCGCAGATCTGGTCCCTGCACATGCAAGCCCAACTGCGTGAGATCAATGGAGGCCGTTGTCGCAACGTCGGCGGCTTCGAGTTTCGTCCGCTGCATTGAAGGCCATCACCGCACGGGCACCGGCAGTAAAATTTTGTCACAAGGGCAGGGACCAGGGAGGGGCCCGGCGTTTGTGGGGCCGGTCGTGGCTGATATACTCGCCGCGATTTTTCAGCCCTGGTATGAGATTCAATGGAACGCTTTATCGAAAACGCAATGTACGCCTCCCGTTGGCTACTGGCGCCGATCTACTTCGGGTTGTCCCTGGGCTTGCTGGCCCTGGCGCTGAAGTTCTTCCAGGAAGTTTTTCACGTCATCCCCAACGTGTTTTCCATGGCCGAGTCCGACCTGATCCTGGTGCTGCTGTCGTTGATCGACATGGCGCTGGTGGGCGGCCTGCTGGTGATGGTGATGATTTCCGGCTACGAGAACTTCGTCTCGCAACTGGATATCGCCGACGACAAGGAAAAGCTCAACTGGCTGGGCACGATGGACTCTTCGTCGCTGAAGATGAAAGTCGCTGCCTCGATCGTGGCCATTTCCTCCATCCACCTGCTGCGCATTTTCATGGACGCCAAGAACGTCGATCCCGAGCACCTGATGTGGTACGTGATCATCCACATGACTTTTGTGGTCTCGGCATTTGCCATGGGCTACCTGGACAAACTGACCAAGCACTGAGGTCCGTTCACCGCCCTGGCGCAACGCCCGCCTGTAGAATTGCAGGCGGGCGTTGTCGTTTCTGGCGGCTTGCTTTGGCGCAGGGGGCTCGTCACCCGTGGTGGCATCTGTGCTAGTCTGCTCGCCCTTTTGGTTCCGGGCGCTCCGGGAGGCGCTGTGGCACACACGGCAATTCTCGAGCCGTCCGCACAGCGGAGCAGCATCATGTCCGAAGTTAACCTGTCCACCGACGAAACCCGCGTCAGCTACGGCATTGGCCGTCAGTTGGGCGACCAACTGCGCGACAACCCGCCACCGGGCGTTAGCCTGGACGCCATCCTGGCCGGCCTGACCGACGCGTTCGCCGGCAAGCCAAGCCGCGTGGGCCAGGACGAAATGTCCGCCAGCTTCAAGGTCATCCGTGAAATCATGCAAGCTGAAGCCGCTGCCAAGGCTGAAGCCGCCGCTGGCGAAGGCCGTGCATTCCTGGCCGAAAACGCCAAGCGAGAAGGCATCACCACCCTGGCTTCCGGCCTGCAATTCGAAGTGCTGACCCAAGGTGAAGGCGCCAAGCCGACCCGTGAAGACCAGGTGCGTACCCATTACCACGGCACCCTGATCGACGGCACTGTGTTCGACAGCTCCTACGATCGTGGCCAGCCAGCCGAATTCCCGGTAGGCGGCGTGATCCCAGGTTGGACCGAAGCCCTGCAACTGATGAACGCCGGCAGCAAATGGCGCCTGTACGTGCCGAGCGAACTGGCTTACGGCGCTCAAGGCGTTGGCAGCATTCCACCGCACAGCGTGCTGGTGTTTGACGTCGAGTTGTTGGACGTACTGTAAGACCCTGTCCGGTTTTACAGCCGGACAAAAAACTGTGGGAGCGAGCTTGCTCGCGAAAGCGGACTGTCAGTCGACACTTTCGTGACTGATACACCGCCATCGCGAGCAAGCTCGCTCCCACATGATTTCTACGCTCATCCGTGGAACCTGCCGCTGAAATCACCCGTCGGGCGCAACGCCCGGGCGTAGCAGAACAGGAACAGATTGCGCACCAGCTCCTTGAGCACCAACGGCTCGCTGGAATTGAGGCTGTTGAGGTCCAGATCCCCCTGGTCCTGCAGCTCGTTCAGGGCTTCTTCTTCAAGCACCGCACAGACTTCCCCGGTTTCCCGATGCAGGATCCTGAGGTAGGGATGTGGGCGGTCCAGCCAGGCATCGATCAAATAAGTCATGGTTCTCATCTCCTTGATGGGGTTCGATGAGAATAATTCTTATTCGCTAAATAGCAAGTCTCTATTGGCGTTGCGATTGTTTTTCTGACGATGGGTTATGGCAGCCCAGAATGGCTGGCACTTGGCTGATGTCCGGGAAATGGGGGCGAAGCGCAGAGGGCGAAGCTCCATCCCACACGCGGGGTGTGGGATGGAATACAGCAGAATCAGACTTTTCTGACGAACTCGGATTTGAGTTTCATCGGGCCGATGCCGTCGATCTTGCAGTCGATGTCGTGGTCGCCATCGCACAGGCGGATGTTCTTGACCTTGGTGCCGACCTTGACCACCAGCGACGTGCCCTTGACCTTGAGGTCCTTGATCACGGTGATGGTATCGCCGTCCTGCAGGACGTTGCCGACCGAATCTTTCTTCACGGTATCGTCGGACACTGTTTCAGCTTCGCCGCTGGCGGACCATTCGTGGGCACACTCCGGGCAGACCAGTTGAGTACCGTCTTCGTAGGTGTATTCGGAATTGCATTTCGGGCAGGGAGGCAACGTGCTCACTAAGGTTCCTTGGGTATCAGGAGGGCAAAAGGGCGCACATTATATAGGGTTTTGTGGCGAGGGGGGTGATGCGGGGCTTTTGTGGCGAGGGAGAATTTGTGGGAGCAAGGCTTGCCCGCGATGGGGGCGATGCGGTCCTTCAGAAACCGAGTCGCCTGTATCGCGGGCAAGCCTTGCTCCCACAAAAAGCCCTGTGTGTCAGTGCGTACGGGCGACCGCAAACTCGCTCAGTTCCACCAGCGCATCGCGGTATTCGCTGGCCGGCAGGGCGTCGAGGCATTTGATCGCGCGGGCAACGTAGTCCCGGGCCAGGTTCGCGGTGTAGTCCAGCGAGCCGGACGCTTCGACCGCGACACGGATGCTTTCCAGGTCTTCGATCCCGCCTTTCTGGATCGCCTGGCGAACCAGTGCTGCCTGTTCAGGCGTGCCCTCGCGCATGGTGTAGATCAGCGGCAGGGTCGGCTTGCCTTCGGCCAGGTCGTCACCGACGTTCTTGCCCAGGGTCTCGGCATCGCCCTTGTAGTCGAGCAGGTCGTCCACCAACTGGAAGGCCACGCCCAGGTGGTCGCCGAAGGTGCGCAGCGCTTCGCTCTGCTCGGCGCTGGCACCGGCCAGGGCGGCGGCGCTGTGGGTCGAGGCTTCGAAGAGCATCGCGGTCTTGCCGCGGATGACTTCCATGTAGGTTTCTTCGGTGGTGCTGGCATCGCGTACCTTGGACAACTGCAGCACTTCGCCTTCGGCGATGATGCGCGTGGCCTGGGACAGGATCTTCATCACCGGCATCGAGCCCAGCTCGACCATCATTTCGAACGAGCGCGAATACAGGAAGTCGCCCACCAGCACGCTCGGGGCATTGCCCCACATGGCGTTGGCGGTCGAACGACCACGCCGCATGCCGGACATGTCGACCACGTCGTCGTGCAGCAGGGTCGCGGTGTGCAGGAATTCGATGGTGGCGGCCAGCAGGCGCATGTCGTCGCCTTCGCGACCCAGGGCCTTGCCGCACAACAGCACCAATAAAGGCCGCAGGCGTTTACCGCCGGCCGATGTGATGTAGTCGCCGATTTTCGATACCAGCGGCACTCGGGAAGTCAGCTGCTTCTTGATGATGCCGTCGACGGCGCTAAAATCGTCCGCCACCGTGCGGTAGAAAGCTTGGGGTTGCATCAGCGACAGGTGCTCCAGAAGGGTTGCGCGGCATGCTAGGACCCCCACCCAGGCCTGTCAAGGCGCGATGGACGGCTACTTGCAAGGCTGTTGCGCCTTGCGTACAATCGCGCACCCTGAACTTCCTGGGCAGCACCTGCCTTACGCAATTGCATCAGGGCCTTCCAGCCCATGCAGCCATGCCAGCCAATACCTCTTCTTATAAAGCGCTGGGTGAGCAGGATTATCGGAGAAATACCATGTCGTACGCAGTAATTGTTACTGGTGGCAAGCAATACAAGGTCGCCCCAGGTGAATACCTGAAGATCGAAAAACTGGAAATCGCTACTGGCGAATCCGTGACTTTTGATCGCGTTCTGTTGGTCGCCAATGGCGACGACGTGAATATCGGCGCTCCAGTCGTTGCTGGCGCTACCGTTGTGGCTGAAGTGATCTCCCAAGGTCGTCACGATAAAGTCCGCATCATCAAGTTCCGTCGCCGTAAGCACCACATGAAGCGTATGGGCCACCGCCAGTGGTACACCGAGATCAAAATCACCGGTATTCAGGCTTAATTTCAGCCTAATTCCTCACTAGGAGAATTGAACTCATGGCACACAAAAAAGCTGGTGGTAGTACCCGTAACGGTCGCGACTCAGAAGCCAAACGCCTTGGCGTGAAGATGTATGGCGGCCAGAAAATCATTCCGGGCAACATCATCGTGCGTCAGCGCGGCACCCAATTCCACGCCGGTTACGGTGTTGGCATGGGTAAAGATCACACCCTCTTCGCGAAAATCGAAGGCGTGATCAAGTTTGAAGTAAAGGGCGCGTTCAACCGCCGTTACGTGAGCGTTGTCGCAGCTTAATTGCGAGATCGCTGGAAAAGCCCTGTCTTGCGACGGGGCTTTTTCGTTTGTGGGGTGAGTCTCTTGCAAAACTGTTTGTATGGGCTGTCGGCGCTGCGGTTGGGGCGTGTCATCAGGTCGCTGCGCTCATTTTTGCAAGAGTCTTATGTCTTGTTTTTTTGGCTCGTCCGTATGGCGAGAGGCGTGTGTCATGAAGTTTGTTGATGAAGTATCGATTCGAGTAAAGGCCGGCGACGGCGGCAATGGTTGCATGAGTTTCCGTCGGGAAAAATTCATTGAAAACGGTGGCCCGAACGGCGGTGACGGGGGCGACGGCGGCTCGATCTACATGCTCGCCGACGAAAACCTCAACACCCTGGTGGACTACCGTTACACCCGGCACTTCGATGCCGAGCGTGGCTCCAACGGCGGCAGCACCGACTGCACCGGCAAGAAGGGCGAAGACCTGATCCTGCGCGTGCCAGTCGGCACCACGGTGATCGATTCGGCCACCCAGGAAGTGATTGGCGACCTGACCAAGGCCGGCCAGCGTCTGCTGGTCGTCCATGGCGGCTGGCACGGCCTGGGCAACACCCGTTTCAAATCCAGTACCAACCGTGCGCCACGCCAGACCACGCCAGGCAAGCCAGGCGAGCAGCGTGACCTGAAGCTGGAAATGAAAGTGTTGGCTGACGTGGGCCTGCTGGGCTTGCCGAACGCCGGTAAAAGTACCTTCATTCGCTCGGTGTCGGCGGCCAAGCCGAAGGTGGCCGATTACCCGTTCACCACCCTGGTGCCGAACCTGGGCGTGGTCAGCGTCGACCGCTGGAAGAGTTTCGTGATCGCCGACATTCCAGGGTTGATCGAAGGGGCTTCCGAGGGCGCAGGCCTGGGGATTCGTTTCCTCAAGCACTTGTCCCGTACCCGTCTGTTGCTGCACCTCGTGGACATGGCGCCACTGGATGAAACCAGTGCCGCCGATGCCGCCGAAGTCATCGTCAACGAACTGACCAAGTTCAGCCCGGCCCTGGCTGAGCGCGACCGTTGGCTGGTGCTGAACAAGTGCGACCAGATCCTTGAAGAAGAGCATGAGGAGCGGGTCAAGGAAATCGTCGATCGCCTGGAGTGGGAAGGTCCGGTCTACGTGATCTCGGCCATCGCCAAAGACGGCACCGAGCGCCTGTGCCATGACATCATGCGTTACCTGGAAGATCGCGCCGACCGCCTGGCCAACGATCCGGCCTACAAGGAAGAGCTGGCCGAGCTCGACCAGCGCATCGAAGACGAGGCTCGTGCCCAGTTGCAGGCGCTGGACGACCAGCGTGCCCTGCGTCGCAGCGGCGTCAAGTCGGTCCATGACATCGGTGACGACGATTGGGATGAAGAAGATGTGGATGACGAAGACGGTCCGGAAATCATCTACGTCCGCGACTGATCTTGTGCTGATGCCACTTAGCTGAAGCCAGTACCTGTGTGGGCGAATTTGTGGGAGCAAAGCTTGCTCGCGATAGCGGTTTGCAGTCAGCCAAGGTGTTGAGTGTGACGAGGCCATCGCGAGCAAGCTTTGCTCCCACAGGCTTGATCCCCCCAAGGATTCTCGGGTGGCTGGCATTAACTGGTCCAGTGCGGTGTTATCATCGCAATCAGCCGGTTTCCAAGGCGCCGCTCATTCGAGCGGCGTTTTGGTATCTGTAAAACGCAAATACGAATAATCCCATGGGCGGCGCTGGGTCGCGCCGTTCGCTGGCAAAGGTTGAAGATGATGCGGAGCAAGGTGACGGGTGCGCAGCGCTGGGTCGTGAAGATCGGCAGCGCACTGCTGACGGCAGATGGCAAGGGCCTGGACCGCCAGGCAATGGCGGTGTGGGTCGAGCAGATGGTGGCCTTGCATGAGGCTGGCGTCGAGCTGGTATTGGTCTCTTCCGGGGCTGTGGCCGCCGGTATGAGCCGCCTGGGCTGGACGTCGCGACCCAGCGCGATGCATGAGCTGCAGGCTGCCGCCGCCATCGGCCAGATGGGCCTGGTGCAGGCTTGGGAATCAAGCTTCGCCGAGCACGGTCGCCATACGGCGCAGATCCTGCTGACCCACGATGACCTGTCCGACCGCAAGCGCTACCTCAATGCCCGCAGTACCTTGCGCGCGCTGGTGGAGCTGAAAGTCATCCCGGTGATCAACGAGAACGACACGGTGGTCACCGACGAGATCCGTTTCGGCGATAACGACACCCTGGCCGCGCTGGTGGCGAACCTGGTGGAGGCGGATCTGCTGGTGATCCTCACGGATCGCGACGGCATGTTCGATGCCGATCCGCGCAACAATCCCGATGCCAAGCTGATCTACGAAGCCCGCGCCGACGATCCGGCGCTGGACGCGGTGGCGGGTGGCACGGGTGGTGCGCTGGGCCGTGGTGGCATGCAGACCAAGCTGCGCGCCGCGCGTCTGGCGGCGCGGTCCGGGGCTCACACCATCATCGTGGGTGGGCGCTTGGAGCGGGTGCTGGATCGCCTGAAAGCTGGCGAACGGATCGGCACCTTGCTCTCTCCGGAGCGTGGCATGTTGGCGGCGCGCAAGCAGTGGCTGGCTGGGCATCTGCAGACCCGTGGCACCTTGGTGCTGGATGCTGGTGCTGTGACGGCCCTGTCCCAAGGCAACAAAAGCCTGCTGCCGGTGGGTGTGAAGTTGGTACAAGGCAGTTTCCGTCGGGGCGAAATGGTGGTGTGCGTGGCCCCGGACGGTCGCGAGATCGCCCGTGGCCTGGCCAACTACAGTGCGTTGGAAGCGCAGAAAATCATCGGTCAGTCGTCTGATGCGATTGTCGGTCTGTTGGGTTACATGGCGGAGCCCGAGCTGGTTCACCGTGACAACCTGATCCTCGTCTAAGGAAAAATCATGGGTTTGGCAAAAGGATTGATCGGCTTGCTGCTGGCTGTGCCGCTGCTGGCTTCGGCCGAAGAAATTGGCCAAGTGTCGACGGTGTTCAAGTTTGTCGGGCCGAACGATCGGATCGTGGTCGAGGCGTTCGACGATCCCAAGGTGGATGGCGTGACCTGTTACCTGTCGCGGGCCAAGACCGGCGGCGTGAAGGGCGGCCTGGGTCTGGCCGAGGATCGCGCCGAGGCGTCCATCGCCTGCCGCCAGGTGGGGCCCATCAGCTTCAAGGGTGAGCTCAAGGATGGCGAAGAGGTGTTCCGTGAGCGCACTTCGCTGGTGTTCAAGACCATGCAAGTGGTGCGATTCCTCGACAAGAAGCGCAATACGCTGGTGTACCTGGTCTACAGCGATCGCGTGATCGAGGGCAGCCCGCAGAACGCGGTGACGGCTATTCCGATCTTGCCTTGGCGTTAAGTAGCGAATGACGGGCGAGCCGATCGGCTCGCTTTTTTTATCTCCATGGATTTGTTGTGCTTTTGGCGCGAAGGGATTCGTATGCGTGCGTTTTTGCTGTTGTTTGTATTGGGCTGTTCGGTGTCCGTCGGGGCTTTGGCCGAGCCGTTTTATAGCGAAAAAATCCTGGCCCATCCGCTGATAAAAACTTCCCAGGAGAGTGGGGCGACGCTGGCATTTATCCGCGAGGCCGAGGGTGTCGTGGGCTACTCATGTCTGTGTGATTCGCCGGATGGCGTCCCGCAAGTGCTCGACAGATATGGCGATGCGAGTGTCGAGTCGGTGTTCTACGCCAGCCTCGACAGTGATCTCCAGACGCTGGTCGTGCTGTCGCGGGCAAAGGGGCAGTATGCCCTTCATGGTTATCGGTTCGTGCCGTCCACTGGTGGTTATCGCCGGCTCGAGACATTGCAGTCGGTATTGGATCGTATCGCCGCTGATCGCAAGGTCCTCACTGCCGCGCTGGTCCAGAAAGAGCTGGGCAAGTTGCCGCCCTACGATTACAGCGCCGTTTTGCCCAAGACCGGTATCGCCGAGTTCGACACGCTGGAGCCCGCGAGTGGCACGCTGGTGGGGTACTTTGGCGTCGACGGTGTCCCGGCGTCAGTGGGGCAGCCGCCAGAGGACCCTCATCGCGACACCTACAAAAAGACTTTTCAGCAGCGCGAAGGACGCTGGCTCACGCTGACTTATGAGCGCGTGCCGCCTCAGGACGAGGATGTGGGCTCTGCCTATCGTGTCAGCAGGATGGCCTGGGAAACCCGTCCAGAGGTGTACCAGGGCTCCGAGGATGGGGCGTGGGCGTTCTTGGGTAACGGGCGGCTCTGGGCGCTGGGTGCCTATGTCCAGGGCAAGAGGTCGGGCAAGTGGGCGGAGTTCGACGAGTCGGGCTACGCGTCCACCGGCGCCTATGTGGATGGACTGCGCCAGGGGCCGTGGGTCGTCAGTGATGGCGGCACGGTTTCCAAGGGCATGATCGTCGACGATTTCTATGAGGGGCGCTGGACGATCGAGGCGCAGGACGATGAGGGGGCGATGTCCGGCTTCGATACATACAAACACGGCGATTTTGACGGGCCTTCCGAGCGCGTGCGCCATGGTGAGGTGGTCCAGCGCGGCGATTTCGTGGCGGGGATGCAGCACGGTGACTGGAAAATGCCGTGGGGTGAGGGGCGTTACGTGCAAGGTGTTCGAGAAGGCCGTTGGACATTGAAGGTGGAAGGCGGTGGTGTCCAGACCGTCGATTTCGTCGCCGACAAGAAGCAAGGCGAATTGCGTGAAGTGGATGCCGCAGGTGTGTTGCGGCTCGTCGAGCATTACCGCGCGGGTGTGTTGGATGGATTGAAAGAAGCCTATGCGGCCAATGGCAAACTCATCTATTCGGCCAGCTATGTCAACGGCCAGATCGAAGGGCGGGCGCTGACCTATACCGATGATGGTGCCGTGCTGCTGTCGGATATCTCGTGGCGCCATGGTTCGCGAGAGGGCGCCTTTCGTCTCTATCATCCCAATGGCCAGCCCGATACGGTGGCGACGTACGAGGGGGATGAGCCCATTGGCAACCTGCAGTCATTTGATGCGACTGGGGTGCTGATCGCGGACAGGAACTATTGCCACGTGCCTGATGGGAAATACACCCGTATCAAGCTTTGCGGCAAACAGCGCGGGGCTTTCAACAATGCGCATTTCGACTCGGAGAGTGATTACCTGTTCGGTAATGAGCAAAGTGCCCGCCACACCCAGGATGGGCGCAAGGTCCGGGAGGTGCTGTTGGGGCCTGATGATCGCGTGACTCGTAACGACTACTACCCCAATGGCCAGTTGAAGTTCTCTGAAGCCAAGCAGGGCTTTCGCCTGATAACGGTCGAGGGGCGCGAATACAAGGACTACTCGTACGCCAAGCGCGAAGGTGAGACGGTCTACTACTACCCGACGGGTGTGGTTGAGCGCCGTATGAACTTCAAGGGTGACAAGATAGTGGGTTGTTACACCGGCTACGACGAGGCGGGGGTGCAGAATTTCCCACCACCGGGAGGCTGTCCTCCGCCGAAGCCGGTGGTTTTCAACTTTGGCGAATAGTGCGGGGCTTTAGTGGAGGTATCTGTTTTCACTGACGCCATCGCGAGCAGGCTCGCTCCCACAAGGGGTCTCTGGTGGGCAGTGGATATGCAGCGCACCGAGAACCGATGTGGGAGCCGAGCTTGCTCGCGATAGCGGTGGCACGCCCAGCATGGATGCAGGCTGACTCTCCGCCATCGCGAGCAAGCTCGGCTCCCACAGGGATTTGTGGTGGATGCGATTTGTGTGAGTGTCTCGGAGTTGATGTGGGAGCGAGCCTGCTCGCGATGCGGTGGTGCATTCAGTATTAAGGCAAGCTGATCCACTGCTTCCGCAAGGAGGGGTGTTAAATCGCAGGCAATAAAAAACCGACCCTGAGGTCGGTTTTTTAACGAGCGCGTCGCTTAGGCAGCAGCGGCAACGTTCAGGGCCTTTACGTGGCCATTCAAACGGCTCTTATGGCGAGCAGCCTTGTTCTTGTGGATGATGCCTTTATCGGCCATACGGTCGATAACTGGCACAGCCAGAACGTAAGCAGCTTGAGCTTTTTCAGCGTCTTTTGCGTCGATGGCCTTAACTACGTTCTTGATGTAGGTACGGACCATGGAACGCAGGCTGGCGTTGTGGCTGCGACGCTTCTCAGCCTGTTTTGCACGTTTTTTGGCGGAAGGTGTGTTGGCCACCGTCGAGCTCCTCGAAAGACTTTTTGGGAAATAGCAAACAAAATAGGCCGCGAATCATGCCGATGAGTTGAAGTCTTGTCAAGGGCGGGTGACGCGTTCCGCTGAATGGCAGGTGCTGCGCACCGAAGGATTTCTTTCCGGCGTGCGACCTGTAAACTCGCGGACTTTGGCTCTGCACTGTTTAGCGGCGCGGAGTATCGCACAAGTGGGCGCGTTGTTCGCCTGCTGTTTATCGACAGGCAAAAACTCTTTTCATGAATCTGCTCAAATCGTTGGCCGCCGTCAGCTCTATCACGATGCTTTCCCGCGTCCTGGGGTTCGTTCGCGATACGTTGATCGCACGGATATTCGGCGCCGGGATGGCCACCGACGCCTTCTTCATCGCCTTCAAGTTGCCCAACCTGCTACGGCGGATCTTCGCCGAAGGGGCGTTCTCCCAGGCCTTCGTGCCGATCCTGGCGGAATATAAAAGCCAGAAGGGCGACGAAGCGACCCGCACGTTCATTGCCTACGTCACCGGCCTGCTGACGTTGGTGCTGGCGCTGGTCACGGCGGCCGGCATGCTCGCCGCGCCCTGGGTAATCTGGGCCACGGCCCCGGGTTTCACCGATACGCCAGAAAAATTCCAGCTCACCTCGGACCTGCTGCGGGTGACCTTTCCTTATATATTGCTGATTTCCCTGTCGTCCCTGGCCGGGGCGATCCTCAATACCTGGAACCGCTTTTCCGTACCGGCCTTTGTGCCGACCCTGCTCAACGTCAGCATGATCGTGTTCGCGGTATTCCTGACGCCGTATTTCGATCCGCCGGTGATGGCCCTCGGCTGGGCGGTGCTGGTGGGTGGCCTGGCGCAATTACTTTATCAACTGCCGCACCTGAAAAAGATCGGCATGTTGGTCCTGCCACGGCTGAACCTGCGCGACAGCGGCGTGTGGCGGGTGATGAAGCAGATGTTGCCGGCGATCCTCGGGGTGTCGGTAAGCCAGATTTCCCTGATCATCAACACCATCTTTGCCTCGTTCCTGGTGGCCGGTTCGGTGTCGTGGATGTATTACGCCGACCGCTTGATGGAATTGCCGTCCGGCGTGCTGGGTGTGGCCCTGGGTACGATCCTGCTGCCAACCCTGGCCAAGACCTACGCCAGTCAGGACCGCCAGGAGTACTCGCGCATCCTCGACTGGGGCCTGCGCCTGTGTTTCGTGCTGGTCTTGCCCTGTTCCCTGGCACTGGGAATCCTGGCTGAGCCGCTGACGGTTTCGCTGTTCCAATACGGTCAATTCAACGCCTTCGACGCCTTGATGACCCAGCGTGCGCTGATTGCCTACTCGGTGGGCCTGCTCGGGATCATCGTGATCAAGGTGCTGGCGCCGGGGTTCTATGCCCAGCAGAACATTCGCACGCCAGTGAAAATCGCCATTTTCACCCTGGTGATGACCCAATTGTTCAACCTGATGCTCATCGGCCCGTTGGCCCACGCCGGCCTGGCCCTGGCGATCAGCGCTGGCGCGTGCCTCAATGCCGGGCTGCTGTTTTACCAGTTGCGCAAGCAGAAGATGTATCAGCCGCAGCCGGGCTGGGGCAAATTCGGCCTCAAGCTGGTGGTGGCCGTGGCGGTGATGTCGGCGGTTTTGCTGGGGGCGATGCATTTCATGCCGGCCTGGGGCGAAGGGCAGATGCTCGAGCGGTTCCTGCGCTTGGGTGTGCTGGTGGTTGCCGGTGTGGTGGCGTATTTCGGCATGTTGCTGCTGATGGGGTTCCGTCTGCGTGACTTCAATCGCAAGGCCTTGAGCTGAGGGCAAGCACCCGATAATCCCGGGCTGGGCAGTGGTTTTGTCGGTTCGATCACTTTGGGGTGCGGTGTTGCCTGTCGTCGGCCGCCGGGTGTGGTTATAATCGGCCACTTTATGAGCAAGAAGCGCGTTATGCAGCTGGTCCGAGGCCTCCACAACCTGCGCCCCCAGCATCGGGGCTGTGTCGCCACTATTGGCAACTTTGACGGTGTTCACCGTGGCCACCAGGCTATTCTGGCGCGACTGCGCGAGCGTGCACTGGAGTTGGGCGTGCCCAGCTGCGTGGTGATTTTCGAGCCGCAGCCGCGGGAGTTTTTCGCCCCGGATACCGCCCCGGCCCGTCTGGCCCGGTTGCGCGACAAACTGCAATTGCTGGCCGCCGAAGGCGTCGACCGGGTCCTGTGCCTGGCCTTCAACCAAGGCCTGAGCAAGCTCAGCGCTGCAGAGTTCGTCAAGACCATCCTGGTGGACGGCCTGGATGTGAAGCATCTGGAAGTCGGCGATGATTTCCGTTTCGGCTGCGACCGCTCCGGGGATTTCGACTACCTGCAACAAGCCGGTATCGCCCATGGGTTTACCGTCGAAGCGGCGCAGACTGTCGAGATGGACGGCTTGCGCGTCAGCAGCACCCAGGTCCGCAATGCCCTGGCGGCTGCCGACTTTGAATTGGCCGAGCGCTTGCTTGGCCGGCCGTACCGGATTGCCGGGCGGATCCTGCACGGGCAGAAACTGGCGCGCCAATTGGGCACGCCAACGGCCAACGTGCAACTCAAGCGTCGTCGTGTGCCGCTGACCGGGGTGTTCCTGGTGAGTGTCGAGATCGACGGCAAGACCTGGCCCGGTGTCGCCAATATCGGCGTACGACCTACGGTCCAAGGGGATGGCAAGGCCCACCTCGAAGTACATGTTCTGGATTTTGCCGGCGATCTGTATGACCGGCGTTTGACGGTGGTTTTCCACCATAAGCTGCGTGAAGAGCAGCGTTTTGCCTCTCTGGAGGCGCTCAAGACGGCGATCCATGCAGATATCGCCGCCGCCCGTGCCCTTGTCGCAACCAGCGCCAATCGCTAATGAAGAGCCTTAAATGACCGACTATAAAGCCACGCTAAACCTTCCGGACACCGCCTTCCCAATGAAGGCCGGCCTGCCTCAGCGCGAACCACAGATTCTGCAGCGTTGGGACAGCATTGGCCTGTACGGAAAGTTGCGCGAAATTGGCAAGGATCGTCCGAAGTTCGTCCTGCACGACGGCCCTCCGTACGCCAACGGCACTATCCACATCGGTCATGCGCTGAACAAGATTCTCAAGGACATGATCATCCGCTCCAAGACCCTGTCGGGTTTTGATGCGCCGTACGTCCCGGGCTGGGACTGCCATGGCCTGCCGATCGAACACAAGGTCGAAGTGACCCACGGCAAGAACCTGGGCGCGGACAAGACCCGCGAACTGTGCCGTGCCTACGCCACCGAGCAGATCGAAGGGCAGAAGTCCGAATTCATCCGCCTCGGCGTGCTGGGCGACTTCGCCAACCCGTACAAGACCATGGACTTCAAGAACGAAGCCGGCGAAATCCGTGCCCTGGCGAAAATCGTCGAGGGCGGCTTCGTGTTCAAGGGCCTCAAGCCGGTGAACTGGTGCTTCGATTGCGGTTCGGCCCTGGCCGAGGCGGAGGTCGAGTACGAGAACAAGAAGTCCTCGACCATCGACGTCGCGTTCCCGATCGCCGATGAAGACAAGCTCGCCGCGGCTTTCGGCCTGGGCAAGCTGGCCAAGCCGGCCTCGATCGTGATCTGGACCACCACCCCGTGGACCATCCCGGCCAACCAGGCGCTGAACGTCCACCCGGAATTCAACTACGCCCTGGTCGACGTCGGCGACACACTGCTGGTGCTGGCCGAAGAACTGGTCGAATCCTGCCTGGCCCGCTACAACCTCGAAGGTTCGGTGGTCGCCACCGCGCCAGGTTCGGCGCTGGAGTTGATCAATTTCCGTCATCCGTTCTATGACCGCCTGTCGCCGGTGTACCTGGCCGACTACGTGGAACTGGGCGCAGGTACTGGCGTGGTTCACTCCGCGCCGGCCTATGGCGTCGACGACTTTGTGACCTGCAAGAAATACGGCATGGTCAACGACGACATCCTCAACCCGGTGCAGAGCAATGGCGTGTACGCGCCGTCGCTGGAGTTCTTTGGCGGCCAGTTCATCTGGAAAGCCAACCCGGCCATCGTCGACAAACTGACCGAAGTCGGCGCGCTGCTGCACACCACCGTCATCGAACACAGCTACATGCACTGCTGGCGGCACAAGACCCCGCTGATCTACCGCGCCACCGCGCAGTGGTTCATCGGCATGGACAAGCAGCCAACCAGCGGCGACACCCTGCGCCAGCGTTCGCTCAAGGCCATCGAAGAGACCCAGTTCGTGCCGGCCTGGGGCCAGGCGCGCCTGCACTCGATGATCGCCAACCGTCCGGACTGGTGCATCTCCCGCCAGCGCAACTGGGGCGTGCCGATCCCGTTCTTCCTGAACAAGGAAAGCGGCGAGTTGCACCCGCGCACCGTCGAACTGATGGAAATCGTGGCCAAGCGCGTCGAGTCCGAAGGCATCGAAGCCTGGTTCAAGATGGATGCCGCCGAGCTGCTGGGTGACGAAGCGCCGCTGTACGACAAGATCAGCGACACCCTGGACGTCTGGTTCGACTCCGGCACCACCCATTGGCACGTGCTGCGCGGTTCGCACCCGATGGGCCACGAGACGGGCCCGCGTGCCGACCTGTACCTGGAAGGCTCGGACCAGCACCGCGGCTGGTTCCACTCGTCGCTGCTGACCGGTTGCGCCATCGACAACCACGCGCCGTATCGCGAGTTGCTGACCCACGGCTTCACGGTCGACGAGTCCGGTCGCAAGATGTCCAAGTCCCTGGGCAACGTGATCGCGCCGCAGAAGGTCAACGACACCTTGGGCGCCGACATCATGCGCCTGTGGGTGGCCTCCACCGACTATTCCGGCGAGATGGCCGTTTCCGAGCAGATCCTGCAGCGCAGCGCGGACGCCTACCGGCGGATCCGTAACACCGCGCGCTTCCTGCTTTCCAACCTGACCGGTTTCAACCCGGCCACCGACCTGCTGCCGGCCGAAGAAATGCTCGCGCTGGACCGTTGGGCCGTGGACCGTACCCTGCTGCTGCAACGCGAATTGCAGGAGCACTACGGCGAATACCGCTTCTGGAACGTCTACTCCAAGATCCACAACTTCTGCGTGCAGGAGCTCGGTGGTTTCTACCTCGACATCATCAAGGACCGCCAGTACACCACTGGCGCCAACAGCAAGGCCCGTCGTTCGTGCCAGACCGCGCTGTTCCACATCAGCGAGGCCCTGGTGCGCTGGATCGCACCGATCCTGGCGTTCACCGCCGACGAGCTGTGGCAGTACCTGCCGGGCGAGCGTAACGAATCGGTGATGCTCAACACCTGGTACGAAGGCCTGACCGAACTGCCGCAAGGCTTCGAGCTGGATCGTGCGTATTGGGATCGCGTGATGGCGGTCAAGGCGGCGGTCAACAAGGAAATGGAGATCCAGCGTGCGGCCAAGGCCGTCGGTGGCAACCTGCAGGCCGAAGTGACCCTCTATGCCGAAGATGACCTGAGTGCCGATCTGGCCAGGCTGAGCAACGAGCTGCGCTTCGTGCTGATCACCTCCACCGCCAGCGTTGCACCTTTCGTGCAGGCGCCGGCCGATGCGGTGATCACTGAAGTCAGCGGCCTGAAGCTGAAGATCGTCAAGTCGAACCACACCAAGTGCGCCCGTTGCTGGCACTGCCGTGAAGACGTCGGCGTGAATCCGGAGCATCCGGAAATCTGCGGTCGTTGCGTCGACAACATCAGCGGCACCGGTGAGGTTCGTCATTATGCCTAACGCGGCGGGCCGCTTCGGGCGGCTGGGCTGGCTCTGGTTGAGTGTGCTGGTACTGGTCATCGACCAGGCCAGCAAGTACTACTTCGAGAACTCGCTGACCATGTACCAGCAGATCGTGATCATTCCCGACTACTTCAGCTGGACCTTGGCCTACAACACTGGTGCGGCATTCAGCTTCCTGGCCGACAGTTCGGGCTGGCAGCGCTGGCTGTTCGCCCTGATCGCCGTCGTGGTCAGCGCCGTGCTGGTGGTCTGGCTCAAGCGCCTGGGGCGCAATGAGACCTGGCTGGCCGTGGCGCTGGCCTTGGTGCTCGGTGGTGCCTTGGGCAACCTCTATGACCGCATCGCCCTGGGCCATGTCATCGATTTCATCCTGGTGCATTGGCAGAACCGCTGGTATTTCCCGGCGTTCAACTTTGCCGACAGCGCCATCAGCGTGGGCGCCGTGATGCTCGCCCTGGATATGTTCAAGAGCAAGAAAACCGGAGAAGCCGTCCATGACTGAGCAGCGTATCGCTCAAAACACTGAAGTGAAGCTTCACTTCGCCCTGTACCTGGAAAACGGTGACACCGTCGACAGCACCTTCGACAAGGCTCCGGCGGTGTTCCAGGTCGGTGATGGCAACCTGCTACCAGGCTTCGAAGCGGCGATCTTCGGCTTCAAGGCCGGCGACAAGCGCACTGTGGTCGTACCGCCAGAAAACGCCTTTGGTCAGCCCAACCCGCAAAACGTGCAGACCATGCCACGCTCCCAGTTCCAGGACATGGAACTGTCCCAGGGCCTGCTGGTGATCTTCAACGACGCGGCCAATACCGAGTTGCCGGGTGTGGTGAAGGCTTTCGACGACGCCCAGGTGACCGTGGACTTCAACCATCCGCTGGCGGGCAAGACCTTGAACTTCGAAGTGGAAATCCTCGAAGTGAAGGCGGTTTAAGGTTTTACAGGCAGTTCCTGCTGCCACTCGATTTACTGTGGGAGCGAGCTCGCTCGCGATTGCGCAGACCCTTTTAGTCCAGGGGTGACTGCCCCATCGCCATCGCGAGCAAGCTCGCTCCCACATGGGATCTCCATTGTTTTCGGGCCTTTCGCTCGATTAACAGGCAAGCATTCAATTCTTGCGCGCAAGACACGAGGCACAGCATGCAAATCAAACTCGCCAACCCCCGTGGCTTCTGCGCCGGTGTGGACCGGGCGATCGAAATCGTCAACCGCGCCCTGGAAGTCTTCGGGCCGCCGATCTACGTGCGCCACGAAGTGGTCCACAACAAATTCGTCGTCGAAGACCTGCGTAGCCGTGGGGCGATTTTCGTCGAGGAACTGGACCAGGTGCCGGACGACGTCATCGTGATCTTCAGCGCCCATGGGGTTTCCCAGGCCGTACGCACTGAAGCCGCCGGCCGTGGCCTGAAGGTTTTCGACGCGACGTGCCCATTGGTGACCAAGGTGCACATCGAAGTGGCGCGCTACAGCCGTGATGGTCGCGAATGCATCCTGATCGGCCATGAAGGCCATCCGGAAGTCGAAGGCACCATGGGTCAATACGATGCCAGCAACGGCGGTGCGATCTACCTGGTCGAAGACGAGGAAGACGTGGCGGCCCTGCAGGTTCGCAACCCTGAGAGCCTGGCTTTTGTTACCCAGACGACCCTGTCCATGGACGACACCAGCCGTGTGATCGACGCCCTGCGCTCGCGCTTTCCGGCCATCGGCGGCCCGCGCAAGGATGACATCTGCTACGCCACCCAGAACCGTCAGGATGCGGTCAAGCAACTGGCCGATGAGTGCGATGTGGTGCTGGTCGTCGGCAGCCCCAACAGCTCCAACTCCAACCGCTTGCGTGAGCTGGCCGAGCGCATGGCCACCCCGGCCTACCTGATCGACGGTGCCGAAGACATGCAACGCAGCTGGTTCGATGGGGTCGAGCGCATCGGCATCACTGCCGGTGCCTCCGCGCCGGAAGTGCTGGTGCGCGGTGTGATCCAGCAATTGCAGGCCTGGGGCGCAACGGGTGCCGATGAACTGGCCGGTCGCGAGGAGAACGTCACGTTCTCGATGCCGAAAGAGTTGCGCGTGCGCTCCTTGCTTTAAGTCCTTTCTCGCACAGCGCCTGTTCGGCCGCGACGCTTTCCAGGCGGACGCGGCCGGAAGGCGCCAGTATCACTTGATGGTGGCTGACCGGCCCGCGTTTGGCGCAGACATGCAGCCTGCCGGCCTGGAAGGCGCCGCTGGATTGCAGTGCTTCGCCCTGGCTGCCAAACCTCACCCTGCGTCTCATCGGCTGGTTGCCGACCACACGAGCGCTTGCGGTGCGTTCCATCAGCAAGGTTTTTTCCTTGTTGTCCAGCATGATCCGCCAACCCCGGCCCCAATCGTTGTCTATCCCTTGTATCAATACCCTGCGGTTACGCGTGATGGCTTCGCTGCGGGCAATGCGCAATCCGCTGATCAGCAACTGCGCGGTGTCTTCGCGTTCGATGGATTCGATCAGCTCTTTGTAGCTCGCGCCGGCCCACGGCAGAACAATTGCGGCGATTGCCAGTCCCATGAGCAGTTCGATCAGGCTGAAACCCTGTTGATACATGACGTCTCCTCCCTGGAGTACGAAAACGACGAGCGCCGTGAACCGAAACAACCGCACACAAGGCGGTGGTTTGTTCTAGCGTGTAGAGGCAGGTATAGCCGACGGCAACGGAGGGCATCGATGGATCTTCGTACAAAAGGTTTCACGCTGATCGAGGTGCTGGTGGCCCTTGGCGTGCTGCTGATCCTGATTACCATGGCGGTGCCGTCATTCACGGGCTCGCTGCAGAGCACCAAGGCCGATACCGAGATCGGCGACTTGCGCCGGGCGCTGAACTTTGCCCGGATGGAGGCGATCGACCGTGGTATCACCACGCGAATTCGTCCCACGACCCAAGGCGGTGCCTGGAGCGGCGAACTCACGGTGTATGACAGTACTGGCTCGTCGCCCATTATATTGCGGGTTGTTCCAGCGATGGGCAGTGGCGTGACTCTGACGCTACCCTCAGACGTGACTAGCATCGATTTCAACAACCTCGGCGGGTTATCGGCACCGGCCACGCCAGTGAGCTTCAATTACGTAAGAGGAGCGCAGAGCAGGACGCTGAATGTTTGCCTCAATGGACGAATCGTATTGGGTGGAAATTGCGGATGAAGGGTTGCAGTAAAAGGGCGCAGGCCGGCATGACGTTGATCGAGGTGCTGGTGGCGGTGCTGATTCTCGGCGTCGGCTTGCTGGGGGCGGCGATGATCCAGCTCAATGCGCTCAAGTACACCGACAGTTCGCGCATGACCAGCCAGGCCAGTTTCATTGCCTATGACCTGCTGGACCGCATTCGCGCCAACTCCGGCGCCGACTACACCATCACACCGCCCAGCTCGCCGAACCTCAACGTGGCCCGGGACCAGGATCTCTACGATTTCAAGACCAACATCATCGCCTTCGGCGGCGCCACGGCCACCGGCACCATTGCCCTGAACCAGCGGGTCTACACGATTACCATCTCCTGGGACGACGCCCGGGCCGCCAACACCACCAACGCCGCTGAGGCGCGACGCAGCTTCGTACTGACCAGCCGCGTCGCTGTCGATCCGGCGGGGACGCCGCCATGAACCGGTACAGTCGCGGTTTTGGCCTGATCGAGTTGATGATCGCGCTGGTGCTCAGCCTGATCGTCATCCTGGGTGTCGTGCAGATTTTCATTGCCGCCAAAAATACCTACGTCAGCCAGAATGCCGCCGCGGTGATTCAGGAGGACGCGCGGTTTGCCTTGAGCAAAATGGTCCAGGAAATTCGCATGGTGGGCATGTTCGGCTGCCTGGCGACCATCATCGATGCCTCGACGGATAACAGTTTCGCTGCCAGCCAGACCACTCCAATCCGTTGGGATAACGCCAACCGGAGGCTGACGCTGGTCACCGCGGACATTGGGGGTGGCGGTAGCCTGCCGACCTGGACCGTCGTCTCCGATTGCCGTACCTCGGCGACGGCCTACTCGAACGCCCGGGCGCCAGCGACGGGGCAGTTGGCGTTCCCGATCCGTCGACTGGTCTACAGCTTCAACAACAACCAATTGCTGTTGGGCAGCGGCACCGGCAATCCGCCGACGCTGTCGGTGCTGGTGGACAACGTGCGGGCATTCGATGTGACGTTCGGCATGGCCGCCAGCGCCACGGACATCGCAGCGTCGAGCTACACCGGCAACCCGGCAGACCCGGCACTGATCCGCAGCGTGCGCCTGAGCCTGACGCTCTTTGATCCAAGGAACACGGTGCGCGAGCAGACCTTCAATGTGGTTGCCGCCTTGCGCAACCGGCTTCTATGAGGGGGCGATCGATGATCTCGATGGATCTCAAGCATCGCCAGCGTGGCATGGCACTGCTGGTCAGCCTGGTTTTCCTGTTGCTGCTGACGCTGATCGGCCTGTCGTCGATGCAGAGCGCCACTCTTCAGGAAAAAATGACCAGCAGCGTCATGCAACGCAACCAGTCCTTCCAGATCGCCGAGGCTGCGTTGAGGATGGGTGAGAGTGCGGTGCAGGTCGAGACCTATTCACTGGCGGTCTGCACCACCGCGACTCAATGCGCGCCGCCGGCCGAGTCGGCGACCATCACTGCGGCGGGGCGCAATTCGTCGTCCGGGGTGCTCTGGGTTGCCGCTGCCGGCGGGTTTTATGGCGTGCAGAACATCGGCACTACACTTGCTGCGGTCAACGTGCCGGTCAATACCTCGGCGACGCTGTACCGGATCACGGCGGTGGCGGTGGTGGGCAATAACCAGCGCAGCGTGGTGGAGAGCATCTATGCGAAATACTGAGGCTCGCCGTGGCTGGATAGCGATGTTGTGGGGGGTGTTGCTCAGCCTTTACCTGATGGCCCCGGCTTATGCCTTCACGCCTTCGGATTCACCGCTGTTGAGTGCGGCTGCCGTCACGCCGAACGTGATGCTGCTGATCGATGATTCGGGGAGTATGAACAACATTATCTGGGCGGCGGGGTTTGATCCCTCTGCCACTCAGGTGCGCACATACGGATGCAGCGCCTCGAATAACTGCAGCAGCGTCTTTGAGCTGGATATGACCGATGGCAATGTTTTGCTGGCGAGCCTGTTCCGTGGGGGCTGTTCGAGCGGTTGGTATGGTTTCTATCGACCCAACCTCGGTCGGGTATGCTTGAAGCTACCCGATCCGGTGGGTAATGGGGACACTCGATACACGGCCCAATACCTGGCGTATCTGGTGACCCTGGCCAACGGCTCGAGCCGGGACTTCACCACCGGCACTATCCCCACCGACTATCGAATCAACGTGGCACGGGATGTCTCCAACGACTTGGTCGCCAATAACCGTGCCCTGCGTATTGGCCTCGCCACGTTCAATCCACCTAATTTCAGCAACTCCGGCCCCGGGGGCTACATCGCTCGCGCCATCAGCGACCTGTCACCGGTCAGCGGCAGCGTGACCCAGACCCAGGCCAACAGCAACTACAGCGCCCTGATCAACGCGATCAACGCCTTGGGTGCGGTCGCCAATACACCGTTGGCCGAGAGCTATTACGAAGTCACCCGCTATTTCAGGGGAATGGCGCCGTACTACAACAGCACACCGGCCACCTACACCAGCCCGATCCAGTACCGTTGCCAGAAGAACTTCGGTGTAGTGATCACCGACGGCTTGCCCACCTTTGACCGAACGTTTCCCACCAACGACCCGCAGGGCTTGGCCCGGTTGCCGAATTGGGATGGCATCAACAACGATGGCGACGATCTCAATGGTGATGGCGAGGGCGACACGCTTTACCTGGACGACATCGCCAAGTTCGCTTTCGATATCGACATGCGCACCACCGGCACCGACGCCACCGGCAAGAGCTGGAACGCCACGGATTTTCCCCGGCAATACCTCAATACCTATACCGTGGGTTTTACCGCCGCCAACCCGATGTTGTCCGACGCTGCCCGCTACGGCACCGGGAAGTATTACCAGGCGACCGACAGCGAAGGCCTGAACTCAGCGCTGTCATCGGCCTTGAGCGACATCACTTCCAAGGCCGGCTCCGGGGGCGGCGGCACGACCAATGCCGCGACACTGTCCAGCACCTCCAGCTACTACCAGACCACCTATGATCCCAAGGATTGGCGCGGCACCATCAAGGCGTTCGGCTTCAACTCGACCGGAACGGTCAACACGGCAGCGGTGCAATGGACCACCGACACGGCCATCGTGCCCAGCGCCACGGCGCCGATCTATCAATCCTGGAACACCGCGACCAATGTGCCGGTGACCCTGGCCTATGGCAACTTTTCGCCGGCCCAGCAAACCAGCCTCAGCCAGAACCTGCCCACGGGGATCACCGGCAATGACCTGGTGGAGTGGAGCAAGGGCGTCAATAAAACCGGCCTGAAGGTACGCAGTGTGTTGCTGGGGGACATCATCAATTCGCCGTTGGTGCTGGCATCGCCCAATGACCAGACCGCTGCGGATTTACTCAACGACACCAGCTACAGCACCTACCTGGCGACCAAGGCAACGAACATGAATGCCAACCTGGTGGTGAATGCCAATGACGGCTTCTTCAGCGTCATCAACAGCACCAATGGCACGCGGCGCTATGCCTATATGCCTTCGAGCGTGCTGTCCTCGTTGGAAGATATCGCCGACATCAACTACATCAATGGCGTGAGCCATCAGTTTTTGGTGGACGGGCAGGTCGGCGTGTTCGATGTGCAATCGGGCAGCGCCTGGAAGACCGTCGCCCTTGGCGGAACGGGGGCTGGCGGCAAGACGTTCTATGCGGTGCAACTGTTCGATGCGGCGGCGGGCAATGCGTTGCGGGCGTTGTGGGAAATCAGCGCTCCCACCGTTGCCAACACGGCTAACGTCTTCAATGACTTGGGCTACGCCTACGCACGCCCTGAAGTCGCGCGCCTGGCGGACGGTCGCTGGGCGGCGTTCATCGGCAATGGCTATGGCAGCAACAGTGGTGTGGCGGCGTTGTATGTGGTGGATATCCGCGACGGTTCGCTGATCAAAAAAATCGTCATTAACAGCAGCGAGACTGATAACGGCCTGTCGTCGGTCAAGCTGCGGGTCAACTCCCAGAACGTGGTGCAGTCCGCGTACGGCGGCGACCTGAAGGGACGGATGTGGAAGTTCGACCTCAGTGGTACCTCTCCGACCGCGTGGGGGATGGCGTTTGCTGGCCAGCCGTTGTTCACCGCACCCGGTGGGGCAACCCAGCCGATCACCGTGCAGCCACTGCTGGCAGACAACCCCCAGGGTGGCACCCAGGTGTTTTTCGGCACCGGCAAGTTCAACGAAGCGGCAGACAAGCTCAACAAGGATCTACAGGCGTTCTATTCGATCTGGGACGCCACCGGCGGCGCAGGGCAAATCACTGTGTCGAGCCTGCAGGCCCAGTCGATCACGGGGGTGTTTTCAGGCAGCACGGGGCAGTTCGTGACCACCAGCCAGACCGACGTGACGTATACGACGAAGAAGGGCTGGTACCTGCCTTTGGTGTACAACAATGTGCTGACCGGAGAGCGGGTCATCAACCCGGCCAACCTGGTGCTTGGGCGGGTAGTCTTTACCACGGCCGCCGTGGACACCACCGACCCTTGCGCCAGCTTCGGTACCGGCAAACTGATCGAACTGGATGCATTCAACGGTAAGATGCTCAACTATGCGGTACTCGATACCAACAACGATGGTTCGCTCACCAGCCTCGACACGATTTCCGCCGGTGTGGTGTTCACGGGCGGCATCCCGACCCTGAGCGCCGTCGTCAGTGCCAACGGCGCCACTAACATGATCGTGAACGACTCCAGTGGTGGTATCACCGACCTGGTGGGCAAGTCCGTCGGCGGCAGCCGCCGCATCATGTGGCGGCAAATACAATAGAAGAGGCAAGGCATGCGCAGATCCAACCGAGGTTTCACCTTGATCGAAATCATGATCGTGATCGCGATCATCGGTATCGTGATCACCATCGGCTATCCGAGCCTGACCGAATACATGAAGAAGGGCCGGCGTACCGAAATCGCCGGGCTGTTATCGGAGCAGGCGCAGATTCTCGAGCGCTATTACTCGAAGAATAACGTCTACACCAATGCGACCGGCCTGAGCGGCGGTAACGATTTCTACACCATTACCCCGACGCTGGCGGACCAGAGCTTCACCCTGATCGCCGTGCGCAAGAGCGGTTCGTCCATGGCGACGGACAAGTGCGGTGATTTCAGGATCAACAACACGGGCACGCGAGACGTGGTCAACCAGGCTGCCGGGCTGACCGCCAAGGATTGCTGGGGCCGCTGAGTTTCTTTTTTTGGGGTGCAGCCTTGTGCCCTCTGTCTTATGAGTCGAATCAGAACATGACCAGGCAACAGCAAGTGGTGATTGTCGGTGGCGGAGTCATCGGCCTGCTGACGGCGTTCAATCTGGCGTCCGAAGGGCAACGTGTGGTGCTGCTGGACCGTTCCAGTGTCGGCCAGGAATCGTCCTGGGCTGGCGGCGGTATCGTGTCGCCGTTGTACCCCTGGCGCTACAGCCCGGCGGTCACGGCGCTGGCCCATTGGTCGCAGGATTTTTATCCACAGCTGGGCGAGCGCTTGTTCGCCACTACCGGGATCGATCCGCAAGTGCATGTCACCGGTCTGTATTGGTTGGACCTGGACGATCAGGACGAAGCGCTGGCCTGGGCCGAACGGGAAGGCCGCCCGATGCGGGCTGTGGATATCTCGGCTGTCCACGATGCCGTGCCGGTGCTGGGCGCGGGTTTTTCCCGAGCGATCTACATGGCCGACGTGGCCAACGTGCGCAATCCGCGGTTGGTGAAGTCCCTCAAGGCTGCGTTGCTGGCGATGCCGAACGTCACGCTTCATGAGCATTGCGAAGTCAGCGGGTTCATTCGTGACGGCGGGCGCGTGGTGGGTGTGCACAGTTCTGCCGGTGAAATTCGTGGCGATGAGGTGGTGCTGGCCGCCGGTGCCTGGAGTGGCGAGTTGCTCAAGACCTTGGGCTTGAAGTTGCCGGTCGAGCCGGTCAAGGGCCAGATGATTCTGTACAAGTGCGCGTCGGATTTTCTGTCGAGCATGGTCCTGGCCAAGGGGCGTTATGCGATTCCGCGTCGTGATGGGCATATTCTGGTTGGCAGTACGCTGGAGCGCGAAGGCTTCGACAAGACCCCGACCGATACTGCGCTGGAGAGCCTGAAGGCTTCGGCACAGCAGTTGATTCCAGCGTTGGGCGGTGCCGAGGTGGTTGGGCATTGGGCTGGGTTGCGGCCTGGGTCGCCTGAAGGCATTCCTTATATCGGCGAGGTGCCGGGGGTTGCGGGGCTGTGGTTGAACTGTGGGCATTATCGCAATGGATTGGTGTTGGCGCCGGCGTCGTGTCAGTTGTTTACGGATTTGATGTTAGGGCGTGAGCCGGTGATTGATCCTGCGCCGTATGCGCCGGCGGGGCGCTTGTAAGGTCCGGCTTTGATACTGTTCCTATACTCAGATCCAATTGTGGGAGCGAGCTTGCTCGCGATGGCGGCCTTACAGTTGGCCTTGTTGATCGAGTACATATCCATTGCTGCGGTAACGGCGGCTTAGGGTTCCGCCCTGACGGCGGGTCACTTTCGAAAAGCCCGGAAGCCGGCCCAGTCGAAAGTAAGCAAAACGCTCTTGCCCCACCACTCGGTGCCTCGCCTAGGCTCGGCATGCCCTCACTCCGGCATTGCTCCGTGGGCCGCCGCGAAGGGCCATCCATGGCCCAGCGCGGCTACCTCGGCATCCATGCCGAGGTGCCCACTGCGCAATGCCTGCGTTCGGCCATCGTGGTTAACGGGGCGCCCGAGATCAACGTCCGCCCCGAGGCGGCCTAGTAGCCGACCTGGTTCTCCTGGTCGTACACCCATCAGATCTGTTTGAGCAGGACCTGTGGGAGCAAAGCTTGCTCGCGAAGGCGGCGGCACATCCAACGCTGATGCAAGCTGACCCACTGCTATCGCGAGCAAGCTCGCTCCCACATTGGATCTTCATTCAGTAGACACAAAATTTCATGTGCGCCCGGGCCTCCTGTGGGAGCGAGCTTGCTCGCGATGAGGCCAGCAAGCCCAACATTCATGTGACTGAACCATCGCCTTCGCGAGCAAGCTTTGCTCCCACAGGAGGAACGCGGTCCCCATCAAGAACCAGGTCGGCTATCAGGCCGCCTCGCGGTGGACGTTGATCTCGGGCGCCCCGTTAACCACGCTGGCCGAACGCAGGCGTTGTGGAGTGGGCATCCCGGCATGGATGCCGGGATAGCCGCGCTGGGCCATGGATGGCCCTTCGCGGCGGGCCCACGGAGCAATGCCGGAGTGAGGGCACACCGAGCCAAAGCGAGGTGCCAAGTGGTGGGGCAAAAGCGCTTTGGTTACTTTCGACTGGGCCGGCTTCCGGGCTTTTCGAAAGTGACCCGCCGTCAGGGCGGAACCCTAAGCCGCCGTAACCGCAGAAACGGATATACACACCGCCCTCACAGCCAACCACCCTTTGTGGGAATGGTCGGACAAAAATCTGATTCAAAAAGAATTTTCCGACGAGTTCTGGCGGTTGCCGGGTGGGAAGAACTCTGGCTAACCTTTTCCCGTCGCTGCCAATTCAGCGTCCGGGCGTCGCGGCCCGAAAACTTGGTAATCCATTCCCTCTTTGGAGTACCGCAATGAGTGACAAATCCCTACCACCTTCAGAAACCAATAACGCTTCTCCTGACTCCAGCCTTAACCCCAAAGGGCTTGATGAAGCCGCCAAGCGCGCCCTCGACTATTACCTCGGCCCAAAGCCCGAAACCAAAAAGAAACCCGCCTCAAACCAGTTATTCACTGTCGTGGCCGGCATCGACACCGAATGCCTCCTCACCAACCTCAGCGAAACCCTGGCTTCCGCCAACGCAACAATCAGCGACCTGGCTTTTGAGCTTGAAGGCTCGCGGCGGCATATCGCCTTGGGGGTACAGCAATTGATTGAGTTGAGTGAATTATTGGCCAATCGTGTTCTGGACGAGCGGGTACCTGTGCCGGAGGGCTAGAGAGCGACGTTACAGAGGGTGAACGCCGAACCTGTGGCAAGGGAGCAAGCTCCCTCGCCACAGGGGTAAGCGTGAGTTTCAAAACCGTGGCTCAATCCAGCCCAAGCTTCTTTAACCGATACCGCATCGACCGAAACGACAACTTCAGCCGCTGCGCCGCCGCCGTGCGGTTCCAGCGGGTTTCCTCCAACGCCTGGAGGATGAGCTTGCGCTCAACGTCTTCCAGGTAATCCTCCAGGTTGTCGACCTGCATCAAATCGGGATTGCCTGCCTCAGTAGTACTATTGCCCTCGGCCAGGCGCAGGTCATCCGCTTCAATCTGCTGCTGTTCGCAAAGGGTGTAGGCCCGTTCAAGCATGTTCTCCAGTTCCCGCACGTTGCCCGGGAAGCGGTAATTCCTGAGAGCGTCCAACGCCTGGGGATGCAACTTGACCGGTGGACTACCGGCGTTGGCTGCCAGGCGCTGAAGCATGTGATTGGCCAGCAGCTCGATGTCTTCGCGGCGTTCGCGCAACGGCGGGACGCGCAGTTCGATGACGTTCAGCCGGTAATACAAATCCTGGCGAAAGCGCCCGGCGGCGACTTCGCCGTCCAGGTCCTTGTGGGTGGCGCAGAGGATGCGCACATCCACCACTTCTTCCTGCTGGCCGCCAACGGCGCGCACGGCTTTTTCCTGGATGGCTCGCAACAGCTTGACCTGCATCGCCAAGGGCAGATCGGCCACTTCATCGAGGAACAAGGTCCCGCCATGGGCAGCCTGGAACAGCCCGGGCTTGTCCTCGATGGCGCCGCTGAAGCTGCCTTTTCGATGGCCGAAAAACTCACTTTCCATCAGCTCCGTGGGAATTGCCCCACAGTTGACCGGTACAAAGGGCAGGTTGGCCCGGGGGCCTTGTTCGTGGATCAGACGGGCGACCAACTCCTTGCCGCAGCCCGATTCCCCGCTGATGTACACCGGTGCCTGGCTGCGGGCGAGTTTTTCGATCTGCTTGCGCACGCTGAGCATCGGCGGCGAGTCGCCCAGCAGGCTGCGCTCGAGGGTGGTGCCTGGCGTGGCGACCGGCGGCAGGCGCAGGGCGCTGGTGACCAGCTCCCGCAGCCGACCCAGGTCTACCGGCTTGGTCAGGAAGTCGAAGGCGCCAGCCTTGAGGGCGTCGATGGCGGTTTCCAGGCTGCCATAGGCGGTGATCATCGCCACGGGCAGTTGGGGGTAGCGTTGCTGGATGTGTTGCACCAGTTCCAGGCCGGTGCCATCGGGCAGGCGCATGTCGGTCAGGCACAGGTCGAAGGTGTCCCCCGCCAGCAGGGCTTGGGCCTCGGCAAGGTTCTTGGCGCTGCGGGTGTCGAGTTTCATCCGGCCCAGGGTGATGTCCAGGAGTTCGCGGATGTCCGGTTCGTCATCGACGATCAGGATTCGTTGCCGTGAGCGATTATTCAAATCTGTTTCCGTCCGTGAGCAAAGGTGATGCGAAAGCAACCGCCGCCTTGGCGTGGTTTGAAGTCTAGGCGGGCCTGGTTGCTTTCGCACAGCTCACGGGACAGATAGAGCCCAAGGCCGGTGCCCTGGCTGCTGGTGGTAAAGAAGGGTTCGAACAAATGCGCCTGCTGCTCGGGGGTTACACCGGGGCCGTTGTCGATGATGTCCAGCGTGGACAGCTGGCTGTGGGGGTCGATGAACAGTTTCAGCCAGGCCTCGGCCTGTTCGTGGGCCATGGCGCTGTGGCGCCAGGCGTTGCGCAGCAGGTTGTCGAGTACCTGGGTCAACTGGTCGGGGTCCATCAGCGTGGTGTAGTCACCCGGGTCGATGCTCAGGTGCAAGTGCTGGTGCTCGGCCATGCTTTCGCGGGCCTGCCGGACGAACTGGTCGAGCCAGGTCCGCAGGTCGAGGCGTTGGGGGGTGGTTTGCTGGCGGCGAGACAGCTGCAGGACGTTTTCAATGACGCGGTTCATTCGTTGGGAGTGATCTTGAATAATCTGCGTCAGACGCCGATCCGCGTCGTTCAGTTCCTCGGATTCGCGCAGTAATTGCGCCGCGTGGCTGATGGCGCCCAAGGGGTTGCGGATTTCATGGGCGATGCCAGCAGTGAGGCGCCCGAGGGAAGCGAGTTTCAACTGCTGGGCCTGCTGGGCAACCTGGGCCAGGTCTTCAAGGAACACCAGGATCTGCTGCTGATCTTGATGCCCCAAGGCGATGAAGCTCGGTTGCAGGGTCAGGCCCGTGCCGGTAACGGTCAGGCTGGAAGGGCGCAGGCTGGGGTTGTTTCGCCACAATTGCATGCGTTCGACCAGGGCGGTGGAGTAATCGTCGAGCTGCTGGCCCACCAGGTCGTGCATGCCCAGCAGGTTCAGCGCGCTTTCGTTGGCCAATTGCACCCGACGCTCACGGTCAAGCACCAGGATGCCGGTGCGCATGCGTTGCAGGATCAGGGCGTTGAGCGCTTCCAGGCCGATCACCTCGCTGGCCCGTTGCTCGGCCAGGGTTTCGCTGGCTTCCAAGCGTCGGGTCAGGCCTTGCACCAACAGCGCGGCGGCAAAGCACAGTGCCCCGAGGGTGCCGGCCTGCAAATAACTGCTGGGACGGTTCGAGTCGCTCAAGCCAAGAAAGAAACTCGAACCGACGATGCCGAGGGTGGCGACGGCCGCGATCAACAGGCCGATGCGGCCTCGCAGCAGCGTGTTGCCGATGGCCACCGAGACAATGAGCAGGTTGCCGATGGCACTGGGCACACCGCCCGCGACGAAGAACAGCCACGAGAGCAGCAGCACGTCAGTCAGGGCCAGGCCGAACAGCCGGGCAGGGCGGCGGGTGTTCTCCAGGAACACCACCAGCAGGATATTCAGCACCAGGTACAACCAACTGCCACTGCGCAGCAGGTCGTCATTGGCGAACTCCAGCAGGCGGTTGTCCAGTTTGCTGGAGATCAGCAGCACCAGGGTGATGCCGATGCTCAGACGATAGAGGTGATAGAGACGCAGCAGGCGCTGCGCCTGTTTTTCGCGTGGGCTTGAGGCCTCAGCGCTCACGAGTGCCCGGGCCTTGCTCAAGGTGAGCCTGGCTGCAATACCATTGTTGTTCGAGGGCCAGCGCCCGGTCACGGGGCAGGTGTACGCCGCAATGGGCGCAGCGAACCATGGGCGGCGCGTCCTGCTCGCGGGGAGCGTTCGGCGCGGAGGAGGTACTCTTGAACTTGCGCCAGAACCATACCGCGGCGGCAATCAGGGCGATCCAGAACAGTAGACGAAGCATGATGGGCGGCTTTTTGGCTAGAGATCAGGCAGTTTAGCCAAGGACAGGAACGGCGCACAGCGCAATAAAACTCAGGCACAAAAAAGGGAGACCGTCGGGTCTCCCTTTTTTGAATGCCTTGGTCTCAGTCGAACAGACCAAAGGTCAGGTGGCTGAACCAGGAGCGGTCGCTGGACTCGCTTTCAGGCTCTTCTTCCTCGATCACGTCGCCATTTTCATCTTTAGGCTTGAGTTCGTTCGGGATGGCTTCCTTGGCATCCTGGAACTGGCGCTGTACGTCCTGGTTGGCGCGTGTCTCGCCTGGCGGCAGCGGTGGACGGGACTCGATCAGGCCCAGGGTCGCCTTGCTCAGCCACGAACGGTTGTCCGCTTCGTCGACCCGTGGGGTGAACTGGCCATCGACCAGGGATGGGTGATCCGGGTAGTTCAGCTTGAGGGTTTCCAGGCTGGTGGCCGCCAGTTCGTCCAGGTGCAGGCGCTGGTAGGCTTCGGTCATCACGGCCAGGCCATCACCCACCGAAGGGGTTTCCTGGAAGTTTTCCACTACGTAGCGGCCACGGTTGGCGGCGGCGACGTAGGCCTGACGCGTCAGGTAGTAGTCGGCCACGTGGATTTCGTAGGAGGCCAGCAGGTTGCGCAGGTAGATCATGCGCTGCTTGGCGTCCGGCGAGTAGCGGCTGTTGGGGAAGCGGCTGGTCAGTTGGGCGAACTCATTGTAGGAGTCGCGCGCGGCGCCCGGGTCACGCTTGGTCATGTCCAGCGGCAGGAAACGCGCCAGCAGGCCAACGTCCTGATCGAAGGAGGTCAGGCCCTTGAGGTAATAGGCGTAATCGACATTCGGGTGCTGCGGGTGCAGGCGAATGAAACGCTCGGCGGCGGACTTGGCGGCTTCCGGCTCGGCGTTCTTGTAGTTGGCGTAGATCAGCTCCAACTGGGCCTGATCGGCGTAGCGCCCGAACGGATACCGCGACTCCAGCGCCTTCAGCTTGGCGGTGGCGCTGGTATAGCTGTTGTTATCCAGGTCGTTCTGCGCCTGTTGGTACAGTTCGACTTCGCTCAGGTTTTCGTCTACGACTTCCTTCGACGAGCAAGCAGCAGTCAATGCGAGGATGGCGATCAGCAGCAGGTGTTTCACTTGCATGGCGGCTTGCGTCCCTATGACGGCCGCTGTCTTGGGCGGGGCCGTCCTGTTATGATGAGCGCCCCGTTGAAAGCCTCGGGGCAAAAGACGCCGTATTTAACCACAAGCGCGCAGCCGAAACCAAAGGCTGTGCCGACGCCCAGTCCGAGCATGTCCGATAAAATAGAACTTCGCGCAGAGGTGCCGTCCGAATTGGGCGGCCAACGCCTCGATCAAGTCGCCGCACAACTCTTTGCCGAGCACTCTCGCTCGCGCCTTTCCGCCTGGATCAAGGACGGCCGCCTGACTGTGGATGGGGCGGTGATCCGTCCGCGCGACATCGTCCACGGCGGTGCCATTCTTGAACTGACTGCCGAACAGGAGGCCCAGGGAGAATGGGTCGCCCAGGACATCGCCCTGGACATCGTCTATGAAGACGATGACATCCTGGTGATCAACAAGCCTGCGGGCCTGGTGGTGCACCCGGCTGCCGGTCATGCCGACGGCACGTTGCTCAACGCCTTGCTGCACCACGTACCGGACATTATCAATGTGCCGCGTGCCGGCATCGTCCATCGCCTGGACAAGGACACCACCGGCCTGATGGTGGTGGCCAAGACCATCCAGGCGCAGACACAGCTGGTCACACAGCTGCAAAGCCGCAGCGTCAGCCGCATCTATGAATGCATCGTGATCGGGGTCGTCACCGCCGGTGGCAAGATCAACGCCCCCATCGGTCGTCACGGCCAGCAGCGCCAGCGCATGGCGGTGATGGAGGGCGGCAAGCAGGCGGTCAGCCATTATCGCGTGCTCGAGCGTTTCCGTTCCCACACCCATGTGCGGGTCAAGCTGGAAACCGGCCGGACCCACCAGATCCGTGTGCACATGGCCCACATCAACTTCCCGTTGGTGGGCGACCCGGCCTACGGCGGTCGTTTCCGCATTCCGCCGGCTGCCAGCCAGACCATGGTCGAATCGCTGAAGAATTTCCCGCGCCAGGCGTTGCATGCACGTTTCCTGGAGTTGGATCATCCGACGACCGGCAAACGCATGAGCTGGGAATCTCCGTTGCCGGATGACTTCGTCTGGTTGCTGACGTTGCTCAAGCAGGACCGCGAGGCGTTCATCGGATGAGTGACTGGCTGACACCCGACTGGCCCGCGCCGGCCCGGGTCAAGGCCTGCGTCACGACCCGTGCGGGCGGCGTCAGCCTGGCGCCGTTCGACAGCCTCAACCTGGGCGACCATGTGGGCGACGATCCTGCGGCCGTCGCCGAAAACCGCCGTCGCCTCACTGATCAATTCGCCATCACCCCGGCCTGGCTACAGCAGGTCCACGGCATTGCCGTGGTCGAGGCTGATCCGGCCCAGGTGGCGACCGCCGATGCCAGTTGGACCGACACGCCCGGTATCGCCTGCACGGCGATGACGGCGGACTGCCTGCCTGTGCTGTTCTGCAACCGTGCGGGTACTCGCGTCGCGGCGGCCCATGCCGGCTGGCGCGGGCTGGCGAACGGCGTGCTGGAAGCCACCCTCGACAGCCTTGCCGTGCCCGCGGATGAAATCCTCGCCTGGCTCGGCCCGGCCATCGGTCCGCAAGCGTTTGAAGTCGGGCCGGAAGTGCGTGAAGTCTTCATCGCGCAACTGCCCCAGGCCGCCCAAGCCTTCGTCGCGAGCCCCAACGCCGGCAAGTTCCTGGCCGATATCTACGCGTTGGCCCGGCTGCGCCTGGCCGCACGTGGTGTCACGGCCGTCTACGGTGGCGGCCTCTGCACCGTGACCGACCCTCGTTTCTTTTCCTACCGCCGCAACCCGCGCACCGGTCGCTTCGCTTCGCTGATCTGGATCGAACGCTAGACTTCTCTGATCTGTATCAAGGGCGCCCGGCTTGAATCTTCCAGAATCGACCACATCTATAACGGTATCTGGCAGGTTTCTTCATTCAGGATGTTTCCACGGTCCGGCCTGCTCATTAGGAAGGTGACCCATGCGTATTGATCGTTTAACCAGCAAATTACAGTTGGCGCTGTCCGATGCCCAGTCCCTGGCCGTCGGCCTGGACCATCCCGGTATCGAACCGGCGCATTTGATGCAGGCCATGCTCGAACAGCAGGGCGGTTCCATCAAGCCCCTGCTGATGCAGGTCGGCTTTGACGTCAACAGCCTGCGCAAAGAGCTGGCCAAGGAACTCGACCAGTTACCCAAGATCCAGAATCCCACCGGTGACGTGAACATGTCCCAGGACCTGGCGCGGCTGCTCAACCAGGCCGATCGCCTGGCCCAACAGAAGGGCGACCAGTTCATTTCCAGCGAGCTGGTGCTGCTCGCCGCCATGGACGAGAACAGCAAGCTCGGCAAATTGTTGCTCGGCCAGGGCGTGAGCAAGAAAGCCCTGGAAAATGCCATCAACAACCTGCGTGGCGGCGAAGCGGTCAACGACGCCAACCACGAAGAGTCGCGCCAGGCGCTGGACAAATATACCGTCGACCTGACCAAGCGCGCCGAGGAAGGCAAGCTCGACCCGGTGATCGGTCGCGACGATGAAATCCGCCGCACGATCCAGGTGCTGCAACGCCGCACCAAGAACAACCCGGTGCTGATCGGTGAGCCAGGCGTGGGTAAAACCGCCATCGCCGAGGGCCTGGCCCAGCGCATCATCAACGGCGAAGTGCCGGACGGCCTCAGGGGTAAACGCCTGTTGTCCCTGGACATGGGCGCCTTGATCGCCGGTGCCAAGTACCGTGGCGAGTTCGAAGAGCGGCTCAAGGCGCTGCTCAATGAGCTGTCCAAGCAGGAAGGGCAGATCATCCTGTTCATCGACGAACTGCACACCATGGTCGGTGCGGGCAAGGGCGAAGGCTCGATGGACGCCGGCAACATGCTCAAGCCCGCGTTGGCCCGTGGCGAGTTGCACTGCGTCGGCGCGACCACGCTCAACGAGTACCGCCAATATATAGAGAAGGACGCAGCCCTTGAGCGGCGCTTCCAGAAAGTGCTGGTGGAGGAGCCGAGCGAGGAAGACACCATCGCCATCCTGCGCGGCCTTAAAGAACGCTACGAAGTTCACCACAAGGTGGCGATCACCGATGGCGCGATTATCGCGGCGGCCAAGCTCAGCCACCGCTACATCACTGACCGTCAGTTGCCGGACAAGGCCATCGACCTGATCGACGAGGCCGCCAGCCGCATCCGCATGGAAATCGACTCCAAGCCCGAAGTGCTGGATCGGTTGGAGCGGCGCCTGATTCAACTCAAGGTCGAGTCCCAGGCCCTGAAAAAAGAAAGCGACGAAGCGGCGAAGAAGCGTCTGGAAAGGTTGCAGGAAGAGATCGTTCGTCACGAGCGTGAGTATTCCGACCTCGAGGAAATCTGGAACTCGGAGAAAGCCGAAGTCCAGGGTTCTGCGCAGATTCAGCAGAAGATCGAACAGTCCCGCCAGGAACTGGAAGCGGCCCGTCGTAAAGGCGACCTCAACCGCATGGCCGAGCTGCAGTACGGGGTGATCCCGGACCTGGAGCGCAGCCTGCAAATGGTCGACCAGCATGGCAAGAGCGAAAACCAGTTGCTGCGCAGCAAGGTCACTGAGGAAGAGATTGCCGAAGTGGTCTCCAAGTGGACCGGCATTCCGGTCTCGAAAATGCTCGAAGGCGAGCGTGACAAGCTGCTGAAGATGGAAAGCCTGCTGCACCAGCGCGTGATCGGTCAGGAAGAGGCGGTGGTGGCGGTGTCCAACGCCGTGCGCCGTTCCCGTGCCGGGCTGTCGGACCCGAACCGGCCGAGCGGTTCGTTCATGTTCCTCGGCCCTACGGGTGTCGGTAAAACCGAGCTGTGCAAGGCGCTGGCCGAGTTCCTCTTCGACACTGAAGAGGCCATGGTGCGCATCGACATGTCCGAGTTCATGGAGAAACATTCCGTGGCACGGTTGATCGGTGCGCCACCGGGTTATGTCGGTTATGAAGAGGGCGGTTACCTGACCGAGGCAGTGCGTCGCAAGCCGTACTCGGTGATCCTGCTCGACGAGGTCGAGAAGGCGCACCCGGATGTGTTCAACATCCTGCTGCAAGTGCTGGAGGATGGTCGCTTGACCGACAGCCACGGGCGCACGGTGGACTTCCGCAACACGGTGATCGTGATGACCTCCAACCTGGGCTCGACGCAGATCCAGGAACTGGTGGGCGACCGCGAGGCGCAGCGCGCGGCGGTGATGGACGCGATCTCTACGCACTTCCGGCCGGAGTTCATCAATCGGGTCGACGAAGTGGTGATCTTCGAGCCATTGGCCCGTGATCAGATTGCCGGCATTACCGAGATCCAGTTGGGTCGCCTGCGCAGTCGCCTCACCGAACGTGAGCTGAAACTGCAGTTGAGCGGCGAGGCGTTGGACAAGCTGATTGCGGTGGGTTACGACCCGGTCTATGGCGCACGGCCGCTGAAGCGGGCGATCCAGCGCTGGATCGAAAACCCGCTGGCGCAGTTGATCCTGTCGGGTCGCTTCATGCCGGGCGAAACCGTGACCGGTACAGTGGAGAACGACGAAATCGTCTTCAACTGAGCCGATTTGTGGCGAGGGAGCTTGCTCCCGCTGGGGGGTGCTGTAGGAGCTGTGTAGGAGCTGTCGAGTGCAACGAGGCTGCGATCTTTCCTCTGACGCCAGGGTCTGAAGCGAAAGATCAAAAGATCGCAGCCTTCGGCAGCTCCTACACAGTCCATCGCTTGCCACAGGGCGTGTTTGCTTGGCGAGGCCATTTTTTTCATCAGGCCGTTGAACTCAAAGGAAAAGGCTTGTAAAGTGCGCCCCGCAGTCAGTCACCCCAAGGGTTACTTCTCGCTGAGAAGGAATCCAAAATAAGTTGCAAATCATTGTCTTGAAAGCAATTTAAGGGGTTGACAGAGGTTTTGAAGATTGTAGAATAGCGCGCCTCAGACACACGAACGCAGCGATGCGTAAGGGTAGAAGAGGTTGAAGCTAGCTTCAACGTTGCAACTTGAAATATCAGTTCCGTGATAGCTCAGTCGGTAGAGCAAATGACTGTTAATCATTGGGTCCCAGGTTCGAGTCCTGGTCACGGAGCCATTTCAATCGGGGTATAGCGCAGTCCGGTAGCGCGCCTGCTTTGGGAGCAGGATGTCAGGAGTTCGAATCCCCTTACCCCGACCATTTTTGGGTCGTTAGCTCAGTTGGTAGAGCAGTTGGCTTTTAACCAATTGGTCGTAGGTTCGAATCCCACACGACCCACCATTTTTGAAACCAGCTCGCTGGAATCGAATCTTAAGATCAGAGGCCAAAAGCGCTGATCGAGAAGGCGACTTGCAAAGGTCGCCTTTTTTTTACCGGGGTATAGCGCAGTCCGGTAGCGCGCCTGCTTTGGGAGCAGGATGTCAGGAGTTCGAATCCCCTTACCCCGACCATATTAAAAATCCTCGTATCGAAAGATACGGGGATTTTTTTTGCCTGCGATAAAGTGGATTAGACTTAAGACATCGTACAACTTGCCGATAACCCGCCGACAGGGGCCTTGCCCCACTTCAGGCCAACAATAAAAAAAGGCATTCCCTATGGTTCTTCGTCAGCTGAATATCGCCCCTCGTGCCGCGTTGGGTTTTGCCTTGATCGCCGTGCTGGTGGCGTTGCTCGGGGTGTTCGCGCTGGGACAGATGTCGAGTATTCGTGACAGTGAAGTCGCGGTGGAAACCCAGTGGCTGCCGAGCATTCGCGGCGGTGATGAGATCCGCGAGTGGATGCTGCGGATCCGCACCATTTCCCTGCGCATGGCCCTGGACCAGGACCCGAAGAACGTTGCGGTGTATCGCGGGCAGATGGACACGCGCGACAAGGAACTGAGCGAAAAAATTGCGGCCTACGAAAAGCTCGTCGTGACGCCTGAAGGCAAGGCGCTTTATGACCAGTTCAAGCAAACCTTCGCCGCTTACCGTACGGGTATCGCCCAATCCTTCACCCTGGCCGAACAAGGGCGTCGGGACGAGCTGATCAAGCTGCTGCTGGTGGACATGAAGACCGTGGTGGACGGTTCCGGCAAACAGCTCAACGACCTGGCGGAGCTGTTCTCCAAGCAGGTGTCCATCGAGAGTCAGAAGTCCCAGGAGCACTACGCCAATTCCCGCATGATCGTCAGCCTGTTCGTTGTGCTCGCCGCCCTGGCCACGGTGGCCCTGGCCATGCTGCTTACGCGCAGTATCGTCAAACCCTTGGGTGAGGCGCTCAATGCTGCGCAGAACATCGCCCGGGGTGACCTGACCCGGCCAATCGAGACCCATGGCAACGACGAAGTGAGCCGCTTGCTCAAGGCGTTGGCGGCCATGCAGCAGAATCTGCGTGAGACGTTGCAGGGCATCAGCGGTTCGGCCGCGCAACTGGCCACCGCAGCCGATGAGCTGAACACCGTCACGCTCGACAGCACCCAAAGCTTGCAACAGCAGAACAACGAAATCGAACAGGCCGCCACCGCCGTCACCGAAATGACCACTGCCGTGGAAGAAGTCGCGCGCAATGCGGTTTCCACCTCCGATGCCACGCGTCAGTCCAGTGAGTCGGCGTCCCTTGGGCAGCAGCGGGTCAGCGACACGGTCGACGCCATCGGCGCTCTCGCCAGCGACGTGCAAGTGACTGGCGGCCTGGTGCAATCCCTGGCCAACCAATCGCAGGATATCGGCAAGGTGCTGGACGTGATCCGCGCCATCGCTGAGCAGACCAACCTGCTGGCCCTCAACGCGGCCATCGAAGCGGCCCGGGCGGGTGAGAGCGGGCGTGGGTTTGCGGTGGTGGCCGATGAGGTGCGGGCGCTGGCTTATCGCACGCAGCAATCGACCCAGGAAATCGAGCAAATGGTCCAGGGCATGCGCAGCGGTGCCACCCAGGCACTCGACTCCATGCAGGCCAGCTCCAGTCGTGCCGCCAGTACCCTGGCCATGGCGGAGCGGGCGGGGGACGCGTTGCAGACCATCACGGCGTCGGTCAATGAAATCCACGAACGCAACCTGGTAATCGCCAGCGCCGCCGAAGAGCAGGCGCAAGTGGCCCGCGAGGTGGATCGCAACCTGGTGAACATTCGTGATTTGTCGGTGCGCTCGGCGTCCGGCGCGGACCAGACCAGCGCGTCCAGCCATGAGTTGTCGCAGCTGGCGAACTCGCTGCGCACGATGGTGCAGCGGTTTCAGGTTTGATTATTGAAGGGACATGAAGGGATGATCGCTCCCACGCTCTGCGTGGGAGTGAATCCAGTGACGCTCTGCGTCACAAAGGACGCGGAGCGTCCCGGCCTGCATTCCCACGCAGAGCGTGGGAACGATCGTCAGTAAGGCCTCAGTGCAACTTCAGCCGAGGCTCAGTCCCACGCCCGATCTTGCTGCCCAGCATCAGCATGGCCGTGCGAAACATGCCGTACAGCGCCATCTGGTGCATGCGGTACAGCGACACGTAGAACATCCGCGCCAGCCAGCCTTCGAGCATCACGCTGCCGGTCAGGTTGCCCATCAGGTTGCCCACCGCCGAGAACCGCGACAGCGAGATCAGCGAGCCGTAGTCTGTGTATTTGTATTCGGGCAGGGCCTTGCCCTCGATCCGCAGTTTCAAGGACTTGGCCAGCAGCGAGGCCTGCTGGTGCGCGGCCTGGGCGCGGGGCGGGACGTTGCGCTCGCTGCCGGGTTGCGGGCAGGCGGCGCAGTCGCCGAAGGCAAAGATGTTCTCGTCGCGGCTGGTCTGCAACGTAGGCAGCACTTGCAGCTGATTGATCCGGTTGGTCTCCAGCCCGTCGATATCCTTGAGGAAGTCCGGGGCGCGAATCCCGGCGGCCCAGACTTTCAGGCTCGCGTCGATCACTTTGCCATCCGCGGTAATCAGGCTGTCGGCGGTCACCTGGCTGACGGCGGCGTTGGTCATGACGTTGACCCCGAGTTTTTCCAGAGTCTTGTGCACCGGTCCGCCGATACGCTCCGGCAGGGCCGGCAAGACGCGTGGGCCCGCTTCGATCAGGGTGATGTGCATGTTCTCCGGTTTGATCCGGTCCAGGCCGTAGGCATGCAGTTCGTGGGCGGCGTTATGCAGCTCGGCGGCCAGTTCGACCCCGGTCGCACCGGCGCCGACGATGGCGACGCTGATGCGCTCGACGATATCGGTCTGCCCGGCGTGGGCGCGCAGATAGTGATGAAGCAGTTGCTGATGGAAGCGCTCGGCTTGTTTGCGAGTGTCGAGGAACAGGCAGTGCTGCGCCGCGCCTTCGGTGCCGAAGTCATTGGTGGTGCTGCCGACGGCAATCACCAGGGTGTCGTAGCCCAGTTCCCGGGCCGGCAACAGCTCGACGCCGGTCTCGTCATAGGTGGCGGCCAGTTGGATTCTCTTGCGCTCGCGGTCCAGGCCGCTCATGCGCCCCAGCTGGAACTCGAAGTGGTTCCATTTTGCCTGGGCGACATAGTTGAGTTCGTCTTCGGAGGAGTTCAAGGAGCCGGCGGCCACTTCGTGCAGCAGCGGTTTCCAGATGTGGGTCAGGTTCGCGTCGACCAGCATCACACTGGCCGTGCCGCGCTTGCCCAGAGTCTTACCCAGACGGGTAGCCAACTCCAGACCGCCGGCGCCGCCGCCAACGATGACAATACGATGAGTCATGGGGATATCTCGCAAGGCTAAAGGAAATCGGTGCCGTTACCCGAGCGAGCGAAACGCGGCTCATAGCGTCAGGTAACTGATCAGTCGGCTCAACAGGCCCAGGCCGATGGTCACGGCCAGTACCACCACCAGGAGCATCCACGGCCGGAAAGGCCGGCGCTCGACTCGGTGCTGGGACAGTTGCAGGTACTCTTCGACATGCTTCTGGTCTTCTGGGTTCAGGCGGCTGGTCATAAAAGGCCTCGTCAGGTAGACGTTGCGGAATGTGAAGACGTTACAGCGTCCGGCTAGCCGGCATTGAAAGCAGCGTAGCCGCTCGCCGGAACGGGTTCGACGATCAGGCTGTCGTCCAGGCGAATGATTCCACTTTTTAACACCCGGGCGGTGATTCCGCCATGGCCGCGTACCGCCTGGAACGTACCTTCGCCGAGGTTTCGCTCCAATCGGGCACACGGCTGGCACCAGCCGGTGGTTTCGAAAATGGCTTGGCCAATGCGAAAGCGCCGGCCCTTGAGGCTGAACAGATTGATGCCGCTGACCACAATATTGCGTCGCAGCTCCTGTGGCAGCAGGGGCCGGCCCTCGGGGCGGCCCATCAGCGAGCCGATCACGGCCAGGTGCTCCCATTGGATCAGCGTCACTTGCCGCGCATTGCGCACGCCGGGGCGGGCATGATCGCCGGTCAATCCAGCCTCCAGGCGGGCTTCCACGGCGTCCAGTTCGATCATGGGTGCATGGCCCTGGGGTCGTACGCCAATCCAGCGTACGCGGCCTTGCTGGGGCACAGCGGCAATCAGTTCCTGCAGTGGGCTCACAGGCTGATCCCGACATCGAACACGATGCTGCGACCCAGGTTGCTGCGCAGGAAGTCCGGCGCGTCGGGGTGGGCGAACAGTACCCGGGCAAACGTCGGCCCCACCAGTGACAGCGAGCGCCAGCCCTGGCGCAGGTATTCGGTCGGCGGTGGGAAGTGACTGTTGAGGTCCAGCACTTCGCGCTTGAGGCTGGCGAAGGCGATGATGTCCAGGTCACCCAGGTCCATGCCGCGCTCGGTGTAGTTGTGAGCTTTCTTGCGCAGGGTCGGGGCCAGCCGCATCAGGAACTCATTGGCCGGGATCCGCCGTGGCTTGGCCTCGCGACGCACTAGCTGGCTCAGGGAGAAGGCGCTGCGGCGGCGTTGCAGTTCATCGCGCCATTCGTCATTGAGGCGTCGACCTTCGTCGAGCACAAAAAACACCTCGAAATTGGCATCGCGAAACAACACGTCCGGCGGCTCGCCGGCCGGCGCGAACTCGTCGGCGCGATAAGGCACGTTCAGCCCTTGCAGCAGGCGCTGACAGACCCAACGCTCACGCTCCCATTTGCGGGCATTGGAGAGAAAGGCGTTGGCTTGCTCGGCCGCGATGGTCAGCAGGCGTAAGTAATCGGAGTCATCCATGAGCCCAAGCTTAGCGTTCAAATGTGATCAAAAAAAATAAAGCTGCTGTGATGGGAGCAAATTTCCGCTCAGGCCAGGTAATGCTATTCACTTGGAGCCTAAAGCAAGGGGTCGAGCCTCTATGCCTCTGCACCACCGCTATCGCGAGCAGGCTCGCTCCCACAGGGATTTTCGGATGTTCACAACATTTACATACGATACAAAAAACTGTGGGAGCGAGCTTGCTCGCGATAAGGCCGGCACATCCAACATCACCGTAAACTGCACCACCGCTATCGCGAGCAAGCTCGCTCCCACAGGAAAAAACGCGGTCCCACCAAGAACCAGGTCGGCTACCAGGCCGCCTCGCGGTGGACGTTGATCTCGGCGCCCCATTAACCACGCTGGCTGAACGAAGGTATTGCGCAGTGGGCAACCCGGCATGGATGCCGGGTTAGCCGCGCTGGGCCATGGATGGCCCTTCGCGGCGGCCCACGGAGCAATGCCTTCGTTCAGGCATGCCGAGCCTAAGCGAGGCACCGAGTGGTGGGGCAGAAGCGCTTTGGTTACTTTCGCGCTTTTCGAAAGTGACCCGCTGTAAGAGCGGAACCATAAGCAGCCGTTACCGCAGAAACGGATATACACACCTACGCTGAAACAGACCTCAGAATGGAAGGCCCAATCTCCGATAACCGCTCAAGTGAACAGCATTACCCCCAGGCAGGACCCAATAGATCATCCTGTTCAGCCTGACACGCCAACCAAGCGCAAAACAAATCCAACTTCTTGCTCTGCTGCGCGCTGCGCTTGGCGACATAGACGTAGCGACTCGGGCGAAACCCAAACGGTGCCACCAGGCGGCCAAGACGAATGTCGTCAGCCACCAGATGCCACGGGGCGACACAAATCCCCAGCCCGGCAATCGCCGCCTCCAACGTAAAGTAATAATGCTCGTATTCCAGCCCGGCCGGCGCCGTGGCCTGGTGTCCAATCGCATCCCCCCAGTTTGCCCAGGCATCCGGACGGGTTTTGGTATGCAGGAGGGGATGGCTGAAAATCGAGCCCAAGTCGGTTAATTGAATACGCGCCGATAAGGTGGGCGACAACACGACGCCCAATCGTTCAGGAAATAGCCGGACGGTGTTTTTTGGTTCGCCCACGATGCCCTGTTCAGCCGTGATCATCACGTCATAGCGATCCCGGCCCGGATCGCTCCCATGAACCGGTGAGCTCAGGCGAATCTTGATCTCTGGGTAAGTCGTATTGAAGTCGAAAAGACGCGGTATCAGCCACTTGACCGTAAACGTGCTGAAGCAGGACACGTCCAAGGTGCCTGTCGCCGTGTCTCGGATCCTGCTCACCGCAGCCTCGATCTGATCCAGTGCGGCCGTTAGTTCCGGCAGCAGTTCTCTTGCGGCTGCGGTGAGCTGAGGTTTGTTTTTTGGGCCTTCGAACAGGTCCACACCAAGACTCAACTCCAGCTGGCGTACCTGGCGACTCACGGCGCCAGGCGTGACAGACAGCTCCTCGGCGGCCGCGATCATTTTGCCCAGTCGGGCAGCGGCCTCGAAGGTATGCAGTGCATTCAATGGGGGGAGGCGACGTTTCATAAAGTGACTTTAACTCAATTACATCGCGCGTATAAATCGATATCAGGTATCGCGCGGATTTTGCAGAATTCCCCAGTTCCTGCAGTGTTTGCCGACTGTTCCGGGTCGCCAGGATTGAGGGGCATTCCCTATCAAATTGAGAGCACCTCACATGCCATTCGTTCGTACCGCCGTCATCAAGGGCACCAGCCAGCAACAACGTCAGCGCATCGTCGATGGCATACATCAAGCGCTGGTCGAGAGCATTGGTATGCCCGAGGATGAATTGTTCAACCTGGTCACGGACTACGACCCTGAACAGTTTTTCTACAGCAGCACGTTTAACGGTGTGGCTCGTTCAGACCATTTGATCGTGATTGAGATTACGATGCGCAGGGGCCGCAGTGATGCGATGAAGCGCGAGCTCTACAAAAAAATCGCGGACAATCTCGGGGTTCAAGCCCAGGTTCGTCCGCAAGACGTTTTCATCTTCATGCACGAGAATGACTATTCGGATTGGTCGGTAGGCTTTGGTAAGTTTGCAATGGCCTTGGTACAACAGCCGGGAAGTGTCGCTATCGAGTAGCGCACGGACGGCGTTCAAGTTCTCGCAGGAGTAGCCCATGATCGGTGCCGAACTGCTTTCACCGCAGACCCTGGCGGCCGGTTGGCTGATGTATGTGCCGGTGTTGGTCTGGGCCGTGGTACGGGCACCGTGGGTCGAGCTGTTCACCGACAGCCGTCGCCAGCACCTGTTGTTCGGCACAGTGCTGGCGTTGTTCATGCTGTGGCTGGTGCGCCGGGATTTCGATACGGGTGTCTCGTATCACTTCATCGGCATGACTGCCGTGACGCTGTTGCTGGACTGGCCCTTGGCAATCCTCGGTGGTTTGTGCGCGCAGCTCGTGCTGGTACTGCTGGGCCGTCAGGACATGGCCGCGGTAGGGGTCAACGGTGCGCTGCTGATCCTGTTGCCGGTGCTGGTCACCGAGTGCTGCGCGATCCTGGTGGAGCGCGCCCAGCCGCGCAATCTGTTCGTGTATATCTTCTGTTCGGGTTTTCTCGCGGCCGCGCTTTCGGCGTTGGCGTGCCTGCTGCTGGGGCTTGGCCTGCTGTGGTACGACGGTATATTCGCCATGCCTTACTGGCTGGAAGATTTTGTCGGCTACCTCTGGTTGATCATCTTCCCCGAGGCCTTCATCAACGGCATGGTGATCAGCGCGTTGGTGGTGTTCAGTCCCGAATGGCTGGAGACCTTCAACCGCACGCGCTACCTGTCGGCGCCGTGGAACGATGATGACAAGCCTTGATTCACGTCAAGGCTGCACCACCACACGCCCTTCATGCTTTGGAAAATTTCCAGGAGCACAACCATGAGTGTTTATGAGTGGGCGAGACAAGAGATCAGGCGTAGCCACGATGCCGCAATGGAGATCGGTTTTGACCCGGGCTTGAGCCTGCGCGCCTTGCTCAGTGCGATCGTGCAACAGAGCAAGACAGTGCGCAGCGCTGAAGACCTGGCCGATGAGTTGAGTTTCCTGGCGGAGAACCTCGACGATGAACAGGACTACGGTTTCATGCGGCCTTAATGATGTGAGCGAGGCTCGAAGTCTTCGCTGAACAGCTCGTCCTCGGCGTCGGGGCTGACCGGAATCTTGTGTTCTTCCGACGCCCAGGCGCCGAGGTCGATCAGCTTGCAGCGGTCAGAGCAGAACGGCCGGAATTTGCTCTCCGGGGTCCATTCCACAGGGGCGCCGCAGGTTGGGCAATCAACGGTTGGGGTCTGGCTCATGATTGGCCTCCACGCAAAGTAAGGTAAAAGTGATGCAGGCGCTCGACCTCGCTGTGCAGCCAGGCGAGGTCGCGATCATTGACCACCACGTCGTCGGCATGGCTCAGGCGATCCTGGCGGCTGGACTGGGCCTTGAGAATCGCCTGGACCTGCTGTTCGCTGGTCTGGTCGCGCTGCAACGTACGTTCGATCTGCAATTGTTCCGGCGCATCGATCACCAGGATCCGCTGGGTCGTGGCGTACTGCCCTGACTCGATCAGCAGCGGCGATACCAGGATCGCATAGGGCGATTGTGCCTGGGCCAGATGATGGGCGATTTCCTCGGCGATCAGCGGATGCAGCAGCGCCTCGAGCCAGCGGCGTTCATCGGCATTCTCGAAGATCAGCTTGCGCAACGCCGCCCGGTCCAGGGCGCCGTCGGCCTGCAATACGCCGGGGCCGAAGTGCTCGGCGATTTTCGCCAGGGCCGGGCGCCCGGGCTCGACCACCCAGCGCGCCGCATGATCGGCGTCGATGACGTGCACGCCCAGGTCGATAAAGTGCTGGGCCGCCGCGCTCTTGCCGCTGCCGATGCCACCGGTCAGGCCGAGAATCCAGGGTTTTTTCACTGAGGTATTCATTAAAAACCGACAGACTGCCAATAGAAGTCGGTTATTTGACCACCCCAGAGCAAGGCAATCCAGCCGGCAATGGCCAGATAGGGTCCAAAGGGGATCTGCGTCGACCCCGGGGCATCACGCAAGCGCAGCACAATCACCCCGACAACGGCGCCCACCAGCGACGACAGCAGCAGCGTCAGCGGCAGGATCTGCCAGCCACCCCAGGCGCCGAGCATCGCCAGCAGCTTGAAATCCCCGTAGCCCATGCCTTCCTTGCCGGTGATCAGCTTGAACACCCAGAACACCGACCACAGCGCCAGATAGCCGGCCACCGCGCCCCACATCGCCTGGTTCAAGGACACGAAGAGCCCGAAGCTGTTGATGATCAAACCCAGCCACAACAACGGCAGCACCAGGGTATCGGGCAGCAATTGATGCTCGGCGTCGATCAGGCTCATGCCCAGCAGGCCCCAGGTCAACACCATCACCATCGCGGCGTGCCAGCCAAAGCCGAAATGCCAGGCGACGAACGCCGATAACGCACCGCAGGCCAATTCGGTCAGGGGGTAACGCCTGCCGATGGGCGCGGCGCAGCCCGAACAGCGGCCGCGCAGCATCAGGTAGCTGAGCAGCGGAATGTTTTCCCAGGCGCGGATGCGATGGCCGCAGTGCGGGCACTGGGAGTGTGGCAGCATCAGGTTGTAGACCGGGCCAGGGGTTTCGGCCGGCAGGCCCAGCAGGTCGTGAGCCTGCAGGCGCCATTCGCGGTTGAGCATCTTCGGCAGGCGCCACACCAGCACGTTGAGGAAGCTGCCGATGATCAGGCCGAGCAGTGCTGCAACGAGCACGAAAGCCAGGGGATACAGCACGAAGAATTCGCTCAGGGGCATGTCAGATCGCAGAGCCGAGTTGAAAGATGGGCAAGTACATGGCGACCACCAGGCCACCGACGACCACCCCCAGGACCACCATGATGAAGGGTTCCATCAGGCTGGTGAGGTTGTCCACCAGATTGTCCACCTCGGCCTCATAAAAGCTCGCCACCTTGTCGAGCATGTCGTCCAGCGCGCCGGATTCCTCGCCGATGGCGGTCATCTGGATCGCCAGGTTCGGAAAGATCCCTGAGGCACGCATGGAGAAATTCAACTGCATGCCGGTCGAGACCTCCTGCTTGATGCGCAGCACGGCACGTTTGAACACCACATTGCCGGTGGCACCAGACACCGAATCCAGGGCCTCCACCAGCGGCACGCCGGCGGCGAAGGTGGTGGAAAGCGTGCGGGCGTAGCGGGCCACGGCGGATTTGTACAGCAAGGTGCCTATCAGCGGCAGCTTGAGCAGCCATTTGTCGCGCCAGTCGCGAAAGGGCTCCGAACGCCTGAGCGCGTACTTCACGCCAAAAAATGCCCCTACCAACCCGCCAAGCATCACCCACCACCATTGCTGCATGATTTCCGACAGGCCTATGACCATTACCGTGAAGGCTGGCAGCTGCGCGCCGAACCCGGAGAATACCGATTCGAATTGCGGCACAACCTTGACCAAGAGGATCCCCGTGACCACTGCGGCAACGAGGACCACGGCCGCAGGGTAGGTCATGGCTTTCTTGATTTTGGCCTTGAGCGCTTCGCTCTTTTCCTTGTAGGTCGCGACCCGGTCCAGCAGCGTGTCCAGGGCACCGGCCTGTTCGCCGGCGTCCACCAGGTTGCAGTACAGCTCGTCGAAATATTGCGGGCACTTGCGCAGCGCCGCGGCGAAGCTGTTGCCGGCGGCGACTTCCTGCTTCACCTCGTCCACCAGCTTGCGCATGTTGGGGTTGTCGAAGCCTTCGCCAATGATGTCGAACGCCTGCAACAGCGGCACACCAGCCTTGAGCATCGTGGCCATCTGGCGGGTGAAGAGGGCGATATCCAGCGGCTTGATGCGCTTGCCCTTGCTGAATATCGAGGTGGATTTCTTGCGCACCTTCTGCGGGTTGATGCCTTGTTTGCGCAGTTGTGCCTTGACCAGCGCCGGGCTCTGGCCCGTCAGCTCGCCACTCATTTTTGTGCCTTTGCGGTCCTTGCCTTCCCAAGTGTAAACATCGGTTTTGACTGCCTTGACCGCCATGTTCAATCCTTGGTGACCCGGTTGATTTCTTCGAGGCTGGTGACGCCCTGCATCACTTTGAGCAGCCCCGACGTGCGCAGGTCATTGAAACCGTCCTTGCGCATTTGCAGATCGATTTCCAGCGAGTTGCCCTCGGCCATGATCAACCGTTGCAGCTCGGGCGTGTTCTTGACCACTTCGTAAACCCCCACGCGCCCTTTGTAGCCGTTGTTGCACTGTTCGCAACCGACCGGCTCATAGATCGTGAATGTGCCAATGCGTTCCCGAGGGAAACCTTCCTTGAGCAAGGTTTCCTCGGGAACCTCGATGGCTTTCTTGCAGTGACTGCACAGCTTGCGCGCCAGCCGCTGGGCGATGATCAGGTGCACGGCGGTGGCGATGTTGAACCCTGGAATGCCCATGTTCTGCAGGCGGATCAGGGTTTCGGCGGCGCTGTTGGTGTGCAGGGTGGAGAGCACCAGGTGCCCGGTCTGAGCGGCCTTGATGGCGATCTCGGCGGTTTCCAGGTCGCGGATCTCGCCGACCATGATCACGTCCGGGTCCTGGCGCAGGAACGAACGCAGGGCCTGGGCGAAGTCCAACCCCTGGCGCGGGTTCACGTTGACCTGGTTGATGCCTTCCATGTTGATCTCCACCGGGTCTTCGGCGGTGGAAATGTTGATGTCCACGGTGTTGAGGATATTCAGCCCGGTGTACAGCGACACGGTCTTGCCCGAGCCGGTCGGGCCGGTCACCAGGATCAGCCCTTGCGGTTGCTTGAGGGCGGCCATGTACAGGTCTTTCTGGTCCGGTTCGTAGCCCAGGGCATCGATGCCCATTTGCGCACTGGACGGATCAAGGATCCGGATCACCACCTTTTCGCCCCACAGCGTGGGCAGGGTGTTGACCCGGAAGTCGATGGATTTGGTTTTTGACAGGCGCATTTTCAACCGGCCGTCCTGGGGTTTGCGCCGCTCGGAAATATCCAGGCTGGCCATGACTTTCAGGCGGGCGGCGATACGGTTGGCCAGTTGGATCGGGGGGCGGGCCACTTCCCGCAGCATGCCGTCGGTGCGCACCCGCACCCGATAGATCTTTTCATAGGGCTCGAAGTGCAGGTCGGAAGAGCCGCCCTTGATGGCGTCCAGCAACATCTTGTTGACGAAGCGCACCACGGGCGCGTCGTCGGCGTCCTGGCTGCCGATGGCATCCTGCTTGGTGTCGTCGATCGATTCGATGTCCAGGCCGTCGAGGTCGACATCGCCCATGCCTTCCAGGCCGGTGCTGCTGGATTCGAAGAACTTTTCGATGGCCTCGCTGAGCTTTTCGTCCTCCACCAGGATGGCTTCGGTGGTCAGGCCAGTGCTGAACTGGATGTCGTTGATGGCCTGGTGATTAGTGGGGTCGGAGATGCCCACGTACAGTTTGTTGCCACGCCGCCACAGCGGCAGGGCGTGGTGCTGGCGCACCAGTTTTTCGCTGACCAGGCCGCTGGGTTGGGTTTCTTTGTCCAGGCTGTTGAGGTCCAGCAGGGCGACGCCGAAATGCTCCGAGGCAATCTCCGCGACCTGGCGGCTCTGGACCAGTTTGTTCTGCACCAGATAGCTGACCAGGGGGATGCGGCTGCGTTGAGCCTGTTGATACGCCTGTTGCGCACTTTGCTCGGTGAGCAGTTCGGCCAACACCAATTGCTTGGTCAGGCCGCTGAGGGCGATGTCATTCATGGGAATCCCGACGGCGAACGATTCATGACTTATAGCCTAGTCAAGGCTTGGCGCCAAACCAGCGGGGCAGGGTGACAAAAAACGTCAGATAGTGCGGTTGTTGAGGTAGGACGTCGCCGTTGGGCGGGTTCAACCCCCTTTATTGATGAGACTTGAGGGTTGGCATGTGCCCTGCAATGGCCGTTTCAGGTCATGAGATTTCGACTCATGCTATGGAGATGTCTATGAATAAGCAGAAGGGTTTTACGCTGATCGAGCTGCTGATCGTCGTGGCGATCATCGGCATTCTGGCGACGTTTGCGTTGCCGCAATATTCCAGGTACCAAGCGCGGGCGAAGGCTACCGCCGGGCTGGGGGAAATCTCGGCGCTGAAGGTGGCGTACGAGGATCAGATGAATCAGGGCGTTACTCCAACGTTGACCCTCATGAACGCCCCGACCACAACCAGCAACTGCACAATTTCGGTAACAGGTACGGCTACGACGGCAGGCACCATCGTTTGTACCCTCCTGAACGCCCCTGCCTCCGTAGTAGGTAAGACGATCACCCTCAGCCGTGATGTCAACGGCCTCTGGACATGCGGATCCACCGCAGCCAAGGAATACCTGCCGATCTCTTGCCCTGGCACCTGATACTCGCGCGGCGAAGGGGGCCCGCTCCCTTGCCGTGCAAACCCTTCTTGATTTATCAGCTAAGCGGCAAGGCAGGATCGGCATGTTGCATGTTGAAAATGGGAGGCTCATGCAATTTGCATGATTCTGAATTTCGCCGCTTCGCTTAACTAATTGATTTATAAGGAATTAATTAATTTCTTAAAACTGGCACAACCTTCGCACTACTCCTGCTAACCCTGCCGGGATCCACCTCCGACAGATTCTGAGAAAAACAGGAGTTACTCGTATGAAGAAGTTCGCTATCACTGCCGCCGCTGCTACCGCTCTGACCCTGACTATGGCTAGCGCATTCGCCGAGACCACTCAAGCAACTCAGGCGCCAATGATGCTGGCTGCGGGCGAAGTGACAGAGGCCAAGGAAGACGTTTCCGATACCTGGATCACCACCAAGGTCAAAGCTGATCTGGTCACTGAAAAAGGCATTCCAGGCACAGATATCAAAGTCGAAACCAACAAAGGTGTTGTGTCCCTGTCTTCGATGACCAAAGTCACTGATGCACAAAAAGACACCGCTGTGGCAATCGCCAAGAAAATCAAAGGCGTCAAGGCCGTATCGGCTGACGGCCTGAAAGCCGAGTAAGGCTAATACTTCTCGCCTGGACTGGGAGAAGGCGCGGCAAGCGGGCCAGGATATACGTTTGCCGTTGCTTTGGAGTTCATGCGAAAGGCCACACGGACGTGGCCATTACAGGCCTCCGGCATTCGTGCCGGGGGCCTGTTCTATTCCGGGAGAGGAAAAGTGCGGGTGAGGTTTGTGGAGCAGGCTGGGAAACCGAGTTGCGCTTATCGCGAGCAAGCTCGCTCCCACAGGGGGGCGGGTTCTTTCAGGAAACAGCGATCAAGCTTGCTTGCGCCGCGACCCGAGTTCTTCCAGCAGGAATGCGATCAAAATGTGGGAGCGAGCTTGCTCGCGATGGCGGTGGTACATTCACCGCCCCCGCTTGCTGTTGATCTGCACCAGCCGATTCCCCTCGAAGCGCAGGTACTGATACATGCCGCTGTTGGGGCCGTAGGTCCATTCTTCCACCGGATATTCCTCCCGGCGATTGACGCTGCGTTTGTAGCCCAGGTCATCCCGCGCCGCTGGCTCCCCGCACTTTTGCAGCACTTCGCTGGAGCGGTCGCCGACGCTGATCAACTGGCTGCCGCAACGCAGCGTGTCGGCAGCCGCGGCCTGGCCGGTGGCGAGCAATAGACCCAGGCTGAGCCCGCACCAGGGTTTCATCTTATTCGGCATCCAGATGCATCGGGGTAATCACCCGGCCATCGCTCTCGGCCTGGCCGAGGTTGGCGTCAATGAAATACACGCGGTCGTCGGCCAACTGGCCTTTGTCCACCAGGAAGTCCTTGATGCTGCTGGCCCGTTCCTGCCCCAGTTGACGCAGCAGCACGTCGCTGCCGCTCCAGAACTTGATCACGCCTTCACGCAGTTTCTCGATGCGCGTCTTTTTGTCCAATTGCGTCCATTCGGCGGGCGGTTGGGTCTTGAGGCGGGTGCGGTAGATGCCTTCGAGCAGCGGTGCCTTTTCATCCTCGGGCACCTGTATCAGCGAGGCCTGGGCCGGTACTTTGTCGCCCCGACGCTGCAGCATCTTGTAGTAGTTGTACTGGTATTCGCGTTCCAGGCGCTGGGCGGCGAGCAGTGGGCCGTCGCTGCTTTCGGCGGCGGTGCCTTCGATCTCCAGGCGCAGCTCCGGACGTTTGCCAAGGGCCTCGGACAGTTTGAGCAGCACGCCTTCATTGTCCTTGCTCAGGTCGCTGGAGCCCGGCGCAAACGCCACGCTGCCCAGGTCTTCCGAGCCGCCACCGGCCACCAGCCCACCGATGAGTTTGAACGGCGCCTGGGCCGCTCGTACCAACAGGTTGCGCAGGGTCTGCCAGACGATTGGCATGATACTGAATTGCGGGTCGTTGAGATCGCCGGACACGGGTAGTTCGATGGAAATCTTACCGTCGGAATCCTTGAGCAAGGCGACCGCCAGTTTGAGTGGCAGGCTCACGGCGTCCGGGCTGTCGACTTTCTCCCCCAGTTGCAGTTGCTCGACCACCACTTTGTTTTCCGCCTGGAGCTTGCCCTTGGTGATCTGGTAATGCAGGTCGAGATTGAGCCGACCCTTGCGGATGCGATAGCCGGCGAACTTGCCGGAGTAGGGCGTCAGGGTGGTCAGCTCGACCCGTTTGAAACTGGTGGCGATGTCGAGGCTGGCCATCGGGTCGAAGGGGTTGACCGCGCCCTTGATGGTGACCGGTGCATAGCGATCGACCTTGCCCTTGATGTCGACGCTGGCCGGTTTGGCCTGGCGGCTGTCGATGGTGCCGATCTGGCCATTGAGCTGCTGGATGGCCGTGGCGAAATTGGGCGTCAGGCTGAAGTCGGCGAAGTTGGCCGAACCGTCATTGATGGCGATACCACCGATGTGGATGCCCAGCGGTTTTTCCTGGGACGGCGGTTTTGCCGCGGCTTTCTTGGTGCCGCTGTCGGCCGGTTGCGGGATCAGCAGGTCATCGACGTTGGTGGTGCGGTCGTCGTTGATCATGAAGCGCGCGTAAGGCTGGAACAGGTTGACCTTGTCGATGGACAGGCTGTCCCCGTGCTGATAATTCAGGCCTTCGAGGACCAGGCTCTGCCACTTGAGGAAGTCGCGGGTCTTGAGCGTGTCGAGGGTGTGCAACTGATCGACCTGGGCACGGCCGGTGACGGCAAATGCCAGCGGTTCGGTGCTTTTGAGGTCGACCGCCAGGTCACTGCCGAGCATCCCGGAGCGCAGCTCCAGGCGAATGAACGGGTTGATGTACGACTGGGCGACGCGCAGGTCGACGTCCTGTGTCTTGACCTTGAGCTTGGCGGTGATCGGGTTCAGGTTGACCTCGCCGTCGGCCAGGATCTTGCCCTGCTTGCCTATCCCGGTGTCCAGCTTGAGGGCAAAGGGTGAGCCGTTGAGGGTGTCGTAGTTCTGCAGGTCGAGGTTCAGCGGGCCGACCTCCAGTGCCACGGCGGGCTGGGCCTGGCGGTCGGCCAAGTGCACCTTATAGTCGCGCAGTTGCACATCCTTCAACATCACCTGCCAGGGTTTGCTGGGCGGTGCCGGTTCAGCTTTTGGCGAGTCTGCCGCTGCCGGGGCGGATGCCGGTTCAGCCTTGACCTGCGGTTTGGCCGGCTGGCTGGCGAAGAGTTTCTGCCAGTCCAGCTGCCCGTCCGCCTCGCGAGCGGCCCAGGTTTCCAGCTTCTGGCTGCGGATCTTGCCCACGATGACTTGCTGCTTGGCCAGGTCTACCGAGGTTTCGCTCACGTCCAGGCGTTCGAGCTTTACCAATGGACGGCCATCGGGTGTCTTGATGGCGAAGGGCGCGACACTGACCGCGGCGTTGTTGAGCAGCAGTTCGGTGCCCTTGGCCAGGTTGAGCTTGTAGTCGGTGCTGAGGTTCAGGACGCCGTTTTCCAGAACCAGCGGCACGGCGTCGCGCACATAGGGCCACCAGGCTTTCATTTGGCCGCCAGTGACTTTGAGCGTGCCTTGGGAGGCAATCGGCGTGAGGCTGAAATTACCGGTCCAGTCGATCTGTCCGCCTTCGGGGCCAGCAGCCACCAGGGTCATGTCGGCATTGTCGTCGGGCAGGGTGCTGAGGTTTTTCAGCTCGAAATCGAGGGTGTCGTAGAGAAACTCAATGGGTTCGCTGGGGCGCAGGTCCTGGAAATGCACATAGCCGCCGGCCAACTTGATTCGCTCGACCCGCAGGGGGAACGGCTTGGCCTCGGGGTTGGCAGGCGTCGGTTCGCTGGCCGGCAGCTTGAACAGGCCCAGCAGGTTCAACTGACCGTCCTTGGCGAACATCACTTCGGTCTTGGGCTTGTCCAGCTCGATGTCGACCAGGTGCAAGGCGCCGGACCACAGGCTGTCGAGCTGCAGATTGGCATACAGCCGTTCGAAGCCGACCTGTTCCTTGCCTGGTTCGCCGATATTCAGGCCCCAGAGGGTGACTTCAAGGCTGAAGGGATTGAGTTCGATGCGCTGGATCTGCGCCGGCACCGTCGCAAGGGCGGCCAGTTGCTGGTTGGCGATGCGCAAGGCGATGCCCGGCAAAATCAGAAAGCCCAACAGGCTGTAGAGGGCCAGTGCGGTCAACAGAGCGCCGATGGCGCGAATCAATCCTTTGGGCATGTGCGGCTTCATCTTGGTGTGAATTCGGAATGCCTTGGAGTATGGCACGCGTTTACGGTTCCGAAGCCACTGTGATTTATGAGAATTGTCTGGTTTTCTCGGTGAGAATCCCGACGCGGACTTAGAGCTGGAGGATCAGCGTCTTGAGCGGCGGCTGCTGATCCCGGGAAGGGAAATCGCTGCCGGGCGTCAGCACGCTCCACTCGCGCACCGGGCGACCGGCTTTTTCCGCACAACGCAACACCTGCTCGCGCCAGTCGTCCATGGGCACTTTTGCCAGGTTGTTGCAGCAGATCAGCACACCATCGTCGGCGGTGGTGAGCAGGGCCGGTTTCAGCAGGCTTTGGTAATCGCGCAACAGGTCGACGGTGCCGAACGCACTTTTGGCCCAGGCCGGTGGATCGAGCAGCACCAGGTCGTACTGGCGTTGCTCCAGGCGCACGTAGCTGGGTAGTTTCTGCCCGCGGCGCTGGCTGATGGGCAGGCCGGCCAGTTGGCGAATCGCCGGAAAGTAATCCGACTGCACGAATTCCATCGGCGGCAAATCGGGGTTGAGCAGGCCATTTTCGCGGCCCACCGCCAGGTTGCCTTCGGCGAAGTCCAGATTGCACACCTCCCGCGCACCACCGGCCGCGGCGCTCAGGCCGACGCCGCAGGTGTAGGCGAACAGGTTCAGCACGCTTTTATTGTGGCTGTGTGCCTTGACCCAGCCCCGGGCGTTGCGCAGGTCGAGAAACAGCAGTGGATCCTGCCCGGCATGGCGACCGCGGACGCGATAATTCAAGCCCCATTCATGCCCGACCAGGTCTTGCAGGGCGGCCTCGTCCGCCTGATAGACAGTGTCCTGGCGGTCGACGCGCGAATTGCCCCGGGCGCGGTCGTTGTAGACCAACAAAGTCTCCAGTCCCAGCCGTTCGTTGACGATGCCGTGCAGTTGCAGCAGGTCGTCGCGCTCCAGCGACTGATGGAAGCTCTGTACCAGCAGTTGCGGGCCGTAGCGGTCGATGGTCAGGCCGGGGGCGCCTTCCTGGCTGCCATGGAACAGGCGATAGCAGTCGGTGCCTTGCTGATGCAGTTGGCCGAGCAGCTCCTGGCGCTGGTCGAGGGCGGCGCGCAGCGCCTGATTCAAGGAAGACATGCCGGGCGCGCCTTAGAGAAATGAGGCGCGGGAGTTTAGCAGTTATGGCCGGCGTGGTCCCTGTGGGAGCGAGCTTGCTCGCGATGGCGGTCTAGATTGACAGGGCCCCATCGCGAGTAAGCTCGCTCCCACAGGAATCCTCAGCGATTGAGGCGTTTGTCGATCAGCCCCTCCACCACACTGGGATCGGCCAGGGTCGAGGTGTCACCAAGGCTGTCGAGTTCGTTGCAGGCGATCTTGCGCAGGATGCGTCGCATGATCTTGCCCGAACGGGTCTTGGGCAACGCCGGCGCCCACTGGATCAGTTCCGGCTTGGCGAAGCTGCCGATTTCCTTGCTGACGTGGGCCAGCAGTTCTTTCTTCAGCTCGTCATTGGCCTCCACACCATTCATCGGCGTGACAAAGGCATAGATGCCCTGGCCCTTGAGGTCATGGGGATAGCCGACGACGGCGGCTTCGGCAATGTTGTCGTGCAGCACCAGGGCGCTTTCCACCTCGGCGGTGCCGATGCGATGCCCGGAGACGTTGATCACGTCGTCGATGCGTCCGGTGATCCAGTAGTCGCCGTCTTCGTCGCGGCGCGCGCCGTCGCCGGTGAAGTAATAGCCAGGGTAGGGTTTGAAGTAGGTGTCGACCATGCGTTGATGATCGCCGTAGACGCTGCGAATCTGCCCGGGCCAACTGGATTTGATCGCCAGGACGCCGCTGCCGGCGCCGTTGATTTCCTTGCCCACTTCATCCAGCAAGACCGGTTGCACGCCGAACATCGGCCGGGTGGCGCAGCCTGGCTTGAGCCGTGGGGCACTCACCAACGGGCTGAGCATGATGCCGCCGGTCTCGGTCTGCCACCAAGTATCGACAATCGGGCAGCGCTGTTCGCCTACCGTGTTGAAATACCATTCCCACGCTTCCGGGTTGATCGGCTCACCAACGGTGCCGAGCAATCGCAGGCTTTTGCGGGACGTTTCCTGCAACGGTCCGGGACCTTCGCGCATCAGCGCGCGCAGGGCGGTCGGTGCGGTGTAGAAGATGTTGACCTGATGCTTGTCGATCACCTGCCAGAAGCGCGAACTGCTCGGGTAGCTCGGCACGCCCTCGAAGATCAACGTGGTGGCGCCATTGGCCAGCGGGCCGTAGACGATGTAGCTGTGGCCGGTGACCCAGCCGACATCGGCGGTGCACCAGAACACTTCGTTGTCGCGGTAGTCGAGCACGTACTTGAACGTCATCGCCGCTTGCAGCAGATAGCCGCCTGTGGTGTGCAGCACGCCCTTGGGTTTGCCGGTGCTGCCGGAGGTGTAGAGGATGAACAACGGGTCTTCGGCGTCCATCGGTTCCGGTGGGCAGTCGTCGCTCATCTCGTGCATGGCCTGGTGGTACCACAGGTCACGGCCTTCTACCCAGCCCACCTCGCCTTGGGTGCGCTGGACCACCAGCACGGTGCTGACGTTCGGGCAACTTTCCAGGGCCTTGTCGACGTTACGCTTGAGCGGTACGAAGCGCCCGCCGCGTACACCTTCGTCAGCGGTGATCACGGTGCGGCAGTCGGCATCGAGAATCCGGTCGCGCAGCGAGTCCGGTGAGAAACCGCCGAATACCACTGAATGCACCGCGCCGATGCGGGTACAGGCGAGCATGGCGTAGGCGGCCTCGGGGATCATCGGCATGTAGATGCAGACCCGGTCGCCTTTCTTCACGCCACGGCTTTTCAGCACGTTGGCCAGGCGGCACACATGGTTGTGTAGTTTTTTGTAGGTGATTTCTGCCGACTCGGCGGGGTCGTCGCCTTCCCAGATGATTGCCGTCTGGTCGCCGCGCGTTTGCAGGTGACGGTCGATGCAATTGGCGCTGACGTTCAGCTTGCCACCGGCGAACCAGGTCGCGTCGCCGTTCTTGAGGTCATAGCGCTGGACGGTTTGCCAGGGCGTCATCCAGTCGAGAAAGCGGGTGGCCTGCTCGGCCCAGAAGGCGCTGGGGTGTTCGATGGATTCTTTATAGAGCCGCTTGTACTCGTCCTGACTCAGTTGCGCAGCCCGGCGGACGGCATCGGCTTGGGGGTACTGGCTGATATCGAACATGACGGTTCCTTATTCTTGTTTTGCGACAAGTCATAAAGATGCGCCCAGTCGCCTGGGGGTTCAAGTCATGCACAAAGCAACTGTGTGCGAGCTTGGTGGGAGCAAAGCTTGCTCGCGATGACGGCGTCACATTCAACAGATAGGTTGATGTCAGACCGCTATCGCGAGCAAGCTTTGCTCCCACAAGGCTCGCTCCCACAGGGATCAGCGGTGAGCTGTGGGAGCGTGGGGACGATCAGCCGCGGTGACGACCGCGGAAGTAGTTGATCAAGCCCTGGGTCGAGGCATCTTCGGCCGGGTTTTCTTCACTGCCCACCAGGCGGTTGTAGACGCCCTTGCCCAGTTCCTTGCCCAGTTCCACGCCCCATTGGTCGAAGGCGTTGATGCCCCAGACCACGCTTTGCACGAACACCTTGTGTTCATACAGCGCCACCAGTGCGCCGAGGCGACGTGGGCTGATGCGTTCGACCACCAGGGTGTTGCTCGGACGGTTGCCCGGGATCACCTTGTGGGAGGCCAGTTTCTGCACCTCTTCTTCGCTGGCGCCCTTGTCCCGCAGCTCGGCTTCGGCTTCGGCGCGGGTCCTGCCGAGCATCAGTGCCTGGCTCTGGGACAGGCAGTTGGCGTACAGCCACTGGTGATGATCGGAAACCGGGTTGAAGCTGACGATCGGCACGATGAAGTCGGCCGGGATCAACTGGGTGCCTTGGTGCAGCAACTGGTGGTAGGCGTGCTGACCGTTGCAGCCAACGCCGCCCCAGATCACCGGGCCCGTGTCGGTCGACACCGGCGTACCGTCCAGGCGCACGCTCTTGCCGTTGGATTCCATGTCCAACTGCTGCAAATGCTTGGTGATGTTACGCAGGTAGTGGTCGTACGGCAGGATCGCATGGCTCTGCGCGCCCCAGAAGTTGCCGTACCACACGCCCAACAGCGCCAGCAGCACCGGCATGTTCTGTTCGAACGGGGCGCTCTGGAAATGCTGGTCCATGGAATAGGCGCCGGAGAGCAATTCCTTGAAGTTCGACATGCCGATGGCCAGGGCGATCGGCAGGCCGATGGCCGACCACAGCGAGTAACGCCCGCCAACCCAGTCCCACATCGGGAAGATGTTTTCTTCGCGGATGCCGAAGGCCACGGCGGCGGCATTGTTGCTCGACACGGCGATGAAGTGGCGATACAGCTCCGCTTCGGAGCCACCCTGGGCCAGGTACCAGGCGCGGGCGGCTTGGGCGTTCTTCAGGGTTTCGAGGGTGTTGAAGGATTTCGACGAGACGATGAACAGCGTGGTCTCGGCGCGCAGCTTCATGGTCAGTTCGTGGAACTCACTGCCGTCGATGTTCGCCAGGTAGTGGCAGCGAACGCCTTTTTGCGCGTAGGACAACAGCGCTTCGGACACCAGCTCCGGGCCGAGGAAAGAACCACCGATGCCGATGTTCACCACGTCGGTGATGGGCTTTTCGGTGTAGCCGCGCCACAGGCCGTCGTGAATGCGGCCCACCAGGTCGGTGATCTGGTTCAGCACTTTGTGCACGTCCGGCATCACGTTGACGCCGTTGACCAGCAACTTGTCGCCCACCGGCCGACGCAGGGCGGTGTGCAGGGCAGGGCGGTTTTCCGAGGCGTTGACGATTTCGCCTTCGAACAGTGACTTGATCGCGCCCTTGAGGTCGACTTCGTTGGCCAGGCCCACCAGCAGATCGCGGGTCTGGGCGTTGATCAGGTTTTTCGAGTAGTCGAGAAACAGGCCGCAGCTCGACAGGGTGAATTGAGTAAAACGCTGCGGATCGGCATTGAACGCTTCGCGCATGCTGAAATCCTGCATGGCTTTGCGGTGGTCATTCAGCGCTTGCCAGGCTGGCAGAGCGGTCACGTCATGAGGGGTTCGGTAATACGCCATCGCTGCGGGTTTCCTTTTTACTTGAACGGCCTTTTGTACACTAAAAACTCCGGCGCGGCTTGAGGTGGGCGTCCGGACACTGCATCGACATGATCGCCGGACACAGGGCGACTACAGTAAACCTCGTGTTGCGATCTGTCTTGGCTTTGTCTGACCGATTCCCGGTACTTTTTTATACAGCAGGGGGCGGGAATGGTTCGCTGTGGGAGCAAAGCTTGCTCGCGATTGCAATGGACCAGTTGCATGGATGTCGCCTGACACACTGCTATCGCGAGCAAGCTTTGCTCCCACAGGCTTGTACACAGATATCGTTCGGGTTCGATCAGGCGAGCTGCACCGGAATCGCATTGCTGGTGTGGCTCAGTTCATTGCCTGGCGCCATGTACAGCATGCGGGGCTTGAAGTTGACCAGCTCAGCTTCGCTGTAGTGGGCGTAGGCGCAGATGATGACACGATCACCCACCTTGGCCTTGTGCGCTGCGGCGCCGTTCACCGAGATCATCCGCGAACCTTCCTCGCCACGGATGGCGTAGGTGGTGAAGCGTTCGCCGTTGTCGACGTTGTAGATCTGGATCTGTTCGTATTCGCGGATTCCCGACAGGTCCAGCCACTCACCATCAATGGCGCAGGAGCCTTCGTAATCGAGCACGGCGTGGGTGACTTCGGCGCGGTGCAGCTTGGCCTTGAGCATGATGGCATGCATGAATGTTTCCTCTGGTCGGGTCCGAACGGCGGGCAGTCTGCCTGAAGCCTTGTGGGGCGGCAATACGCGAGGGATTTGCACGTGCAGTCGGTATGTGGGAGCAAAGCTTGCTCGCGATGACGTGGTCAAATTCGACACGTACGTCGAATATCAGACCGCTATCGCGAGCAAGCTTTGCTCCCACAAGGCCCACCCCCAGATTGGGACGGGTGTGGGTTCAGGCGGGGGTGTCGAGGTCCAGGTGCAGGTTGTCGATCAGGCGTGTGGTACCGAGGAAGGCCGCCACCAGAATCACCAGGTCACGGTCCTCGCTCAATGCCGGGCGCAAGGTCTTGGCGTGACGGATTTCCAGGTAATCGGGACGCAGGCCGGCGGCTTCGAGTTGCTTGAGCTGCTCGTCGATCAGTGCCGGGAAATCTCGTCGGCCCTGTTTGATGGCCTCGGCGATCTGGCTCAGGACGCGATAGACCACGGGCGCGACGGCACGTTGATCCGGGCTGAGGAAGCCGTTGCGCGAGGACAGCGCCAGGCCGTCCTCGGCGCGAACGGTCGGCTCGCCGATGATCTGGATCGGCATGTTCAGGTCATGGACCAGTGCGCGAATCACCGCCAGTTGCTGGAAGTCTTTCTGGCCAAACACCGCCAGGTCAGGCTGGACCATGTTGAACAGCTTGCTGACCACCGTCGCCACGCCTTCGAAATGCCCTGGACGGCTGGCACCGCACAAGCCTTCGGACAATTGCGGGACGCTGACCCGGGTTTGCCCGGCCATGCCGTCGGGGTACATCTCGTCGACGCTGGGCGCGAACAGCAGATGGCAGCCGGCCTGGAGCAGTTTCTCCTGGTCGGCCGCCAGGGTGCGGGGGTATTTGTCCAGGTCTTCGCCAGCGCCGAATTGCAGGGGGTTGACGAAAATGCTCGCCACTACGAAATCGGCCCGTTGCGCGGCCTTGGTGACCAGCGCCACGTGGCCGCTGTGCAGGTTGCCCATGGTCGGCACGAAGGCGATGCGTTTGCCTTCGCCGCGGGCACGGGCCACGGCGGCCCGCAGTTCGCGTACGGTTTTGACGGTGTTCATGCAGAAAACCCGTGCTCGGCGCCAGGGAAGGTTACGGCCTTGACTTCGGCGACGTAGGCACTCAACGCGCCCTGGATGGACGTCTGCCCGGCCATGAAGTCCTTCACGAACTTGGGCACGCGACCGGTGATCGACAGGCCGAGCATGTCGTGCAGCACCAGTACCTGGCCATCGGTGGCGTGGCCGGCGCCGATCCCGATCACCGGGATCTTCACCGCCTGGGTGATTTCTTCCGCCAGCTCGCTGGGCACGCATTCGAGCAGCAACATCGCCGCGCCAGCCTGCTCCAGCGCAATCGCATCGGCGCGCATCTGCCGTGCCTGGTTCTCATTGCGACCCTGGACCTTGTAGCCACCGAAGATATTGACCGATTGTGGGGTCAGGCCCATGTGCGCGCATACCGGGATACCCCGCTCGGCCAGCAGCCGAATCGAATCGGCCAGCCACAACGCACCTTCGACCTTGAGCATGTGGGCACCGGCCTGCATCAGCATGGCGCTGTTGGTCATGGTTTGTTCGAGGGTGGCGTAGGCCATGAACGGCAGGTCGGCAAGAATCAGTGCATCGGTGTTACCGCGTTTGACGGCGGCCACATGGTAGGCCATCTCGGCGGTGGTCACCGGCAGCGTGCTGTCGTGACCTTGCAGCACCATGCCGAGGGAATCGCCCACCAGCAACACTTCGACACCGGCCTCATTGCAGGCGTGGGCGAAAGTTGCGTCATAGCAGGTCAGCATGGTGATTTTTTCACCTTTTTGCTTGAGACCTTGCAGCGTGGTCAGGGTAATAGCTGGCATGAAAAAGTCCTCATTAGGCGCTCGTGAATTACTGCAAGTAACGCGCATGATTCGTTATCGATACAGGCGCACCTTCTTATGTGTGGTGCTTGTAAGGCCTGGATTGCGCCCTTCAGCGCCGTATTGGCGGCAACGGGACGCCTATAGTCGTGAGGAGCACTCGGGAAGTCAATTGGATGTGTTACCGCCGGGTGTTACCGGGGTTACTGATGCGTTTCAGCGTAGAGGCGTGTTTCGGATCTGACGGCTGGGTCCCGGATCCTGTGGGAGCGAGCTTGCTCGCGATGGCGGCGGGCCAGTCAATATAAATGTCGACTGCTACACCGCTATCGCGAGCAAGCTCGCTCCCACAGGGGATGGTCTTCGTCAGATAGGCGGCAAGCGTTCCAGACCAACGAATGGGCACGCCGCGAGGAGATCCTTAAGTGAGCGTCCATCGGCGAGCAGCAGGTCGGCGGGCGCCAACTCGGCCAGTGGGTACAGCACGAAGGCTCGGGCTTGCATGTGGTAGTGAGGTACCTTGAGGCGAGGCTCGTCGATCAGGCGATCGCCGAACAGCAGGATGTCCAGGTCCAGGGTGCGCGGGCCCCAGCGTTCCAGGCGTTCGCGACCTTGTCCGGTTTCGATGGCTTGCAGCGCATCGAGCAGGTCCAGCGGTGCCAGGCGGCTGTCCAGCGCCGCCACCGCGTTGGTGTAGCGCGGCTGGCCGGGCAGCAGGGAATCGCTCTGATAAAACGCCGAGACCCCCAGCAGTTGGGTGTCGGGCAATTGCGCCAGCGCCTGGACGGCGCTGCGCAATTGTTCGGCGGGTTCGGCCAGGTTGCTGCCCATGCCGATGTAGATGCGTTCCATCGATTACTCGCCCGATGCGCTCGGTACACCGGCACGCTTGCGCTTGGCACCGCTGCTGCGACGGCGCTTGCGCGGGCCGCTGGCGCCGTCATCCTTGCCGCTGAGGTCGCGAATCATGTCGCGGCGCTCGCTGTCGTTGGCGTCCTGGTAATCGGTCCACCATTCACCCAGGCCATCGGTCTGCTCGCCCGCGCTTTCACGCAGCAGCAGGAAGTCGTAGCCGGCGCGGAAACGCGGGTTGTCCAGCAGCAGGTCGGCACGCTTGCCGCTGCGCCGTGGCAGGCGCTCCTGCATGTCCCAGATCTCGCGGATCGGCATCGTGAAGCGTTTTGGAATGGCGATGCGCTGGCACTGTTCGGCAATCAGCTCGTGGGCGGCTTCCTGCATCGCCGGGATCGGCGGCATGCCACGCTCTTGCAGGCGCAGCACCCGAGCCGGCAGGGCAGGCCAGAGCAACGCGGCGAACAGGAACGCAGGCGTCACCGGCTTGTTCTGCTTGATGCGCAGGTCGGTGTTGGTCAGTGCTTCGCTGATCAAGGTGTGGGTGTAGGTCGGGTTGTGCTCCAGGGCCTCGGCACTGGCGGGGAACAGCGGATCGAACAACTGCAGGTCCACCAGCATCTCGAAGGTGTCTGCGGCGTTGCCCGACAGGAACAGCTTGAGCACTTCCTCGAACAGGCGCGCCGAAGGGATTTCGCGCAGCATCGGCGCCAGTTCACGAATCGGCAAGGCGCTGTGTTTTTCGATGCCGAAATCCAGCTTGGCGGCGAAACGCACGGCCCGCAGCATTCGCACCGGGTCTTCCTGGTAGCGCTGCTTGGGGTCGCCGATCAGGCGGATCAGGCGATTGCGAATGTCGTGTACGCCGTTGGCGTAATCGAGGATGCGCTCGCTGACCGGATCGTAATACAGGGCGTTGATGGTGAAGTCGCGGCGTTGCGCGTCTTCTTCCAGCGTGCCGTAGACGTTATCGCGCAGGATGCGCCCGCTTTCGTTGCGGGAAGACTGGTTGCTGTCTTCCTCTTCATCGTTTTGCGGGTGATTGGCGCGGAAGGTCGCCACTTCGATGATTTCGCGACCGAAGTGGATGTGGACCAGTTTGAAGCGCCGGCCAATGATCCGCGCATTGCGAAATTCGGCCCGTATCTGTTCCGGCGTGGCACTGGTGGCGACGTCGAAATCCTTGGGGGTGATGTTGAGCAGCATGTCGCGCACGCAGCCACCGACCAGGTAAGCCTGGTAACCGGCGTTCTGCAAACGTTCGACGATGTTCACCGCATACCGGCTGAACTGGGCCTTTTGCAGTGAATGCTGGCCGCTGTTGAGCACTTCAGGCGTGCTGCGAATGTGTTGCGTACGACGCAAGGGAGAACGGAATGACTGGAACAGCTTCTTCAGCATGGGATGCACTGTTTGAAGGAATATTCGGCCAAAAACGAAGAATGACCGCATGATGGGCCGAGATTCTAGCATTTAGTCGAGGGATGGTGTAGGACGGAGCAGTTTAGAGCTGCAAGCTTCAGCGACAAGCCTTGTAGGCTGCGGGGAGTCGGAACGACAGAAACCACAAGGGGAGCCGAAGCTCCCCCAGAATTAGTTACGTGCTCTGTTTTTATTATTGGTTTTGGGCTTCTTGTTTTTGTTGAGTGCCCGCGTCACGAGGTTTTCCCTTCGTGACCCTCCCAATCGGGAGCCAAGAGCAAACGGATTGCTTTGATCGCTGTGTTGCAGTGATCTATCGATCCAACCAGTTCAGGCACCTGTCTTGAGACAGTTTTTATTGTTCTCGGCCTGGTTGTGGGGCAAGCCCCAAATACAACGCCTCTCCAAAAGAATCAGTTAGCTGCGCCTCTCGCCGTCTTGTTTTTATTGTGCGTGAGTCGATTCGTCTTATTTTTATTGTCTTTTGCATTGCTTGTTATTGTTCTTGTACCAAAGCTATAGCAGGGGGCGTGCCAACTTTTGCGAGGCCCAGCGGAACCGGGGGTTCTAGGGTTATAACCATTTTTTCGGGGCGAAAAAAAGCCGGGGTTTCGTTACCGTAAACCCCGGCTTCTGTTACGTGAAAAAGCTGAGGTAACAGTTTTTTCACATTCAGCGGTGTTACCCCCACACCTCAGCTTTCGCTGGTCGCACCGGTCTTGCGCCGTGGAATCCCCAGGCGCTGGCGACGTTCCCACAGGCACTTGCGGCTTACGCCCAGTTTGCGTGCCAGTTCGGTCTCGGTCATGTGGTCCTGGTGCTCCAGGACGAAGTGCTGGAAGTAGTCTTCCAGGGACAGGTCTTCGGTGGGCTCGTGGCTGGTGTTGTTGGCAGCGCCGCCCTGTTGCGGGGCCAGGCCGATGAACTCTTCGTCGTCCAGGTCGCTCAGTTCGATGTCGATGCCCAGCAGCTCGGCAGAGATTTCCGGGCTCTCGCACAGGATCACCGCCCGCTCAACCGCGTTTTCCAGCTCGCGAACGTTACCCGGCCAGGCGTAATGACGGATGGCCTGTTCGGCGTCCGGGGCGAACTTGAGATCGGTGCGGTTGACCCGCGCGCTCTGGCGAGCCAGGAATGCCTGGGCGATTTCATTGACGTCCGCGCCACGCTCGCGCAGGGCGGGCAGCTTCAAGGCGATCACGTGCAAGCGGTAATACAAGTCTTCGCGGAACTGGCCGATCTTCGCCAGGCTCTTGAGGTCACGGTGGGTGGCCGCGATCAGGCGCACATCGACCTTTTGCGACTGCACCGAGCCGACGCGGCGGATTTCGCCTTCCTGCAGCACCCGCAGCAACCGCGCCTGGGCTTCCAGTGGCAGTTCGCCGATTTCATCGAGGAACAGCGTGCCGCCGTCCGCCGCTTCCACCAAGCCTGCGCGCCCGGCGCTGGCACCGGTGAACGCACCTTTCTCGTGGCCGAACAGTTCGGACTCGATCAGGCTCTCCGGGATCGCCGCGCAGTTCACCGAGATCATCGGCGCCTTGGCCCGGCGTGACAGATTGTGCAGGGCACGGGCTACCAGCTCCTTGCCGGTACCGGACTCGCCCTGGATCAGGACATTGGAGTCGGTCGGCGCCACTTTGCGGATCTTGCTGTACAGGTCCTGCATGGGCGGGCAGGAACCGATGATGCCAATTTCGCCATTATTGTTGCTGGCGCCGGCTTTCGCCGAGGCACTGGCCTTGCCGACGGGTTCCGCCGGGTTGCTGGTCGCCGCCTGTCGGTCACGCAGGATGCGGGCCACGGCCTGGAGCATCTCGTCGTGGTCGAACGGTTTGGCGATGTAGTCCACCGCACCCATTTTCATGGAGTCGACCGCCGAGCGCAGGCTGGCGTAACTGGTCATGATCAGCACGGGTGTGCCCTGGCCGAGCTTGATCAGCTCGGTACCCGGGGCGCCAGGCAGGCGCAGGTCGCTGACGATCAGGTCAAACGTTGGAATGCTGAAACGTTCTTGTGCTTCCTGCACTGAACCGGCTTCGCTGACCTGGTACTGGTTGCGTTCCAGCAGGCGGCGCAAGGCGGAGCGGATAATTGTTTCGTCTTCGACGATCAAAATGTGCGGCATTGATTCGATTCTCTCGACGGTCTCAGTTCACAGCGGACGTCGCTTCGACATGACGCGGCAAGGTCACCCGGATACGGGTGCCGCGTTGGCTTTGTACATCGGCCGGGCTGTCGATGGTGATTTGTCCATAATGCTCTTCAACGATGGAATAGACCAGTGCGAGGCCCAGACCGGTGCCTTCGCCAGGATCCTTGGTGGTGAAGAAAGGTTCGAACAATCGGTCCATGATGTTCTGTGGGATACCGCTGCCTTCGTCTTCGACGATCAGGTCGACCGTGTGTTCGAAGGCTTCACTCTTGACCCGCACCGCGCTGCCGGCCGGTGAGGCGTCCCGCGCGTTGGATAGCAGGTTGATCAACACCTGGGCGAGCCGCTGGGGGTCGCCGTCGACCCAATGGTCCGGATCGCACAGGTTGAAGAATTGCACTTCGAAATTGCGCCGGTTGAGCGCCAGCAGACCAATGGCATCCTGGGCCACTTCGGCCAGACAGACGGGCTCGTCATTGTGCTGGTGACCGCCGGCATGGGCGAAGCTCATCAGCGACTGGACGATGCGCGATACGCGCTTGGTCTGTTCGAGGATCTGGCCGCTGATTTCCGTCAGCTCGCCGTCGTCCTCGCGTTCTTCGCGCAGGTTCTGCGCCAGGCAGGCGATGCCGGTGATCGGGTTGCCGATTTCGTGGGCCACCCCGGCGGCCAACCGGCCGATGCTTGCCAGTCGTTCGGAGTGGACCAGCTTGTCTTCGAGCATCTGGGTATCGGTCAGGTCTTCGACCAGCAGCACCAGGCCGCTGTTACCGGGTGCCAACGGCTCGTCGATCGCCGCCTTGTGCAGGTTCAGCCAACGGGTCTGGCCGTCGAGGGCCAGGTGCTGTTTATGCAAGTGCTCGTCCGGCAGGTCGATGAAACCTTGCAACAAGCCTTTCCACGGTTCGCCCAGGGTGCTCAGGCGTGAACCGACCACGCGCTGGGCCGCGATCCCGGTGAGCTCTTCCATGGCTTTGTTCCACATCAGGATTTCCTGGTCCTTGGCCAGCGAGCACACGCCCATCGGCAGTTCCTGCAGGGTCTGGCGGTGGTAACGGCGCAAGGCGTCCAGTTCGGCGGCAAGGCCCGTGAGGCGCGAATGGTAATCCTCGAGGCGGCTTTCGATGAAGTGGATGTCTTCGGTGACGTAGTTCTCGCCGCCGGCCTTGTAGGGCAGGAACGTCTCGACCATATCCTGGGCCACGCTGGGGCCCATCAGGCCGGACAGGTTGGCCTCGATCCGGTCCCGCAGGCGACGCAAGGCATACGGGCGACGTTCATCGAAGGGCAGGTAGAGGTCGCGCAGGGCCTGTTCGACTTCTTTTTGCGCGGCCTTGGCGCCCAAGGGCTTGGCCAGTTGCGTGGCGAATTCCTGGGGCGAGGCGGCGTGCAGTTCGCGACGCTGCGGGCGGCGGACATTGTCCACCGCGCAAGCTTCGGCGGCGCTGGCCTCTTCGCTGCTGGCGTTGGTGAACAGCGAGATCAGGGTGAACATCAGCACGTTCGCCGCCAGGGAGGCGATGGCCGCCATATGCCAACTGGTGTCGTCGAGCACGTAGATCATGTTCAGCAGCGGAATATAGAAGCCCTGCAGGTTGCCCAACAGCGGCAACAGCATCGCGACCAGCCACACCAGGATCCCTGCCAGCAGGCCGGCGATGAAGCCGCGGCGGTTGGCGGTCGGCCAATACAGCACCGACAGTACGCCGGGCAGGAACTGCAAGGTGGCAACGAAGGCGACGATGCCCAGGTTGGCCAAGTCCTGTCCCTCACCCAGCATCAGGTAGAAACCGTAGCCGGCCATGATGATCGCGACGATCAGCGCCCGCCGTGTCCATTTCAGCCAGCGGTAGATATTGCCTTCGGCCGGTGGCTGGTAGAGCGGCAGCACCAGGTGGTTGAGGGCCATGCCCGACAATGCCAGCGTGGTGACGATGATCAAGCCGCTGGCCGCCGACAGGCCGCCGACATACGCCAGCAACGCCAGGGCCTTGCTGTTGGCGGCGATGCCGATGCCCAGGGTGAAATATTCCGGATTGGTACTGGCGCCCAGCTTCAAGCCGGCCCAGAGGATCAGCGGTACCGCCAGGCTCATCAGCAGCAGGAACAGCGGCAGGCCCCAACTGGCGCTTACCAGCGAGCGCGGGTTGAGGTTTTCGGTAAAGGTCATGTGGTACATGTGCGGCATCACGATGGCCGATGCGAAGAACACCAGCAACAGCGTGCGCCATGGGCCTTCCTGCAACGGTGTGTGCAGGGCGGCGAGGGCCGTCTGGTTCTGCAGTAGCCACACTTCCAGCTGTTGCGGGCCATCGAACACGCCATACAGGGCATAGAGGCCGACCCCACCGATGGCAATCAGCTTGATCACCGATTCGAAAGCGATGGCGAACACCAGGCCTTCGTGTTTTTCCCGCGTGGCGATGTGTCGGGAGCCGAAGAAAATCGTGAACAGGATGATCAGTACGCAGAAGCTCAGTGCCACTCGGTGCTGCACCGGCTCGCGGGTCAGGATGCTGATGGAGTCGGCCACGGCCTGGATCTGCAGGGCCAGCAGCGGCAGCACCCCGATCAGCATGAAGATCGTGGTCAGCGCGCCGGCCCAGGTGCTGCGAAAGCGAAAGGCGAACAGGTCGGCCAGCGACGACAGTTGGTAGGTGCGGGTGATTTTCAGGATCGGGTAGAGCAACACCGGCGCCAGCAGGAACGCCCCTGACACCCCCAGGTAACTGGAGAGGAAACCATAGCCGTACTGGTAGGCCAGCCCGACCGTGCCATAGAACGCCCATGCGCTGGCATAGACACCCAGCGACAGGGTGTAGGTCAGCGGGTGGCGGATGATCGCTCGGGGGATCATGCCTCGTTCGCTGATCCAGGCTACGCCGAACAGCACTGCCAGGTAGGCAGCGCTGATCAGGACCATCTGGGTCAGGCTAAAGCTCATCGGCATCTTTTTGGCTCTGCAGGATGAAGGTCACGACAATCAGGATCAGCCAGAGCAGATACGGCCGATACCAGGCACCCGTGGCATCGATCCACCAATCCATGATGGCCGGGGAGAACAGATAAATCCCCACTACCAGGAGCAGGACCAAGCGATAGATATACATCCCGGCCTCTCTAATTTATGCGCGTGCCCAAAAAACGTGCGGCGATGGTAACGGATGGGCGCCAAGCTGCAAGGGCCGTCAACGTATTTGCGCTTCGGGCAGGCTCAGTGTGCGCGGGATCTTGCCTGCATCCCAGTGGCGAATGCCCCAAGCCAGCAGTTCGCGTGGGCTGGCATCGACCAGTTCGAGGCCCGGTTGCTGGCCCAGCGCGCGCAACGCCCGTAACAGCAATGGCGTGGCCTGATCGGCCGCCAGGGGCGGTGAGCGGTAGGATTTACCGAGCTTGTGCCCATCAGGCTGGGTGATCAGCGGCACGTGCAGGTAACGCGGTTGCGGCAACCCGAGCAGTTCTTGCAGGTAGAGCTGGCGCGGCGTGGAGTCCAGCAGGTCGGCGCCGCGCACGATATCGGTCACGCCTTGCCAGGCATCGTCCAGGACCACGGCCAATTGATAGGCGTAGAGCCCGTCGCGGCGGCGGATCACGAAGTCGCCGACCTCACGGCCCAGGTGCTGGCGGAACTCGCCCTGGACCCGGTCGGTGAAGTGGTACTCAAGCTCGGGGACGCGCAGACGGATGGCGGCGTCCTCGGTGCCGTGCCCGGCATTGCGGCACAGCCCCGGATAAATGCCCTGATACGCTTCCAGTTGTTTGCGCGAACAGGTGCAGGCGTAGGCGAGGCCTTGGCTGAACAGTCGGTTGATGACCTGATCGTAGGCGTCATGGCGCTCGCTCTGGCGAACCATCTCGCCGTCCCATTCGAACCCGTAGCTTTCCAGTGCCTTGAGTATCGCCGCTTGCGCGCCCGGTTCTTCCCGGGGCGGGTCGAGGTCTTCCATGCGCAGCAACCAACGCCCGCCCACGGCGCGGGCATCCAGGTACGACGCCAGTGCGGCGACCAGTGAGCCGAAGTGCAAGTGGCCGCTGGGGGTGGGGGCGAAGCGGCCGATGTAGGGGGCGGTGGCAGTCATAGGGCGAATGTTACTGAGTCCGGGCGGTAGGAATACAAATCTTGATGCCGAAGCATATCCCCTGTGGGAGCGAGCTTGCTCGCGATAGCGGTGTACCTGTCACATCAATGCGGGCTGACCCGCTGCTATCGCGAGCAAGCTCGCTCCCACAGGGATATTGAAAGCATCGGAAACAAAAAACGGAGCGTATGAACGCTCCGTTTCGGTGACAGCCCCGGCGATTATTTGCCGACTTGTTTTTCCTTGATTTCCGCCAGGGTCTTGCAGTCGACACACATGTCGGCGGTCGGACGGGCTTCGAGTCGCTTGACGCCGATCTCGACGCCGCAGGACTCGCACCAACCGTATTCTTCGTCTTCGATCAGTTGCAGGGTCTTGTCGATTTTCTTGATGAGCTTGCGCTCGCGATCACGGGCGCGCAGCTCGAGGCTGAACTCTTCTTCCTGACTGGCACGGTCGGCCGGGTCGGGGAAGTTGGCCGCTTCGTCTTTCATGTGATCCACGGTGCGGTCGACTTCCTGCATCAAGTCCTGTTTCCACTTGTTCAGGATCTTGGTGAAGTGCGCGCGCATGGGGGCACCCATGTACTCTTCGCCAGCTTGCGGGACGTAAGGCTCAAACCCGCTGAGCGACTGATTTTGATTTTGCTTTGCTTGGGTGGGCATGAATGGACCGCCTCTACTCTTGTAATCCACTACGCAGGATTGCTCCATCACCGACACCTGCCGGCCCTGCGGCTGCAAGCGGGCGAACTTACCAGATCAAATCGGGCCGCGCTACTCCCGGTTGTCGAGCCTGCGGCGGCCGGGGCTTGTAAAACGTGACCGGGTTCGCTTCGGTGGGGATTTAAACCTGCTCAATGCTTGATTCTAGTCAAGCCTGGGCCAATCGCGGGAGTCATTTCCTGCAATCCGAGGGCTCAGACCGCTTTGGGTTCGCGCTCGTTCCCGCAGTTGTTCCGGACTTGGGTAGAATCGGTTCTTTTTCCCCCTGAAGGAAGGCCAATGGCTCAGCCCTACAGTGCGCGCAGCCGCGCCATCGAACCTTTCCATGTGATGGCGTTGCTGGCCCGTGCCAACGAACTGCAGGCCGCCGGGCATGACGTCATCCACCTGGAGATCGGCGAACCGGACTTCACCACCGCCGAGCCAATCATCCAGGCCGGCCAGGCCGCGCTGGCGGCGGGCAAGACCCGTTACACCGCGGCCCGTGGCATTCCAGAACTGCGCGAGGCCATCGCCGGTTTCTACGGCCAGCGTTATGGGGTGGAGATTGACCCGCGGCGCATCCTCGTGACCCCGGGCGGGTCTGGCGCGCTGTTGCTGGCCAGCGCCTTGCTGGTGGACCCCGGCAAGCACTGGCTGCTGGCCGACCCCGGTTATCCGTGCAACCGGCATTTCCTGCGCCTGGTCGAAGGGGCGGCGCAATTGGTGCCGGTGGGGCCCGAGGTGCGTTACCAATTGACGCCAGACCTGGTGAACCGCCATTGGGACCAGGACAGCGTCGGTGCGTTGGTGGCCTCACCGGCCAACCCGACCGGGACGATTCTCACCCGGGACGAGCTGGCGGGGCTGTCCAAGGCCATCAAGGGCCATAACGGCCATCTGGTGGTGGACGAGATCTATCATGGCCTGACCTACGGCACCGACGCCGCCAGCGTGCTGGAAGTCGATGACGACGCCTTTGTCCTTAACAGTTTCTCCAAGTATTTCGGCATGACCGGCTGGCGACTTGGCTGGCTGGTGGCCCCTTCGGCGGCTGTCGGCGAGCTGGAAAAGCTCGCGCAAAACCTCTACATCAGTGCGCCGAGCATGGCCCAGTACGCCGCACTGGCCTGTTTCGAGCCCGCGACCATCGAGATCTTCGAGCAGCGGCGGGCCGAGTTTGCACGGCGCCGTGACTTTCTACTGCCGGCACTGCGTGAGTTGGGCTTCGGTATTGCGGTGGAGCCGGAAGGGGCGTTTTACCTCTACGCCGATATCAGTGCGTTCGGCGGCGATGCCTTTGCGTTCTGCCAGCACTTCCTGGAAACCGAACACGTGGCCTTCACGCCGGGCCTGGATTTCGGTCGTCATCAGGCCGGCCATCATGTGCGTTTCGCCTACACCCAGAGCCTGCCGCGGCTACAGGAAGCGGTGGCACGAATCGAACGCGGACTACGGAGCTGGCAAGGCTGATGCATTTTTCCCCTGCGTTGGAAGAAGGTCGCTTGATTCGACGTTACAAGCGTTTTCTCGCCGATATCGAAACCGTTCATGGCGAACTGCTCACTATTCACTGCCCTAACACCGGCTCGATGCTCAATTGCATGGCTGAAGGTGCGCGTGTCTGGTTCAGTCGCTCCAGCGACCCCAAGCGCAAGTTGCCCGGCACCTGGGAAATCGGCGAGACCCCTCAAGGGCGGCTCGCCTGCATCAATACCGCGCGGGCCAATGCGTTGATCGAAGAAGCCTTGCGCGCCGGGGTCATCAGTGAACTGAACGGGTTTACCGGGCTCAAGCGTGAAGTGGCTTATGGGGTGGAAAACAGCCGTATCGATTTTCGCCTGGACTACGACCGAGGCTCGGCCTGGGTCGAAGTCAAAAGTGTCACGCTGGGGTTCGATGGCACGAATGTGGCGGCGTTTCCCGATGCGGTGACCCTGCGCGGGGCCAAGCATCTGAGGGAACTCGCTTGCCTGGCCCGGGAAGGTGTGCGGGCGGTACAGCTGTATTGTGTGAACCTGAGCGGCATCGAAGCGGTGCGCCCGGCAGAGGAAATCGATCCGGTGTACGCCGCTGCCCTGCGTGATGCGGTGGCGGCGGGTGTGGAGGTGCTGGCCTACGGGGTCACGCTGACGCCCGAGCAGATGTGGGTGGACCGTGCGTTGCCGGTATTGCTCGAACCGCTACAACTTGATCCAGATGCCTTGCTCGTCCTCCCGGCTGTCTAGGGCTACCAGGAACTGACCGGCGCAGGGGCCCGCCACGCATTCGCCGCTCTCGATCAAAAACAGCGCGCCGTGGGTGGCGCACTGGATCAGGCTGGCGCTGGCGTCGAGGAACTGGTCGGGTTGCCATTCCAGCGGCACGCCCCGGTGCGGGCAGCGGTTGAGATAGGCATACACCTGGCCGGCGCGTCGCACGGCCAGTACTTTGCGTCCATCGAGGTCGAAACCGCGACTGCCGTTGTCGGGCAATTGGGCGGCGGTACAGAGAAACTTCATGTGTGTCCTTGGTAAAAAACTGTGGGAGCGAGCTTGCTCGCGATGAAGGCGACACATTCAACATCTCCGTGACTGACACGCCGCTATCGCGAGCAAGCTCGCTCCCACAAGGTTTCGTGTGGCAAAAGGTTCACGCTTGACGGTCAAATGAACACAATTATCAAATGGCGCCTTCTTCACAGGTGGCTGAGGATACTTGGCCATGCCCGGTCCTGTGAAAAACTTCTTTGAGGAAAGCTGCCCGATGCGCCTGAACATCCGCGTTGCTGCGCTCTGTGTCGCACTGTTGCTCAACCAGGGGGCCAGCGCGGCCCAATTGCCGCAGCGCTGGGTCAGTGCCGGCGGCGCCGTGTCGGAGTGGGTCGGTGCGCTGGGGGGCGAGTCGACGCTGTTGGTAGGCGGATTGGGCCCGCGGTTGCCACAAAGCCTGGTGACGATGACAGCAGGCTTCTATCCGGTTGCGTCGGCCACGGCGCCATGACCTCGTTGATCAAGCCACGCACCTTGTTCATCGGCCTGGGCCTGCTGTGTCTGCTGGCAACCTGGCTGTCCCTGGCCCTGGGGCCGGTGAGCTTGCCGCTGCTCGACACCTTGCGCGCCGCCTTGCGCCTGTTGGGCTTGCCGGTGGCCGCCGACGGCCTGGAGCAGGCCGAACTGATCCTCGGCCAGATCCGTTTGCCGCGCACCTTGCTGGGGTTGGCGGTGGGCGGAGTGTTGGCGTTGTCCGGTGTGGCGATGCAGGGACTGTTTCGCAACCCACTGGCGGACCCGGGGCTGGTGGGCGTGTCCAGCGGTGCGGCGCTGGGCGCCGCGTTCGCCATTGTCGGTGGCTCGGCGCTGGGTGGGTGGCCCGAAGCCTTTGGCCCCTACGTGCTTTCGTTGTGTGCATTCCTTGGCGGGCTCGGCGTTACGGCGCTGGTCTATCGTCTCGGACGACGCAACGGCCAGACCCATGTCGCAACCATGCTCCTGGCCGGTATTGCCCTGACCGCACTGTCCGGTTCGGCCGTCGGTCTGTTCACCTACCTGGCGGATGACGCGACCCTGCGCACCCTGACGTTCTGGAACCTGGGCAGTCTCAACGGCGCGAGCTATGCGCGGTTGTGGCCGCTGTTGCTGGTCAGCACCGGCGTGGCGCTCTGGCTGCCACGCCGGGCCCGGGAGCTCAATGCGCTGTTGCTGGGGGAGTCCGAGGCTGCCCACCTGGGCGTTAACGTCGAAAGCCTCAAGCGTGAACTGGTGTTTTGTACGGCCTTGGGGGTTGGCGCTGCGGTGGCGGCTGCGGGCATGATTGGCTTCGTCGGGCTGGTAGTGCCGCATCTGGTGCGGCTGGTGGCCGGCCCCGACCACCGGGTGTTGCTGCCTGCTTCGGTGTTGGCGGGCGCAAGCCTGCTGTTGTTCGCCGATCTGATGGCGCGCCTGGCACTGGCCCCTGCGGAATTGCCGATCGGCATTGTCACGGCCTTCATCGGCGCGCCGTTCTTCCTTTATCTATTGGTGCGAGGGCGCTCCTGATGCTGCGAGCGCAGAACCTGCACATTCAACGTGGCCGCAAGACGGTGCTGGCGGACGTCGATCTCGCGCTCAACCCTGGCGAAGTACTCGGAGTGCTTGGGCCCAACGGCGCAGGTAAAAGTACTTTGCTGGCGGGCCTGTGCGGCGAATTGCGCCCGGCCCAGGGGCAGGTCTGGCTCGATGATCGGCCACTCGCCCAGTGGCAGGGTGCCGAGCGCGCCCGGCGCCTGGCGGTCTTGCCGCAGTCCTCGACCCTGGATTTCGCCTTCCGTGTCGAGGAGGTCGTCGGCATGGGGCGCCTGCCGCACCAGAGTGGTCGAGTGCGCGACGAGCAAATCGTCGCCTTGGCGCTGCAAGCGGCAGACGCCGCGCATCTGCACGGTCGCAGTTACCTGGCGTTGTCCGGCGGCGAACGTCAGCGGGTGCACCTGGCGCGGGTGTTGGCGCAGTTGTGGCCGGGTGAAGCGGGGCAAACCCTGTTGCTGGACGAGCCGACCTCGATGCTTGATCCGCTGCACCAGCACACCATCCTCCAGGCGGTGCGTGAGTTCGCCAGTCGCGGCGCTGCCGTGCTGGTGATCCTGCATGACCTGAACCTGGCGGCGCGTTACTGTGATCGCCTGTTACTGCTCGCGTCCGGTCGGCCGGTGGCCCTGGACACGCCCCGGCACGTCCTGCGCCCGGAACCGCTCAAGGCGGTGTTTGGCCTGGACGTGCTGGTGCAAGACCATCCGGAGCGCGGGCATCCATTGATCATTGCCCGCTGAGGGCGCCCTGGAGGATATGGCCGTGCGCCTGCTCCTGATTCTGGCATTGAGTGTACTGACGGCGTGTCAGAGCATCGCACCGCCCCCACTCGGCGGACGAATCCGTGATTTGCACAATGGCCAGGCCGTGACACCCCAGGCATTGGTCGAACGCTTGGCAACGGCGCCTCGGGTGGTGGTGGGGGAGCGGCACGACAATCGCGATCACCACGCACTGCAGGCCTGGCTGCTCCAGGCCCTGGCCGGGCAGCGGGCCCAGGGCAGCCTGTTGCTGGAAATGCTCACCCCCACCCAGCAGCCACGCGTTGATTCGGTCCGCCAGCTACCCGCCTTGCCGAAGGACCTGCCCGGCGCACTGGACTGGTCGCCCGGCTGGGATTGGAGCCTGTATGGCCCCGTCGTCGAGTTCGTCCTGGCGCAACGCTATCCGTTGCTGGCCGCCAATCTGGACGCCGCCGAGATCCAGCGTTTCTATCGACAAGCCCCCAGCTTGATGGGCACTCGCTCCAATGCAGCCACTGTGAAGGACGCGTTGTTGGGGCAAATCCGTGAATCCCACTGCGGTTTGCTGCCCGAGTCGCAAATGCCAGCGATGCTGGCCGTGCAGCAGCAGCGTGACCGACGCATGACCGAACGCCTGCTGCAAGCGCCGACACCGGCACTGCTGTTCGCCGGTGCCTGGCATGCGCGAAAGGATGTCGGCGTGCCGCTGCATGCGCTGGATCTTGGCGCGAGCGAGGCACCGGTCGTCCTGATGCTGGCCGAGGAGGGCAGCGAGGTGACGTCGGCCATGGCGGATTACGTGTGGTACACGCCGGCCATGCCGCCACAGGATTACTGTGCGCAGATGCGCGAACACGCCGGGAAGTGATTTTCTACAGGCAAAAAAAGACCCGGCAAAAGCCGGGTCAAATAACCGTGATTAGCCTGATGAGGAGATATCTGAGAGTCCGAACCAAGGGCTGTTCAAATATCGACCAGTCTCGCGACTGGATGTGGTAATCATATCGATTCTCATTACCATGTCAAACATTGTTTTGCGATTCGCCGAAATAACCTCGCGGCCAGGGTTCGCGCTGGAAACGAAAGGGGCGTCAGGGCTTATGGCGCGTTGAAATGGCGTCCAGCTGTTTATTCAGGGCTTCTTTGCGCTCGGCGGGGATGTCATTCCAATGCACATCCATCAACGCGCCCTCGATGGCGTACAGCAACACCTTGGAGGCCCGGAAGCCCCGAGTGCGCACGGCGCGATAGGCGTCCACCGCGCCAAGCCGGCGTAGATCCGAGGCACTGTGAATGCCCACGGCGTGCAGCCACTGGGCTGATGTCTTGCCCAGATTCTTCAGGTGTTGCAGTTCATCATTCATCGAGCCTCCTTGCGATGGCCGATTGGTGCAGTGGGCAAGCTTCTGAGCAGTGTAGCGGTCAGTAGGAAAAGCGTGATTGTTTGGTCGGATTCGACGCAAAAGCTTCTAAGGCATTACGCACGATGGGGTGGGAAAAGGCTGCAAACTACATGCTCCAGCGCAAGCGGGGGCGCTGGAGATCCGTTTCAGTCTGTGGCAGGTCCGCTCGCTGGCCGACCCGCTTCAAACAGGTTCAGCGAGTGCGGTAGCGCAACCGGGTGCCGAAGTTCATCGACATCAGGATCTCGTCCGCAGACAGCTCCGGCGGGAAGTAGGCACCGGAGATTTGCGCGTGGGCCAGGCTCGCGCCTTCCAGTGACGACTTGCGAAAATCGATGCCACGCAGATCGGCGGAGCGGAAGTAGGCGTCGCTGAAATCAACGTCGTCCGCGTTCAGTTCCCGCAGATCAAGGCCTCGAAAATCGCCGCCGCGCATGTCGACTGGACCTTGTGGGCGTTCGCTGTTGAACCCGGCGATATCGTCTTTGCGCAGCAGGGCATAAAGCGGGGTAGTGAGAAGCTTGGGGAGACTCATTTCATATCACCTGTTGGTTTTATGACGCCAGTATAGTGCCACTATTTGACGGCCGTGAAGCCGGGCATCGCTTCACGGCCGAAATAGTTACAGGCTTGGCAGGCGTTGACGGATCTGCGCGACCACGATGTCGAGTGTGCCGCTTTCGTTGGTTTGGACCCGTTTGCTGCAGAGAATTTCCGCCGGGGTCAGGGCTTCGCGACTGGATTGTTGTGCGGCAATGACCGCCAGATTCGCATCGGAGGGGTCTTTCTGGTCGGCCTGACGTTGTGCCAGGCGGCTTTCGATGACCGCTTGCGGCGCATCGCAGTCGAGAATCAGGAACGGAGCGCCGGTGGCCTCGGCGACTTTTGCCGCGGCGTCGCGCTGATCGTGCTTGAGGTAGGTGGCATCGATCACGACCGGGAAGCCGGCGCGCAGGATCGCCGCGGCGATTTCATGCAGGCGGGCGTAGGTGGCGCTGCTGGCGTCGCTGCTATAGATGCCGGCCTGTGGATCGTTGGGGACCTGTTGCTGGCCGAACAGGCGCTTGCGCTCCACGTCCGAACGCAGGCGAATGGCACCCAGTGCCTCGACCAGGCGCATTGCGACATGGCTTTTGCCGACAGCCGAAACACCGTGGGTGATGGCCAGGAAAGGCGAAGGAATGGTGCTGTAGCTTTCGGCCAGGTTGGCGTAGTTGCGGTATTGGCGCAGGGTGGTGGCGCGCTGTACCGGATCGGCTTCGGCCGGCATGCTGAACAGCGCGACTTTGGCCCGGACGAGGGCGCGGTAGGCTTTATAGAAGTTCAGCAGCTCCAGGCCCTGGTAGTCACCGGTCAGTTCCAGGTACTGGCTGACGAAGCGCCGTGCCAGCGATTTCAGGCCGCGGTCTTCCAGGTCCATCGCCAGGAACGCAGTGTCGGCGTAGACGTCGGTGAAACGGAACGGTTCGTTGAACTCGATGCAATCGAAAATCACCACCTTGCCGTCGATCACGGTGGCGTTGCCCAGGTGGATATCACCGTGGCATTCGCGGATGAAACCTTCGGCCTTGCGTTGGGTGAACAGCGGCTTGAGGCGTTCGAAACTGCTTTCGGCCCAGGCTTGCAGGGCTTCGAGTTGCAACAGGTCGGCCTTGTCGCTGAGGAACGGGCGGATCTGTTCGAAGTTCTGCAGCACTGGTGCCATCACGCTTTGCGGGGTACCAGCGTCGTTGTCAGCTGGTACCTTGGGCGTGGAGAGGTGGAACTGGGCGATCTGCGCGGCCATCTCGTCGATGTGCGCGGTGGTCAGTTCGCCGTTGGCTTGCAACGTGCTGAGCAGTTCGCTCTGCGGGAACTGACGCATCTTCAGGGCGTACTCGATGGCCGGGCCGTCGCCACCCAGCTGTGGCGCTTCGGCGCTGCCGGTAATCGGCAGGACGTCCAGGTACAGGTCCTGGGTCAGGCGTTGGTTGAGGCGCAACTCCTCACCACAGAAGTGCTTTCGCGCCTCGAGGCTGGTGAAGTCGAGGAAGCCGAAGTTGACCGGTTTTTTGAATTTGTAGGCGTATGGCCCAGTGAGCAATACCCAGGAAATGTGGGTCTCGATGACCTGGAACCCTTCGACGGGATGCGGGTAGAGGGCCGGGTTTTGCAGGGCAGTGATCAGGGATTGGCTCACGGGCGGTCCTTCATAGACTGGGAAAATTCAAGGCCGTCATTATGGCCGCAAGCCGCGCTAACGCAAACCGCGTGGAGGGCTCATGTTGAACCGAGGCAAAGTGCGTATAATCCGCCGCCATGACTCGTACCCGATCCCCCCGTACCCCCAAGAAACCACCCGCCAGCCGCCTGCGGCCCTGGCTGGGCTGGGCCCTTAAACTCAGCCTGGTGGGCCTCGTCGTGCTCGCCGGTTTTGCGGTCTATCTCGATGCCGTGGTCCAGGAGAAGTTCTCCGGCAAGCGCTGGACCATTCCGGCCAAGGTCTATGCCCGGCCGTTGGAGCTGTTCGTCGGACAGAAGCTGAGCAAGGATGATTTCCTGACCGAGCTCGATGCCTTGGGTTATCGCCGTGAAAGCGTGGCCAATGGCCCGGGTGCGGCCTCGGTCAATGGCAATACCATCGACCTCAATACCCGTGGCTTCCAGTTCTATGAGGGCATGGAGCAGGCGCAACCGGTGCGGGTGCGCTTTTCCGGCGATTATGTCGCTGCGCTGACCGGCGCCAACAACGCAAGCCTGTCGGTGGTGCGCCTTGAGCCGCTGCTCATTGGTGGCCTGTACCCCAAGAACCTCGAAGACCGGATCCTGATCAAGATCGACCAGGTGCCGCCGTTCCTGCTCGATACGCTGATCGCCGTCGAAGATCGCGACTTCTACCATCACTTCGGCGTCTCGCCCAAGTCGATTGCCCGGGCCATCTGGGTCAATACCTCCTCGGGCCACATGCGCCAGGGCGGCAGTACGCTGACCCAACAGTTGGTCAAGAACTTCTACCTGACCAACGAACGCAGCCTGACCCGCAAGCTCACCGAAGCCATGATGGCGTTGTTGCTGGAGCTGCACTACGACAAGCCGGAGATCCTGGAGGCGTACCTCAACGAGGTATTTATCGGCCAGGACGGTCAGCGGGCGGTGCACGGTTTCGGCCTCGCCAGCCAGTTCTTCTTCAGCCAACCGCTGTCCGAGCTCAAGTTGCATCAGGTGGCGTTGTTGGTGGGCATGGTCAAGGGACCGTCTTCCTATAACCCGCGTCGTAATCCGGAACGCGCCCTCGAACGGCGCAACCTGGTGCTCGACCTGCTGCAACAACAGGGTGTGGCGACGGCCGAGCAAGTCGAGGCGGCGAAAAAGATGCCGTTGGGCGTGACCAAGCGTGGCAGCCTGGCAGACAGTTCGTTCCCCGGCTTCATGGACCTGGTCAAGCGTCAGCTGCGGGAAGACTACCGCGACGAAGACTTGACCGAAGAAGGCCTGCGCATCTTCACCAGTTTCGACCCGATCCTGCAGATGAAGGCCGAAGCCTCGGTCGAGGACACCTTCAAGCGACTGGGTGGGCGCAAGGGCGCCGACGAAGTCGAAGCGGCCATGGTGGTGACCAACCCGGAAACCGGCGAAGTCCAGGCCATGATCGGCAGCCGGCAGGCCAGTTTCGCCGGTTTCAACCGGGCGCTGGATGCGGTGCGCCCGATTGGCTCGCTGATCAAGCCGGCGGTTTACCTCACCGCCCTGGAAAAGCCGAGCCAATACACGCTGACCAGTTGGTTGTCGGACGAGACGTTCTCCGTCAAGGGTGCCGATGGCCAGGTCTGGAAACCGCAGAACTATGATCGACGCTCCCATGGCACGGTGTTCCTGTACCAGGGGCTGGCGCATTCCTACAACCTGTCGACGGCTCGCCTCGGGCTTGAAGTCGGCGTCCCGAACGTACTCAAGACCTTGGCGCGCCTGGGGGTGAGTCGCGAACTCCCGGCGTTCCCATCGATGTTGTTGGGCGCCGGTGGCCTTACGCCGATCGAAGTGGCGGCCATGTACCAGACGCTGGCCAACGGCGGTTTCAATACGCCGATGCGCGGGATCCGCAGCGTGCTGACCGCCGATGGCGAGCCGCTCAAGCGTTATCCATTCCAGATCCAGCAGCGTTTCGATCCAGCCTCCATTTACCTGATCCAGAGCGCGATGCAGCGAGTCATGCGTGAAGGCACCGGCAGTTCGGTCTATAACGTGCTGCCTCGGACCCTGACCCTGGCGGGTAAGACCGGCACCAGTAACGACTCGCGCGACAGCTGGTTTGCCGGTTTCAGCCAGGACCTGCTGGCAGTGGTCTGGCTCGGACGTGATGACAACGGCAAGACCCCGTTCACCGGTGCCACCGGTGCGCTGCAGGTCTGGACCAGTTTCATGCGCAAGGCCGACCCGTTGCCGCTGGACATGCCGCAACCGGACAACATCGTCCAGGCGTGGGTCGATTCGCGCACGGGGCAAGGCTCCGATGCCAATTGCCCGGGCGCTGTGCAGATGCCGTATATTCGCGGTAGCGAACCGCCACCCGGTGCTGCCTGTGGCGGCACGAATCCCGCCGAATCGGTGATGGATTGGGTCAAGGACTGGATGAATTAAGCAAAGAGGGTTTCAAGTGAACAAGTGGTTGATTCCAGCGGTAACGGCCGTGGCTTTGCTCAGTGGTTGCTCTACCGTACAACGTGGTTCGATTCCGGTCGTTGACTCCGGCACCGCTGTTTCCAACAGTGAGCGGGTTTCTGCCAACGGCGGTTTCCGTCAGACGACGGTGAAGCGGCCGGCGCAGGGTCAGGTCCAGGCAATCCCGCAGGGCGACACCGGTGTTGTCGTGATGGTGCCAGGTGGCGGCGCGACGACCTCGGCGCCGATCAGCAGCACACCGATCACGCCGGGCCCGATCACCCCCGGGCCAATCGAAACCTCGCCGATCGATCAGGGCAGCTACAGCATGCCTTCGACGCCGAGCAGTATCCCGTCGGCAGGCGCCGGTGGCCTGTCCGCCGATGAACAGCTCGACGGCCCGGTGCTGGCCCTGCTGACCACCGCGCAACAACAACAGGCCGGCGGTGACCTCAACGGTGCGTCTTCCAGCCTGGAGCGTGCCCAACGTGTCGCGCCGCGCGAACCTCAGGTGCTTTATCGCCTGGCCCAGGTGCGCATGGCCCAAGGCGATGCGCCGCAAGCCGAACAGCTGGCCCGTCGTGGCCTGACATTCTCCAGTGGTCGTCCGGCGCTTCAGGCCAGCCTGTGGGGATTGATCGCCCAGGCCCGTGAGAAACAGGGCGATTCCGCTGGCGCGGCATTGGCCCGTCAGAAGGCCAAGGTTTCGCTCTGATGGATACGCGTTTTCCTCAGATCGCCGATCAGTTGCTGTTGATCGAGCGGGAACTGCGGGTCCAGGGCTGGTGGAGCGATGTGTCGCCTTCGGCGCAGGCGCTGGCCAGTGTCGAGCCGTTCGCGGTCGACACCCTGGATTTCGAGCAATGGCTGCAATGGATTTTCCTGCCCAGGATGAAAGCCATCCTGGAAAACGACCTGCCGCTGCCCAACGCCTCGGGCATCCTTGCCATGGCCGAGATGGTCTATGCCCAGCGGCCAGGGCAGGGCATCGAGTTGCAGCGGCTGCTGGCGCAGTTCGATCAGTTGATCAGCAACGCCGGCTGACCGCCATTACTGACAGTTCTCCTCGATTTGCTTGCGGGTCTCGTCGATCCGCAGGCGCCGCTCCTCATCGGTGAGGCGGCGCATTTCCCCCTCCACGTCTTCCCGCACCCTGGGATTGTTCTGCAATTGCGCCAGGTTGGTCCGGGCCTGTTCGCAGAACGCCTTGAGTTGGGCTTCCTGCTCGGCAATCTGTTTCTTGACCTGTTGGTCGATGGCCTTTTGGTCGCCAATGACTCCGCCAGACGGCGGTGCCGCCGGTTTGGCGGGCGGCGGGGCGGACTTGATCACGGTCGTGGCCTCCGTGCCTTCGGGCGGCTGGGCGCCGAAGTGGGTAACGCCCTGGGCGTCCACCCATTTGTAGACCTGACCGGCCATGCACATCGGGCTCAGGCCAACCAGCAGGCTGGCCGTCAAGAAAATCATTCGCATGCTGTTTCCTTGTCATGGGTTGCGCAATTGAAGCTAACACAGTTGCCGTTTAAAGGTTTTTTCTTGCGTTCTCATGCGCTTACTTCGAATAAAGCACATAGACGACTTGACTTGAAGGAGGCGAAACAGAAGAATCCAAAGTCCGCTGTAGAGGGACTGCCAGAAGCAGGCCCACTCAGCAGATCATGAGGCGCACATCCGCGCCGACCTGTTACACCCGCAACGCGTTACCTCGCGCTGGGTGGGAAAGGCCCGCAACACTTGGGACGATCCCAATACTTGCTCAGTCAGTGCTGACGTAGTCGGCGACCACCGTCGCTCATGCTCTGCCGAGAAGTAAACCTATTAAGACCCGTCCCCTTTTTTGTGGGTCGGTATTCTGGCGTTTTAGAGGTGAACAACGTGGAGCTTTTATCTGGCGGTGAGATGCTCGTCCGCTTTTTGCGTGACGAAGGCGTCAAATATATCTACGGGTACCCCGGTGGTGCTCTTCTTCATGTCTATGATGCCCTGTTCAAAGAACCGGAAGTGACCCACATCCTGGTTCGTCACGAGCAGGCGGCCACGCATATGGCTGACGGCTATGCCCGTGCCACCGGCAAGGCCGGCGTGGTACTGGTGACTTCTGGTCCAGGCGCCACGAACGCCATCACCGGTATCGCCACCGCGTACATGGACTCCATTCCGATGGTGATCATTTCCGGCCAGGTGCCCAGCACCCTGGTGGGGACCGATGCATTCCAGGAAACCGACATGATCGGTATCTCCCGGCCAATCGTGAAGCACAGCTTCATGATCAAGCATGCGTCGGAGATCCCGGAAGTCATGAAGAAGGCCTTCTACCTGGCTGAATCCGGTCGTCCGGGCCCGGTCGTGGTCGATATTCCGAAGGACATGACCAATCCGGCCGAGAAGTTCGAATACATCTTCCCGAAAAAAGCCAAGCTGCGTTCCTACAGCCCGGCCGTACGCGGCCACTCCGGGCAAATCCGCAAGGCAGCCGAAATGCTCCTGGCGGCCAAGCGCCCGGTGCTGTACTCCGGTGGTGGCGTGATCCTCGGCGGTGGCTCCGCGCCGCTGACCGAACTGGCGAAAATGCTTAACCTGCCGGTCACCAATACGCTGATGGGCCTGGGTGCGTTCCCTGGCACCGACCGTCAGTTCATCGGTATGCTCGGCATGCACGGCAGCTACACCGCCAACCTGGCGATGCACCACGCCGATGTCATCCTGGCGGTCGGCGCACGTTTCGACGACCGCGTCATCAATGGTCCGGCGAAATTCTGCCCGAACGCCAAGATCATCCACATCGATATCGACCCAGCGTCCATCTCCAAGACCATCAAGGCAGACGTGCCGATTGTCGGTCCTGTAGAGAGCGTGCTGACCGAAATGGTCGCCATCCTCAAGGAAATCGGCGAGGTTCCAAACAAGGAGTCCGTGGCCAGCTGGTGGAAGCAGGTTGATGAATGGCGCGGCGATCGTGGCCTGTTCCCTTATGACAAGGGTGACGGCAGTGTGATCAAGCCGCAGACCGTGATCGAAACCCTGTGCGAAGTGACCAAGGGCGATGCCTTTGTGACCTCCGACGTGGGCCAGCACCAGATGTTCGCTGCGCAGTACTACAAGTTCGACAAACCCAATCGCTGGATCAACTCCGGCGGCCTGGGCACCATGGGCTTCGGTTTCCCGGCGGCCATGGGCATCAAGTTGAGCTTCCCAGAGGCTGATGTCGCCTGCGTCACGGGCGAAGGCAGCATCCAGATGAACATCCAGGAACTGTCCACCTGCCTGCAATACGGTTTGCCGGTAAAGATCGTGATCCTGAACAACGGCGTGTTGGGGATGGTTCGCCAGTGGCAGGATATGAGCTACGGCAGCCGTCACTCGCACTCGTACATGGAATCGTTGCCTGATTTCGTCAAGCTGGCAGAGGCCTACGGTCACGTTGGCGTGCGCATCACCGAATCGAAGGATTTGAAGTCGAAGATGGAGGAAGCGTTCGCCATGAAGGATCGCCTGGTGGTGATCGATATTGCGGTCGACACCAGCGAGCACGTCTACCCGATGCAGATCAAAGACGGCTCCATGCGCGATATGTGGCTGAGCAAGACGGAGCGTACCTAATCATGCGACATATTATTTCCCTGCTTCTGGAAAACGAACCGGGTGCGCTGTCTCGTGTAGTGGGCCTGTTCTCACAGCGCAACTACAACATCGAAAGCCTGACCGTGGCGCCAACCGAAGACCCGACCCTGTCGCGTCTGACGCTGACCACCGTAGGGCACGATGAAATCATCGAGCAGATCACCAAGAACCTGAACAAGCTGATCGAGGTGGTCAAGCTGGTGGACCTGTCGGAAAGCGCTCACATCGAGCGTGAACTGATGCTGGTCAAGGTCAAGGCCACCGGCGCCCAGCGCGCCGAGATCAAACGCACTACCGATATTTATCGTGGGCAGATCGTCGATGTCAGCGCCAGCGTCTATACCGTTCAGTTGACCGGTACCAGCGACAAGCTCGACAGCTTCATTCAATCGATCGGCACTGCCTCGATTCTGGAAACCGTACGCAGTGGTGTCACCGGGATTGCCCGTGGCGACAAAGTACTGAGCATCTAAACCAAATTAGCGAATGGCCTGAACGGCCGGATATAGGGGAAATTCATGAAAGTTTTCTACGATAAAGACTGCGACCTGTCGATCATCCAGGGCAAGAAAGTCGCCATCATCGGCTACGGCTCCCAAGGTCACGCCCAGGCGTGCAACCTGAAAGATTCCGGCGTTGACGTGACTGTCGGCCTGCGTAAAGGCTCGGCCACCGTTGCCAAGGCCGAGGCCCATGGCCTGAAAGTGACCGACGTGGCTTCTGCCGTTGCTGCGGCCGACCTGGTCATGATCCTGACCCCGGACGAGTTCCAATCGGCGCTGTACAAGAACGAAATCGAACCGAACATCAAGAAAGGCGCCACCCTGGCCTTCTCCCACGGCTTCGCGATCCACTACAACCAGGTTGTGCCACGTGCCGACCTCGACGTGATCATGATCGCGCCGAAGGCCCCGGGTCACACCGTGCGTTCCGAGTTCGTGAAAGGCGGCGGTATCCCTGACCTGATCGCGATCTACCAGGATGCGTCCGGCAACGCCAAGAACGTGGCCCTGTCCTACGCTGCTGGCGTGGGTGGCGGTCGTACCGGCATCATCGAAACCACCTTCAAGGACGAGACTGAAACCGACCTGTTCGGCGAGCAAGCCGTTCTTTGCGGCGGTACCGTCGAGCTGGTCAAGGCCGGTTTCGAAACCCTGGTTGAAGCTGGCTACGCGCCAGAAATGGCCTACTTCGAATGCCTGCACGAACTGAAGCTGATCGTTGACCTCATGTACGAAGGCGGTATCGCCAACATGAACTACTCGATCTCCAACAACGCCGAATACGGCGAGTACGTGACCGGTCCGGAAGTCATCAACGCCGAATCCCGTCAGGCCATGCGCAACGCCCTGAAACGTATTCAGGATGGCGAATACGCCAAGATGTTCATCAGCGAAGGCGCTACCGGCTATCCTTCGATGACCGCCAAGCGTCGCAACAACGCCGCTCACGGTATCGAAATCATCGGCGAGCAACTGCGCTCGATGATGCCGTGGATCGGTGCCAACAAGATCGTCGACAAAGCCAAGAACTAAGTCGCGAACTTGATCGAAAAACGCGGCCTCGGCCGCGTTTTTTCGTTTGGGCGGTGGCTTCTGGTATAAAGCTGCATCGTTTGCGGCCGAACCGTCGTCCCAGACATCTGTCGAATTTTTTCACACCGTTGCAAGGTATTGTCCATGAGCGAACGTCCCGACGAGCCAAACCAGGCTCCTGACGCCGAAAGCCTGTTGCCCATCGATGAGCACGTCGAAGAAGGCCATGACGCTGAAGGCCGTAAGGTCCGGCATCGTGGCATCTATCTGTTGCCGAACCTGTTCACCACCGCGAACCTGTTCGCCGGTTTCTATTCCATCATCAACTCCATGAGTGCCCAGGCTGCCTTGAGCGCTGGGGATAGCGCAGGGGCGAGCCGTTACTTCGCGTTCGCCGCCATTGCGATCTTCGTCGCCATGGTGCTCGATGGCCTTGACGGGCGTGTGGCCCGCATGACCAATACCCAGAGTGCGTTTGGCGCCGAGTATGATTCACTGTCCGACATGGTCGCCTTTGGCGTGGCTCCCGCCTTGCTGGCGTTCGGCTGGGCACTGGGAGACATGGGCAAGGTCGGCTGGATGGTTGCCTTTATCTATGTGGCGGGGGCGGCGTTGCGCCTGGCTCGTTTCAACACCCAGGTTGGCAAGGCTGACAAGCGTTACTTCATCGGCCTGGCCAGTCCGGCCGCGGCGGGTGTCGTGGCAGGTGTTGTCTGGGCATTCAGCGACTACGGCATCCAGGGGTCGAAAATGTCGTTCCTGGTGGCGTTGCTGGTTGCGGCGGCCGGGATGTTGATGGTCAGCAACATCAAGTACAACAGCTTCAAGGAGCTCGACCTGAAGGGCCGTGTGCCGTTCGTGGCGATTCTGGCGGTGGTGCTGGTGTTCGCAGTGGTGTTCAGTGATCCGCCGCGTATCCTGTTGTTGGTGTTCCTGGGCTATGCCGCCTCCGGACCGGTGCAATACTTGTTGCGCCTTCGTCGACGCTAAACGTTGCCTTAATGTAATTTCCCCCATACTCCGCAGTCTATTGGTGCACCTGCCCTCCAATACTGCGGAGTTGTCATGCTGATCAAGATCCCCAAGTCGTCCGACTGCCGTGAATCGGACGTCACGCCCGAATCCCTCTATCTATCCCGTCGGCAAATGCTCGGTGCAACCCTGGCTGGCCTCGCCGTCAGCAGCTTGCCTCAATGGGCCAGTGCTGCCGATGCGGCGCGTTATGCCGATGTCGAGCCCGGCAAGGCGCCGTCCTGGTTTGCCGAGAAACTGCCTTCAGTCCAATGGGGCGCGGTCACGGTCAAGAATGAGCCCATCACGCCGTTCAAGGACGCGACCCATTACAACAACTTCTATGAGTTCGGAACCGACAAGGGAGACCCGGCAGCCAATGCTGGGTCGTTGAAGACCGAACCCTGGAGCGTGGTCGTGGACGGGGAGGTGGGCAAGCCAGGACGCTACGGGTTGGAAGACTTCATGAGGCCTTATCAACTGGAAGAACGTATCTATCGATTGCGCTGTGTCGAGGCCTGGTCGATGGTCATTCCGTGGATTGGCTTCCCCATCTCTGCATTGCTCAAGCAGGTCGAGCCGACCTCCAAGGCCAAGTACATCCGCTTCGAAACCCTGCAGGATCCCAAGGTCATGCCGGGGCAGCGTTCCGGTTTCGCCTTGATCGACTGGCCGTATGTCGAAGGCTTGCGATTGGATGAGGCCATGAGCCCGTTGGCCATCCTGGCGGTGGGAATGTACGGGCGGGAGTTGCCGAACCAGAACGGCGCGCCGCTGCGGTTGGTGGTCCCATGGAAATACGGTTTCAAAAGTGTGAAGTCCATCGTGCGTATCAGTCTGGTGAGTGAGCAGCCGAAGACGACTTGGCAGAGCATCGCGTCTGACGAATACGGTTTCTATGCCAACGTCAATCCGACGGTCGATCATCCGCGGTGGACCCAGGCGCATGAGCGTCGTTTACCAAGCGGGCTGTTCAGTCCCAATGTTCGCGATACGTTGATGTTCAACGGCTATCAGGATGAAGTCGCTTCTTTATATGCAGGGATGGACCTGAGGAAGGATTACTGATGCGTTTTCCAGTCTGGCGAGTCGGCATCTTCATCGCGGCGGCGGTCTGGCCCTTGTTCTGGCTTTACGAAGCCTTGATGAACTCGCTGGGTCCTGACCCGGGCAAGGTGCTGGTGGATCGGCTCGGGTTGGGCACGTTGATCCTGTTGTTGATCACCTTGAGCATGACGCCGCTGCAAAGGCTGACGGGATGGGCGGGGTGGATTGCGGTCAGGCGGCAGTTGGGGTTGTGGTGCTTTACTTATGTGGTGCTGCATTTGAGTGGGTATGCGGCCTTCATATTGGGGTTCGACTGGTCGCAGCTGGGCGTCGAGTTGAGCAAGCGGCCTTACATTATTGTCGGGGCGCTTGGATTTCTCGGTCTGCTGGCGCTGGCGGTTACATCCAATCGCTACAGTCAGCGGCGGCTTGGCGTGCGTTGGAAGAAATTGCATCGCCTGGTTTATCTGATCCTGGGGCTTGGGTTGCTGCATATGCTGTGGATCGTGCGGGCAGATCTGAAGGAGTGGGCGATATACGCCTTTATAGGGGCTGTACTGTTGATGCTAAGAGTCCCGCCGGTTATGCGCCGGATCCCGCGTTTGCTGGGTGGGAAAGTCCCTTCTGCAACAAAAGCGTAATTAAGTGTTGACGGCAGATTCTGGAAGTCTATAATTCGCCCCACTTCCGGCGCAGTCGAAACGGAAAACTCCTTGAGATTCAATGAGTTAAGTAGGTTTCGAAGGTGTTGGGCTTCAGTTCATCGAGGCCCGGAAGGAGCAGGTAGAGCGGTGTTGTTTGGCTCTATCGGCGGTTCGATCTTCTCGGTCGAAAGCGGTGAAAAAGAGGTGTTGACAGCAGCGAGTAACGCTGTAGAATTCGCCTCCCGCTAACGAGAGATCGGAAGCGCAAGTGGTTGAAGTTGCAAAGGAAACTTTGAAAACTTCTGAAAATAACCGCTTGACAGATACACGGGGCGCTGTAGAATGCGCGCCTCGGTTGAGACGAAAGACTCAGCCAACCGCTCTTTAACAACTGAATCAAGCAATTCGTGTGGGTGCTTGTGGAGTCAGACTGCTAGTCAACAGATTATCAGCATCACAAGTTACTCCGCGAGAAATCAAAGATGTAACCAACGATTGCTGAGCCAAGTTTAGGGTTTTCTCAAAACCCAAAGATGTTTGAACTGAAGAGTTTGATCATGGCTCAGATTGAACGCTGGCGGCAGGCCTAACACATGCAAGTCGAGCGGTAGAGAGGTGCTTGCACCTCTTGAGAGCGGCGGACGGGTGAGTAATGCCTAGGAATCTGCCTGGTAGTGGGGGATAACGCTCGGAAACGGACGCTAATACCGCATACGTCCTACGGGAGAAAGCAGGGGACCTTCGGGCCTTGCGCTATCAGATGAGCCTAGGTCGGATTAGCTAGTTGGTGGGGTAATGGCTCACCAAGGCGACGATCCGTAACTGGTCTGAGAGGATGATCAGTCACACTGGAACTGAGACACGGTCCAGACTCCTACGGGAGGCAGCAGTGGGGAATATTGGACAATGGGCGAAAGCCTGATCCAGCCATGCCGCGTGTGTGAAGAAGGTCTTCGGATTGTAAAGCACTTTAAGTTGGGAGGAAGGGCATTAACCTAATACGTTAGTGTTTTGACGTTACCGACAGAATAAGCACCGGCTAACTCTGTGCCAGCAGCCGCGGTAATACAGAGGGTGCAAGCGTTAATCGGAATTACTGGGCGTAAAGCGCGCGTAGGTGGTTCGTTAAGTTGGATGTGAAATCCCCGGGCTCAACCTGGGAACTGCATTCAAAACTGTCGAGCTAGAGTATGGTAG